>JAOPZW010000480.1 GCA_025963905.1 Solirubrobacterales bacterium | reverse complement strand
CGCCTGCGGCTGCCGCGCCGGCGGGGCCGAGTCGAGCGCGCGCCCGCGGCGTGAGCCCCGAGGACCGCGAGCTCGATCGCGGGCCGCTCGGCTTCGGGGACGACGAGCGCGACCACGGCACCACGGGCCGCGAGCGTGCGCCGCTCGCGCCCGCGCGCCCGCCGCCGGGCGCGAGCCGCTACGGGTGGTTCGTCGGCGTGGTGGCGGTCCTCCTGCTGGCCTACATCTCGCTCAACACCCTGCGCAGCAGCGGGCCGGGGTCCCAGGGCCCGGCGATCGGGTCGCGCCTGCCGCCGTTCGCCGCGCCGCTGGCGCTCAGCGGGCTCGACGGCGACGTCAACGTGGCGCGCAAGGCCGGCCAGGGCTCGGCGGGCGCGCGCCCCGCCTGCGCGGTGCGCGGCCCGGCCATCCTGAACTCGTGCCAGCTCGCCGAGCGCGGTCCGGTCGTGCTGGCCTTCCTCGCCACGCGCGGCGCGCAGTGCAGCCGCGAGCTCGACCGCCTGCAGGCGCTGCGCGGTCGCCATCCCGGCGTGCAGATCGCCGCCGTGTCGATCCGCGGCAGCCGCGACGGACTACGCGCGGTGGTCCGCAGCCACGGCTGGCGGTTCCCCGTGGGATACGACCGCGACGGGATCCTCGCCAACCTCTTCGGCGTCGCTGTGTGCCCGCAGATCACGTACGCGCTCCCGGGCGGCGAGGTGCGGGCGACGAGCGTGGGCGAGCTCGGCGCCGTCGAGCTCGAGCGCCGGATCGCGGCGCTGGAGCGCGCCGCGGGCGCCAAGGGCTGGCAGCCGCCTGCGGCGCGATGAGCGACCTGGGGCGCGACCCGCGGCTGGAGGACGGCTGGGTGGAGCGCGAGCTGGCGCTCGAGTTCCCGGAGCTGGCGCTGGTGTCGCTCGCGGTGCCCGCGCGCCACGGGCGCACGCCGCCGGGCCTGCGCGAGCGCCTGCGCCTCCTGTCCAGCCGCTTCCACGGGGCGCGCGCCATCCAGCTGCGGCGCGAGCCGGTGCCCGCCGCCTACCGGGTCTTCTTCCGGCAGGCCGGCGTGGACCCCGATCGCCTGCGCACGCCGGTGGAGGAGGCGGTCGTGAGCCGCCTGGTGCGCGGACGGTTCGGCGGGGAGGGCGGGATCGTCGAGGACGCCCTGCTGCTCGGGCTGGTGGAGACCGGCGTGCCGGTGTGGGCGCTGGACGACGGGCGCGGCGACGGGCCACTCGGGCTGCGCCCGGCGCTCGAGGGCGAGCGCCTGGGCGACGGCGAGCCGGCGGCGGACCTGGAGCCGGGGCGCTTGGTCGTCGCCGACGCGCGCGGTCCCGTGGCCGTCCTGTTCGGCGCGATCGCGCCCGGGTGTGAGCCGGGGCGCGGCAGCGAGCGGTTGCGCCTCTGCGCGGTGCAGGTGGCCGGGGTGCCCGCGATCCACGTCGAGGAGGCGTTGTGGCTGTGCGCCGAAGCGCTGGAAGAGGCCTCGCCGGGCGGTTAGACTCGCGGCCCCGAGGAGGTGGCCGTTCATGGTGGGTCTGGACGTTCGTGCGCAGGACCTCGAGGCCGGCGAGGCCGGCGAGGCGGAGGCCCGCCGGCGGGCCGCTCGCAGGGAGCTTCGCCGCCAGATCGCGTTGCTCGAGGGCCAGCTGTCCGACGTGCTCGTCGCGCTGTTCCCGCACGGCCGGCTCGATGGCCCCGGGGTCGGGCCGATTCACGCGATCGGCCCGCGGGTGCTGGACCTCGGCGAGCTCGAGCGCGTGCGCGACCGGCTGGCCGGCCGGGTGGGGCAGGCCCGCGCCGAGCTGACCGCGCTGGGCGAGCGCCAGGCGCGCGCCCGCGTCCAGCTCGAGCGCATGCTGCTCGCCCCCGGCAAGCACCGCTTCGCCCGCGTCGCCAACGCCGACCTCGGCGAGGGCGGCTGCGGCGTCTGGCAGGTGCGCCCCCGTCTCGGCCTGATCGGGATGCTGGCCGGCTGGTGGGAGGTCAAGCTCTCGTCGGGCTGCCCGTTATCGACCTGAGACCGGAAGTGGCCTCGGCCACTTAGGATCCAGCGATGGGGCGCCGCAGCCGCAAACGCGGGGCGACGCCGGCCGCGCGGCCGGTGCACGCGTCGGCGCCCGCTCAGCCCGTGGGGGTTCCGCGCGACCGCCGCGCCCGGATGGACGAGGCGCCCGCCGCCCCGTGGTCGCCGTTCCCGCTCGTCGAGTTGTGCATCCTGCTCGGGCTGGTGCTCATCGTGTGGGGCTTCGCCGGCGGGGGCTCGCGGGAGGGGCTGCTCCTGGCGTGCGGCTTCACGCTGGTCACGCTCGCCTCGCTCGAGCTGGCCATCCGCGAGCATTTCGCCGGCTACCGCTCCCATTCGTCCCTGCTGGCCGGCGTCTGCGCATTGGCCGCGGTCGTGCCGCTGTTCTTCTTCACCGCCCTGCCGCAGGTCGTCCTGCTCGCGGTCGGCGTCGTGGTCTTCGCCGGCGCGGTGGCGCTCCTGCGCGCCGCGTTCCGGGCGCGGGCCGGGGGCCTGGGGTTCCGCGCGTAGCGGGCCTCTAGGATCTTGCGAGTGAGCGACTTTCCGCCGCCGGCGACGCCCGGGCCCGAGCAACCGGCCCAGGAGCCGCGTCGCATGCGGCTCCTCGGCCTGCACCACGTCACGGCCATCTGCGCCGACCTCGAGCGCACGACCGCGTTCTATCGCGACCTGCTGGGCCTGGCGCTCGTGCGCGAGGGTGTCAACGACGACGATCCCGATGCGCGGCATTTCTGGTTCGGCGATGCGCAGGGCACGCCCGGCACGCTTGTGTCCTTCATGGAGTATCCGGCGATGGAGCCGGGGCGGGCGGGTGTCGGCTCGACGCACCACTTCGCATTCGCCGTCGGCTCGCCGGAGGAGCAGACCGCCTGGCGGGACTACCTGCGCTCGCGCGACGTGCCGTGCACCGACGTGTACGACCGCGGCGGCGTCCGCTCGATCTACCTGCGCGATCCCGACGGTCATGTCGTCGAGATCGCGCACTCGGCCTGACGGGCGGCGGCCGGGCCGCCACCCGCCCGCCGAATCGCGTGCGCTAGCCCGCCACGCCCGCGAGTACCGGAGTCGCGAGATCGGCGCGGAGCGCCGGAACCTCGTCCGCCCTGGCGGACCGAAGCTGGTGCGCCAGGGCGATCCGCTGGCGCTCGGTCATCGACCCGATCGTCTTGTTCTCGGACATCGGGATGCACTGCAGGAACTTCCGGCACCGCGTGTGGCCCCAGCGGCGCTGGCTCGTCAGCAGGTCGGAGACCGTCATGGACTCGGCCTCCCAGGGACTTCCCATGATCACCTCGGCCGCGCTGATCTCCCCGTGAGCCACCTGCCGCTTGAGCTCGGCGCGTGCAAGCCGTACGGCGTTTGCCCGTTGTAGCGCCTGCATGTGCTGCGGCCCGGGGGCCATCCCCGCTTCAGCGTTCATCGATCCTCCTAGCCATCCTCCCTCAAGGATGGCTTGTCTCCTCGGAATGTGTACTGGCGTACGCGTCGCGGACGGCGCCCGGGGCCTCCACGGAGGCGCGAACTCTGATCCGGCTGCTTGTCCGGATCCTTTCCGGACCCGGTTCAGAACCTCTCCCCGAACGTCATCGTGACGCCCGCCGTAGATAAGTAGGCCTCGGGCCGCAGGTCAACGTGTGAATCTGCGCAACATCCGCTCAGAGCGCCTTTTTTCTTCTCTCCCGGTGGATTGTGAACATGCGGGCAAGACGTCGCCGGTAAACGTTGTCGTACGCCCGTCCAGGAACGCGGATCAGTGCGTGCCGGGTCCCGGCAACGGGCCGTGCTCGGCCTCGAACTTCGCCTTGACCGACGAGAACGCCTCGAGGGCACGGTCGAGCGTCGGCACGTCGTGGGTCGCCATGACGCTCGTGCGCAGCATGGCGCCGCTGGGGGGGACCGCGGGGTGCAGCGCGGTGTTGACGAAGACGCCCGCGTCGTACAGCGCGCGCCAGAGCAGCACGGCCTTCCAGTCGTCGCCGACGAGGACCGGCACGATCGGAGTGACGACGTCCCCGCCGGAGGGCAGCGGCTGCGCGCTCACGACGGCGAAGCCGCGCTCTTCCAGGCCGTCTCGCAGGTAGCGGGCGTTGTCGAGCACGCCGGCGAGCAGCGGCGGGCCGTCGGGTGAGCGGATCACCCGCAGCGCGGCCAGCGCGGCGCCCACCGCGGCGGGCACCCCAGCGGCCGTGAAGAGGAACGCGCGCGACTGGATGCGCAGGTACTCGATGACGTCCGCTGGCCCGGCGACGAACCCGCCGCAGGAGGCCAGCGACTTGGAGAACGTGCCCATGCGCAGGTCGACGCGCTCCTCGACGCCGAGGAGCTCGGCCGAGCCCGCCCCGCGCGCGCCGAGGACGCCGGCGCCGTGGGCCTCGTCGACCATGACGCGCGCGCCGAAGCGCTCGGCCAGCTCGGCGATCTGGACCAGCGGGGCGAGGTCGCCCTCCATCGAGAACACGCCGTCGACGACGATGAGCACCCCGCCGCCGTCGTCCACGGCGCGCTCGAGCATGCGCTCGAGCTTGTCGAGCCGGTTGTGGCGGAACGGCCGCAGCTTGGCGCGCGACAGCAGGCAGCCGTCGAGGATCGACGCGTGGTCGCCTGAGTCGGCCACCACGGTGTCGCCGGGGGCGAGGATCGTCCCGAGCGTTCCGACGTTCGCCTGATGGCCGGTCGTGAAGACGATCGCGTCCTCGGCGCCCATCCACTCGGCGATCTCGCGCTCGAGCTCGAGGTGCAGGGGGATGGTGCCGTTGAGCAGGCGCGATCCGGTCAGCCCGGTGCCATAGGTCTCCAGCGCGTCGCGGGCGCCCTGCATGACCCGCTCGTCGCCGGTGAGCCCGAGGTAGTTGTTGGAGCCGAGCATGATCCGCTCGGCACCCTCCATCTCCACTACCGGGCGTGCCGGGCCCTCGAGCGTGCGGAAGTAGGGGAGGACGTCGGCCTCGCGCGCGGCGCGCAGCTGCTCGGCGCGCTCGTGGCCGCGGGCCTTGGCGAAGACGTCGATCGAGGTGCTGGACATATAAGGTGCGCCGCCGTGTCTGTTGAAGCCCGGCCCGTCGTCTCGCGAAGGGACCTGAAGGAGTTCATCGAGCTCCCGTTCCGCCTGCACTCTACCTCGGAGCAGTGGGTTCCCCCGCTGCGTCTCGAGCGCCGGCTATTCCTCGATCGCAAGCGCAACGCCTACTTCACCCACGCCGAGGCGGAGTACTTCCTGGCGCGCCGCGACGGCCGCGTCGTCGGGCGCATCAGCGCCCAGATCGACCACTCCTTCAACGCCTACCACGACAACGCGTGGGGCATGTTCGGCTTCCTGGAGATGGAGGACGACCCGGAGGCGCTCGCCGCGCTGCTGGACGCGGCGGCCGCCTGGCTGAAGGCGCGGGGGCGCGACCACATGATCGGGCCGATGGACTTCACGGTGAACGACGAGAGCGGCGTGCTCATCGAGGGCTTCGACCGCGAGCCGTTCATCAAGCAGCCCTGGCACCCGCCGTACTACGCCGCGCGCTGCGAGGAGGCGGGGCTCGGCAAGGCGATGGACCTGCTCATGTGGGAGCTGGAGATCTCCGACCGCGAGAAGATGCTGCCGGTGCTGTTCGAGCTCGCCGAGCAGGTGAGCTCCAAGCACGGCATCGAGTTGCGCAAGATGTCGCGCCGCTCGCTGCGCAAGGACATGGACCGCTTCGCCGACGTCTACAACGCTGCGTGGAGCCGCAACTGGGGCTTCTCCCCGTACGGCAAGAAGGACCTCGACCAGTACAGCTTCGAGATGCAGCTGGTCTTCGACCCCAACTGGTTCATGGTCGCCGAGCGGGACGGCGAGACCGTAGGCGTCGCGATCACCGTCCCCGACCTCAACCAGGTGCTGCGGCGGATGAACGGCCGCATCGTGCCGTTCGGGTGGTGGCACTTCCTGCGCCGGGCGAAGATCATGGACCGCGTGCGGGTCGGCTTCCTGGGCGTCAAGCCCGAGTACCAGCACACCGGGGTGGCGGCTGCGTTCTACGTCGAGCACTTCGACATGGCCGAGGTGCGCCCGCAGAAGTGGGGCGAGATGGGGTGGATCCTGGAGACCAACACCGCGATGAACCGCGGCATGGAGGCCATGGGCGGGCGCGTCGTCAAGCGCTACCGGATCTACGGCCGGGACCTCTGAGCGGCGCGCGGCCGGCGACGGCCGCGGCGCGTCGGCACTGCGGGTTACACTCAGCGCGCATGGACGCCACTTCCAACGATGACGGGATCGAGGTCGTCTACGGCGTCCCCGTCGCGGCCGTCAGCGCCGACCCAGCGCACGCGATCGAGTCGGTCCGCCGGGCGGCCCCGCTCGTCGTCAGGCAGGCTGCCGCCGTGGCCGCCACCGGCTTCGTCGCGGGCGCCGCCACGATCGCGGTCGCGCGCGTCGCGCAGGGCCACCGGCGCAAGCGCCGCGCGCGCAAGCGCGGCGAGCTCGTCAAGGTCGTCGCCAGCCGCTCGTTCCTGGTCGACGTGCACCTGCTGGGCTCACGCGACTAGATGAGTTGTTCCACGACCCCGCGCCGTGGGCGAACGGTCTCGCGGCGCCAGACGCCACGTTCAGGAAGGGTCCGTGGCTCTGCCACTGTCCCCCTCCTGACCGCGACGTCTGGCATCCACGATCCCGCCCGCCCACGCCACGCGGCCGTGGAACAAGTCATCTGGTGATCCGCGCGGCGTAGGATGCGCCGCCGCATGGTCGAGGTCCGCACCGAGGTTCGTCCCGCCTGGCCGTTCCGGCTGCCCGGCGGCGGCGCGGACGGGGTCCTGCGCCGCCGCGGCGGGGTCCGCGAGCGCCTGCTGCACGTCGAGGGCGCTCCCGCGGTCGTGCGGGTGGCCCAGCCGGCGTCCGACCGCGTCGTGATCGGCGCATGGGCGTCCGACGCCGGCGTCGGGGGCGAGGCGATCGCTCGAATGCGCTTCGCGCTCGGCGTCGACGACGACCTGCGGCCGTTCTACGAGCGCTTCCGCAGCGATCCGCTCATCGGCGCCTCGGTGCGCGCGCGGCCCTGGCTGCGCGTCACGCGCCGGCCCGATCCCTTCGAGGCGCTGGCGTGGGCGATCTGCGAGCAGCTGATCGACTTCGACCGGGCGGTGGAGATCGAGCGGCGCATCGTCGTGCGCGTGGGCCGGCGCTGCCCGGACACCGGCCTGCGCGACCTCCCGGCCGCGGCGACGCTCGCCGCGATGGCGCCGGCCCGGCTGCAGTCCTTCGACCTGGCCGGCAGCCGCGCGATCACGCTGCGCCGTGCCGCGCGCGAGGTCGCCGCCGGCCGCGCCGACCTCTTCGCGGCGGACCACGAGCGTGCGTGGCGGCGCCTGCGCGCGATCCCCGGCATCGGGTCGTGGACGATCGCGATGCTCGCCCTGCAGGGTCAGGGTCGCTACGACGTGGTGCCCGCCGGCGACCTGGGCTTCCTCAAGCTCGTCGGCCACCTGACGACCGGCGACCCGCGCGCCCGCGTGACCGAGCCGGAGGCTGCCGCGTTCTTCGCCCCGTACGGATCCTGGCGCGGGCTCGCCGCCGCCCACGCCCTCGGCGCGGCGAGCTCGGCGCTCGGGCCGCTGGCGCTCGCGGCGTAGGGGGTCGCGCGCGCCGGACCTCACATCGCCCGGCGCAGCGCCGTTGTACGGTCATGCCCGCGCCTCGCCTCTACGACTACGCCGCGTCCTGCAATGCCTACAAGGTGCGACTGCTCATCGCCCAGCTCGAGCTGGACGTCGAGCGCGTCGAGGTCGACATCTTCGCCGGCGAGACGCTGACCGACGACTTCCGGTCGCTCAACCCGGCTCGCACGGTGCCCGTCCTGGAGCTCGCCGATCGGCGCACGCTGCCCGAGTCCGGGGCGATCCTCTGGCACCTCGCGGACGCCTCGCCGCTGCTGCCCGCCGACAGCTGGACGCGGACGCAGGTCCTCCGCTGGCTGCTCTTCGAGCAGGCCGATCTGCTGCCGGCCACCGGCGGGCTGCGCTTCCGCCTGCAGACCGGCCGCTGGCAGGCCGGCTCCGCGCCGGCGCAGGCGCGGCACGCCGCCGGGGTCGAGGTCCTCCGCCTGCTCGACGACCATCTGCGCGGCCGCGCCTTCGTCGTCGGCGACAGCTACACGATCGCGGACATCGCGCTCTACGGTTACACGCACGTCGCTCATGAGGCCGGGCTGCCCATGGACGACTTCCCCCACGTCGACGCGTGGCTTGCCCGCGTCGTCGGGCAGCCCCGTTACATGAACGACGTCGTGCCCTACCCGCCCAACGCCCGCGTCGGCACGGGTCGCTCGATCTACGGCTAAGTGGCCTCGGCCACAAGTCCCGTCGTGTTTGGCGGGCGTCTCGCCGCCCGTGGCGGCGTCCTCGAACATTCACGTGCCAGAGGCACGCATCATGTTCTGCGTCCTGGCCACGGACGACGATCCGCGCGCCAAACCCAACGCGACTTATGACCGAGACCACTAACCGCGCGGCTCAGCCCGAGGGCGTGCTCCCGGTCGGCGCGAAGCCCTGGCCGGGGAGGAACTCGTTCGTGAGCGCGAGCGCCGTGTCGGGTGGCTGCTGGAGCAGCTTGTTCTCGAGCATCCAGCGCCCGTAGGCCGCCCACTCGCCCGGCTCCTGCCAGCCGAAGGGCTTCTGGCTGTCGCTGGGGAAGAAGACCGGCAGCGTCGCCTTGAGGCTGGCCTCCTGCAGGCCGCGGTCGAGGTCCTTGTTGGCCGCCAGCAGCGGATCGATGCCGACCGCCGGGTCCTTGCGCAGCGCCGCGGTGCCGCGTGCCAGCGCCCGCATGAAGCGGCGGACCTTCTCGCCGCCCTTGCCCAGGTCCTGCTTGCGGGCGACGATGATGAGCTCGTCGTAGGTCGGCACGCCCGCGCCCTCCATCCGGATCACCTTGGGGCGCTTGTGCGCGCGCGCGAGCTGGATGCCCTCGTAGTTCCAGAAGGCCCCGAGCGTCGCGTCGACGCGCTTGGAGAGCATCGCGGGCACGAGGTTGAAGCCGACGTTGACCTCCTTGACGCTCGCGGGGTCCACGTTCGACTGGCCGAGGATCGCCTTCAGATACGCCGACTGGTACGGGATGCCGGCGGTCCCCACCGTCTTGCCCTGCAGCTGGGCGGGGTCGGAGATCGCATGCTTGCCGATCGAGATGATCGCGGTCAGCGGCTTCTGGACGAGCGCGCCGACGGCGACGAGCTCGCGCCCCTGGTCGCGCGCCAGCAGGAGCTCGGGCTCGTAGGAGATCGCCAGGTCGACCTTGCCGGCCGCCAGGAGCTTCAGCGGGGCCCCGGGATCCGACGGCGTCTGGATCTGGACGTCGAGGCCGGCGCGCCGGAACTCCCCCGTGCTCTCGGCGGCGTAGATGCCGGCGTGGTCGGCGTTGGGGAAGTAGTCGAGCATCAGCCGCAGAGGCTGCGTCCGGGGCGTGGCGGCGACGGGATCCTGCTTCTGGCCGCACGCGGCGAGGGCCGCCACGGCGGCGAGGGCGAGCAGGACGGCGGTCAGGCGGCGGGTCACGGCTGCGAGGGTCCTTCCGATCGGTGAGCCCAGGGCACGAGGCGTCGCTCGGCCAGGGCGAGGGCACTGAAGAGGGCGACGGCGAACGCCGCGAGGAGCACGACCGCCGCATAGGCGCGCGCGGTCTCCAGCTGCGGAATGGCCTGCAGCATGAGGTGCCCGAGGCCTTCGCTGGAGCCCGCGTACTCGGCGAAGACCGCGCCGATGACGGCGATCGCCACCGCGATCTTCGCGCCGCTGAGGGCCGCCGGCAGCGCGGCGGGCGCCTCGGCCCACCGGAACGCCTGCCAGCGCGAGGCGTCGAGCGTGCGCAGGAGCTTGAGCTGGTCGGGGTCGACGGCGGCCAGCGCGTCCAGCGTCGTGACGACGATCGGGAAGAAGCAGACCAGCGCGATGATCGCGAGCTTGGGCAGGATCCCGAAGCCGAACCAGACGACCAGCAGCGGCGCGATCGTCACGATGGGCACCGCCTGCGAGGCGACGAGCAGCGGGTACACCCCGCGGCGCAGCGAGCGCGAGAAGTGCAGCGCCACGGCCAGCGAGGCGCCCAGCACCAGAGCGACGGCGATCCCCAGGCCGACCTCTTGGGCCGTGACGAGCAGGTTGCTCCACAGGAGGCCGCGGTCGGTCCACAGGGCGCGGGCGATCTCGCTGGGAGCCGGGAGGATGAAGTCGTCGACGGTCCCCAGGCGGGCGTAGGCCTCCCACGCGCCGGCGAAGAGGGCCAGCAGCGCCAGCGGCGCGAGCGCACGGCGGGCAGCGGTCATCCGCGCAGCGCCTCCAGGGCCCGCTCTCGCACGGCGAGGACCGCGGGGTCGGTGGGGCGCCGCGGGCGCTCCGCGCCGACGGCGAGCTCGGCGACGATCCGCCCGGGCCGCGGCGACAGGACGACGACGCGGTCGGCGAGCACCGCCGCCTCCTCGACGTCGTGGGTCACCAGCACCACGGTGCGCGGCTCGCGGACCAGCGCCCCCGCGAGCCAGCCCTGCATCTCGCCGCGCGTCAGGGCGTCCAGCGCGGCGAAGGGCTCGTCGAGGCACAGCACGGGCTTGCCGGCGAGCAGCGTTCGCAGGAACGCCACCCGCTGGCGCATGCCGCCCGACAGCTCGTGCGGCCGGGAGTGTTCGAAGCCCTCGAGGCCGAACGCCGCGAACAGCGGGCGGGCGCGCTCGCGGGCGGCGCCGCGGCCGAGGCCGCCGACGCGCAGGGCCAGCGCGGCGTTGTCGATGGCGCTGAGCCACGGGAGCAGCAGGTCGCGCTGGGGCATGAGCACGGCGGGGGCGGCCTCCACCGTGCCGGCGTCGGGCCGCTGCAGGCCGCAGACGAGCTCAAGCAGGGTCGTCTTGCCGCAGCCGCTGGGACCGACGACCGCGACGATCTCTCCGGGCGCGACGCGCAACGTCAGCCCGGCGAGCGCGGGCACGGGCGCACGGCCGCGGACAGTGAACGTGCGCGACACGGCGGCGAGGATGACCCCGCCCTGGCCTGCAACGTTTCGAGGCTCCTGCACCGGAGCCTCGAGCCTCGTCGACATCGCTCCCTCCGCGGGCATTACCCCACAGGTTCGAAGGGTCAGCGCCGGTTCGCGGGCGCTATCTCAGCCGGCGTCCGCCAGCCCCCCTGTTGTTTGCCTACCGGCTGCGCATGGTACCGGCCGCGGTGGCGCGGGG
>JAOPZW010000151.1 GCA_025963905.1 Solirubrobacterales bacterium | reverse complement strand
CGCGCATGGCCCATTCTCGCATCCGCGCGCCCGCGCCGATAGGCCGCCGACACGTCAGAGTCCATCTCGGTGCGGCCTACCGAGATGGGCTCTTATGCTGGCGTCCCATGGCGTGGCAACCCGAGCTCGAGGAACTCCGCCGCCGCCAGGCGCTGGCGCGCGAGATGGGCGGCGAGGAGCGGGTAGCCCGCCAGCGCGCCCAGGGCAAGCTCACGGTCCGCGAGCGCGTCGACCGCCTGCTCGACGACGGCTCGTTCCACGAGACCGGCGGGCTCGCGGGCGTCGGCGCCTACGACGAGGACGGCGAGCTCGAGGGCTTCGTGCCCGCCAACATGGTCATCGGCCAGGGTCGCATCGACGGCCGCCGCGCCGTCGTGCAGGCCGACGACTTCACCGTGCGCGGCGGAGCCGCGGACGCCGCCATCTGGCAGAAGATGGTCTGGGCCGAGCGTGCCGCGCACGAGCTGCGCCAGCCGCTCGTGCGCCTGGTCGACGGGACCGGTGGCGGCGGCTCCGTCAAGAGCCTGGAGACGATGGGCTTCGCCTACGTCCCGCCGCTGCCCGGCTTCGAGCTGGTGGCCGAGAACCTGTCGCGGGTGCCCGTCGTCGCGGCCGCGCTGGGGCCGTGCGCCGGGCTCGGCGCGGCGCGGGTCGTCCTCAGCCACTTCTCGGTCATCGTGCGCAGCAGCGCGCAGCTGTTCGTCGCCGGCCCGCCCGTCGTCGCCGCGGCGATGGGCGAGTCGCCCGACAAGGAGGAGCTCGGAGGCGCTCGCGCGCAGACGAAGGCGGGCGCCGTCGACAACGAGGCCGCCGACGAGGACGACGCGCTCTCCCAGCTGCGGCGCTACCTGTCCTACCTGCCGTCGAACGCCTGGGAGGCGCCGCCCGTCGTCGCCGCGACCGATCCCCCCGGCCGCCGCGAGGAGGAGCTGCTGGGCGTCGTCCCGCGCGAGCGCCGGAAGACCTACCGGATGCGCCGCGTGCTGGAGCTCGTCTTCGACAGCGGCTCGGTGTTCGAGGTGGGGCGTCGTCACGGCGGCTCGGTCATCACGGCGCTCGCGCGGCTGGACGGACGACCGGTCGGCGTGCTGGCGTCGGACCCCGCCCACTACGGCGGCGGCCTGACCGCCGAGGCCGCCGACAAGCTCGCGCGCTTCGCCGACACCTGCGACGCCTTCCGCCTGCCGGTCGTCAACCTCGTCGACCAGCCGGGGTTCGTCATCGGCACCGCCGCCGAGCGCGCGAACACGATGCGTCGCGGAGCACGTGCGCTGATGGCGGTCCACCAGGCGCGGACGCCGTGGTGCTCGATCCTCGTGCGCAAGGTCTTCGGCATCGCCGGGGCCGGTCACGGCGACGGGTCGCGGCTGAACCTGCGCTTCGCGTGGCCGTCCGGCGACTGGGGCTCGCTGCCCATCGACGGCGGGATCGAGGCCGCCTACCGCCGCGAGCTGGAGGCGGCCGACGGCGCCGGCGGGCGCGAGGCGCTCCGCGCCGAGATCGAGGCGCGCCTCAACGCGGTCCGTTCGCCGTTTCGTACCGCCGAGCGCTTCAGCGTCGAGGAGATCATCGACCCGCGCGACACGCGCCCGATCCTCTGCGACTGGGCTCAGCGCGCGCACGAGCTCGTGGCCCTGGACTGCCGCCACGGGCCCGTCGCCCGCGGCACGCGCCCATGAGCGCCCGGGCGGTGGGGCCCGCGGACCGCGAGCGCCTGGACCGCGCCACCGCGGCGCTGGACCCGCCGTTCGCCGTCGTCGATCTTGACGCGTTCGATGCGAACGCCGCCGACCTGCTGCGCCGGGCGCGCGGGAAGGCCGTGCGCCTCGCGTCGAAGTCGGTGCGCTGCCGCGTCCTGCAGGACCGGGCGCTCGCGGCCGGCTTCCGCGGCCAGCTCTGCTTCACGCTGCCCGAGGCGCTGTGGCTGGCCGGGGAAGGGGCGCGCGACCTCGTCGTCGCCTACCCCACCGCCGACCGTGGTGCGCTGCGCGCGCTGGCACACGGGCCGCACGCGGGCGACGTCACGGTCATGGTGGACGACGTCGCCCACCTGGACCTCATCGCCGTCGCGGCGGGCGGCGGCGCACCGGTGCGGGTGGCGATCGACGTCGACGCCGGCTGGTGGCCGCTGCGCGGCCGGGTGCGCATCGGCGCCGAGCGCTCGCCCGTGCGCACGCCGGAGCAGGCCGCCGCGCTCGCCCGCGAGATCGCCGCGCGCGCGGAGGTCGAGCTCGCCGGCCTCATGAGCTACGAGGCGCACATCGCCGGCGTCGGCGACCGGCCGCCGGGGCGGCGCCTTGCGGGCGCCGCGATCCGCGCCATGCAGCGGGCGTCCGCACGCGAGCTGGCGGCGCGGCGCGCCGCCGTGGTCGACGCCGTGCGGTCGGTCGCGCCGCTGGAGTTCGTCAACGGCGGCGGCACCGGCTCGGTCGAGCGCACCGCCGCTGAGCCCGCGGTCACCGAGGTCGCCGCCGGGTCGGGGCTCTTCGGGCCCACGCTGTTCGACGCCTACGCCGCCTTCGCCCCGCGGCCCGCCGCGCTGTTCGCCCTGCCGGTCGTCCGGCGCCCGTCGCCTCGGGTCGCCACGCTGCTCGGCGGCGGCTACCCCGCTTCGGGCGCGGCGGGCGGCGACCGCCTCCCCCGCCCGGTCCTGCCCGATGGGCTGCGCCTCCAGCGCCGGGAGGGGGCCGGTGAGGTCCAGACGCCGGTGCACGGCCACGCGGCCGCGGACCTGCGCATCGGCGACCGCGTGTGGCTGCGCCACGCCAAGGCCGGGGAGCTGTGCGAGCGCTTCTCCACGGTGCACCTGGTCGCGGGCGACGTCATCGCGGGCGAGGTGCCGACCTATCGTGGCGAGGGCATGACGTTTCTCTGATCGGCGTATGTCCGGATCGCGGTTGTGCCGATCCGGCGATGGCCCGGGCGGAAGGCGCGGACTACGGTGTCGACTATGACTCGCGATACCCGCCTCTGGCATCCGTTCGCCGACATGCACGCCGTCCGCCATGCGGAGCTGGAGATCGCACGCGGCGAAGGCGTGTGGGTGTGGGACGC
>JAOPZW010000103.1 GCA_025963905.1 Solirubrobacterales bacterium | reverse complement strand
CCGCCGCCGTCGGGCGATGCGCCCGCTCCGGCGACGGCCGGAGCCGCCGGCGCGGCGGCCCTGGCCGCGGTGGACGCACCGGCTTCCCCGGCGCCGGTGCCGACCCCGGTGAACGGCTCGTTCGCCGGCGTGGTGTCCAAGCCGATCGATTCCGCGTTCCTGACGCAGATGCCGTTCGGCACGCGCTCGCACTGGCTGCAGCCGTGGCGCGCCTACCTCGACACGCCACCGGCGTCCCGGCTGCGCGAGGCGATCGGGATCAACTTCAACGTCACCACGGCGCAGGCGCCGGCCGTCGCGCGGCTGCTGGCCGCCTCGGGCTTCGCGCGGGCGCGGATCGAGATCGGCTGGGGCGAGCTGCGCTACGACGACCCCACCAGACTCGTCCACCCAGAGGAGTGGGAGACCAAGCTGGCGATCCTGCGCGACTACGGCATCCGCCCGCTGATCCTCCTCAACTCCAACGACGGCAAGCCGGCGCCGCTCAAGACGGTGCAGCTGACGGTCACGGCGCCCGCCGCCCAGGGCGGGCGCACCGTGCAGCTCGACGCCGCGAGCGCCGCCGCCGTCATCCCCGGCTACACGGGCTTCAACGGCACCAAGGCCGCCGAGCTGCTCATCACCTCGGTCAGCCCCACCGGCGTCGCGACGCTGGCCAGGCCGCTGCCCGTCGCCGTCCCGGCGGGCACCTATCCGGCGAGCATCCTGAAGTACAAGCCGTTCAGCCCGCTGCGCCGCGACGACGGCAGCGCCAACCCCGACGGCGAGCAGACGCTGCAGGGCTGGCTGGACTATGTCGCCGCCGTGAGCGCCATCGCCAAGCGCGTGCTGGGCTCGGACGCCTTCGACCTCGAGGTGTGGAACGAGTACACCTTCGGCGCGGACTTCCTGGATGCCAACAACTACGCCGATCCCCACCCCTACAGCTCGGTCCTCGACGACCAGGTCATCCTGCGACGCACCCTCGAGCTCGTCAAGGATCCGGCGCGCGGCCTGCCCGACGTCCACGTGGGCAGCGGCTTCTCCAACCAGCGGCCGTGGGACTCCGGCTCCACCGCGCCGGCCGGCCTCGACGCGCTCGACAAGCACCTCTACCCGGCCAACAACCGGTTCCCGGCCGACCTGCCCAACGTGGCGCTCGACGCCCAGGCGCAGCCCGCCATGACCACGGACTCCTCCGGAAACCGCCACGACACGTTCTCGCCGACCTACGACGCGTTCTTCCCCGAGTACTACCTGTCGGGCATCAGCACCGAGACGCTCGTGCGCGACATCGCGCCGATCACCACCGAGGTGCCCGATCCGACGGGCGTCGTGACCGCGCACGGCCGCGGGACGGGTCCCGCGGGCGGCACCCCGCCGCAGACCTGGATGACGGAGGCGGGCCTCCAGTTCCGCTTCGCCGCCGAGCAGCTCGGCGTGACGCTCGACGAGGCCGACCTCGAGCACCTGAAGGCGAAGGCGACGCTGCGCACGCTGACGGCGTTCGTCAACAAGGGCGTCTCGCAGATCGACCTCTACGCCGCCGGGACGCAGGAGTGGGGCCTCGTCGGCAGCGACTTCTGGCGCGCGCTGCAGAACGGCGGCTACCCGGGAGACACGGCGGGCGGCCCGGTGATGGACGCGGTGCGACGGCTGGTCGGGACGCTGGGCGACGGGCGGGTGACGACGCCGCGCGTGCTGACGCTGGCCTCGATCGGCGACTACGCCGGGCGCAAGCAGTTCGAAGGGTGCGGCACCGGCGCGTATCCGGCGCTCTACGACCGCGACGTGCTGGCATTCCTGCCGTTCCAGGCCGACGACAAGCGCTTCGTTGCGGCAGTGTACGTCATGACGCGGAACATGGCCCGCGTCGAGCGCCCGGGCGAGAGCGGTCCGGCGCGGTTCGACCTGCCCGCCGGGCGCTACCAGCTGACGATCGGCGGCGTCCGGTCCGCCACGGCGCGCGTCAGCGCGGTGGACCCCCTGACCGGCGAGTCGGTGCCGGTCAGCGTCGTGCGCCGCGACCCTGGCGGCTGGCTGGTGGTCGAGTTGCCGGTCACCGACTCGCCGCGCCTGCTGAGCATCGACAACGCGTAGGCGCGTCGCGCCGGTGGCGGCCCGCCGGGCTCGACCTCGCAGTAGAGTTGCCGCCGGGTCGCGAGGGATCCTTTGCGCGTTGTCTTCCTTAGCCACGCATCCAGGTTGTCGGGCGCCGAGATCGGTCTGCTGCGGTTCGTGCAGGCCACGCACGGTGTCGTCTCGTCCCACGTCGTGCTCGCCGAGGACGGGGATCTCGTCGGCGCGCTGCGCGACGCGGGCGCGCGCGTCGATGTGCTGGCCCTCGAGGAGGGCACGCGGTCGCTGCGCCGCAGCGAGCTGGCGCTCGGGCGCCGGCAGTTCGCGGCGGGCGGTGCGCTCGGCCGCTACATCCTGGCGCTGCGGGCGCTGCTGCGCGACGTGCGCCCCGACCTCGTCCACACCGTATCGCTGAAGGCCGGGGTGTACGGGTCGACGGCCGCGCGCCTGGGGGGCGTTCCGGTCGTCTGGCACCTGCACGACCACCTGACGGCCGGGTACCTGCCCGCGCGCGCCGTCGCGCCGATGCGCGCGCTCGCCGGCTGGTGGCCCAGCGGGCTTCTCGTGCCGTCGCGCTCGGTGCTGGCCACCGTCGGGCGCCGACGCAGCGGGTTGCTGACCGACGTGCTGCCCTTCCCGGTGCCGCTGCCGGAGGCGGCCGTCGAGCCGCGCGAGGAGGTGGCCGTGGTCGGCATGCTCGGGCGCATCACGCCGTGGAAGGGCCAGGACGTGTTCCTCGAGGCGTTCGCGCAGGCCTTCCCGGCCGGCGACGTGCACGCGCGGATCATCGGCAACGCCTTGTTCGGCGAGAGCGACTACGAGCACGAGCTGCACGCGCAGGCCGCGCGGCTGGGGATCGCCGATCGCGTCGAGTTCACCGGCTTTCGCACCGACGTCGACGCCGAGCTGCGCCGGCTCGACGTGCTCGTCCACGCGTCGGTGCTCCCCGACCCGCTGCCCGGCGTGGTGCTCGAGGGGATGGGCATGGGGCTCCCGGTCGTGGCCGCCGACGCCGGGGGGCAATCCAGAGCACGTCGTCGACGGCGTCAACGGGCTGCTGCACGTGCCGGGGGATGTGGCCGACCTGGCCCGGGCGCTGCGACGCGCCGCGGGCCTGCTTACCGACCGTGCGGCGCTGGGGCGGGCGGCGCGGGAGTCGGCGCACCGGTACGCGCCCGAGACCGTCGTCGAGCAGATCCTGGAGTTCTACGCGGCGGTGCTGCAGGCCGCGGGGAGGAGGCCGCAGCCATCATGACGCGCCGCTCGCACGACGGCCCGCCGGGAGTGGCGCGCGACGCGCTGCGGATGCTCACTCGCCGGATCCTCCAGTGAGAGGCGAGCGGCGCAGCGTCGTCGTCGCGGGCCACCCGAACGTCGTCACCCACAATCAGCTCGTCTACGTCCGCCTGGAGGAGCTGGGCTGGGACGTGCGGATCGTGCTGCCCAACCGCTGGGTCGACGAGTACTCGCCCGGCGGCTTCCAGCCGGTGGCCATCGAGGGGTTCCGCGGCCGCTTCGTGCGCGCGCGGATCGCCCGGCCCGGCGTCATCCAGCGCCACGTCTACGTCCCTGACCCGGCGCGCTGGCTGCGTGACCCGCGGCCCGACGTCCTGTTCCTGGAGAACGAGCCGTTCGGCGTGCCGACGCTGCAGTGGGGCTTCGCTGCGCGGCGCCTGCGCATCCCGTGGGGCGTACAGGGCGACGAGAACGTCGACCGGCCGCTGCCCTGGCCGGCGCGCGCCATCCGCGCCTACACCACGCCGCGCATCGACTTCTTCGCCGCACGCTCGCCGGGTGGCGAGGCGATGCTGCGCCAGTGGGGCGCCCGCGGCGAGATCGGCATCGTGCCGCACACGCTGCCCGAGTGGGAGGCGCCGCTGCGCCCGGCCGGCGGCGAGCCGTTCACGATCGGCTTCGCGGGCCGGCTCGTGGAGGCCAAGGGCGTCCACGACCTGCTGGCCGCCGTGGCGCTCCTCGACTTCCCGTTCCGGCTGCTGGTGGTGGGCGACGGGCCGCGGCGCGAGGCGGTGCGCGCGGCCGACCTCGGCCGCGGGACGCTGGACCTGCGCACCGGGGTGCGCAGCGACGACATGCCTCCGCTGTACGCCGAGATGGACGTGCTCGTGCTGCCGTCACGCACGACCCGGACCTGGGCGGAGCAGTTCGGCAAGGTGCTGGGCGAGGCGCTGCTGTGCGGCACGCCGGTGGTCGGCGCCGCCTCGGGCGAGATCCCGTGGGTGATCGAGACGACCGGCGGCGGGCGGGTGTTCCCGGAGGGCGACGTCGCCGCGCTGGCGGCGGTGCTCGGCGAGCTGCGCGCTGATCCCAACCTCCGGGCGCGGCTGGCGGCCACCGGCCGCCGCGGCGTGGTCGAGCGGCTGTCGCCACGCGTTGCGGCCGCCGAGCTCGACCGGCTCATGCGCGGGGCGCTCGCCCGCCGCGCGCAAGAGCGCTGACTGGTCCTTCGGCCATCGCGATCCGGCGGGCGGTCAGATGCGGCGAGTCGTGTGGGGCGCGACGAGCGTGCCGCCGCACCCGCCGACCGACGCGAACCAGGGCACGGAGGTCTCGTCGACCGGCTGGCCGCCGACGACCGCGTCCGCCGTGGGCAGGCAGGCGCCGAGCAGGCCGGCGGCGAGCACGCCCGCCGTGAGACGGAGGTCAGGTTCATGGTCTGCTCCGGGCGGTCGGTGGGGTGACGGCGGGTCCCCGGGCCTGCGCCACGTCGGCACCAGCGTGCCGGCCGTCGGCGTGCAGGCCGACCATGCGACCGGTGGCGTGGGGTGAGCTGCGTGCGCTGCCAGGGGCTCAGCGGCGCCACGAGCTCGGCGGCGCTGGGGAAGCGGTCGTCCGCGGGGAGCAGGCGATGATCGCCGGCGTCACCGTCGAGGTGATCAGCGTCGATTGCGGTCCCGATGCGCGCACGTGATTGACGGCCCGCGTGTCGCGCGACGGGGCGAAGCACGAGGTCGCGATCGCCGATGTGACGTTCGCCCCCGGCAGCGAGCTCGGGGTCGTGGTCGCCGCGTACCGGCGCTGGCAGGGGCGATGGGCGCGCCGCGGGCCATACGGTCGGCGCTGGCGCTGTCGAGCGAGGCCGAGAAGGCCGCCATCCTCGACGAGTTCGTCTTCGCCGACCACGAACTCGAAGACCGCGCCGAACGCGCGGCACGCTTCCGACTGGCGCAGGTCGAGACCGGCGAGGTGGCGAGCGCCGTGACCGCGGCGTTGCTCGCGCTCGACCAGGAAGACCTCGCCGCCAACGCCGGGCGCACGCGCTACGGATACGTCGAACCAACTGAGGCGGCATGGCTGCTGCTCGAGGCAGCCGTCGAGCCCTGGCTCGAGGACATCACGCGGCGGGCGGCCGTCGGCCTCACAGAGGCCGCGCGCCGCGGCGGCCTTGGGATCCTCGAGGCACTCCAACGCATACGACAGTACGCCAGCAACGATGACCTGCTCGTCTCTGGGCGCCGGACTACGCCGGTGAGACCGCCGACCACGTCACACAGGTCCTCGCGGATGCCGGGATCGACCTCGCCGCTGATCTGGGTTGACGCGAGCCGGCGCTCAACGCGGATCCCGAGAGACCCGGCGCAGACAGGGGTTGTGAGATCGACGGAGTTTCTGGCAAGCTTCTGGCAAGTTCAGTACAGCCGAATGGCTCTCTAGAGCCAAATAGATGCGATAAGCGTCCCACGGAACCGAAGGTCAGAGGTTCGAACCCTCTCGGGCGCGCTTCGCTTTCTTCCCTGCAGACGCCGGGTCTTCCGATCTCGTGGGCGGCGGGGACGGGCCGGAGCGCGTGGCCCGGTGGTGGCCTAGACCAAGACTAGACGTCCGGGGCGCGCTCGGGCGACGGGGCGGTCGCGCCCGACGAGGTGGCAGCCGCGCTGCCCGCCTCGGCCCGCATCGCGTGGGCGGATGGGCTGGCGGCCTCCCGGCGCGTCGGGCAGGCCACGAGCATCGTGTAGCGGGGCTCGTACGAGTGAGGACGCTACGCCACGCCGGCGCTTGCCGCGACGCTCCATGCGGAGCTCGCCTGCCGGCGCGCCGAGTTCGTCGTGGCCCCGCCGGTTCCGGCATCATCGCCACGGCGCTGCGGGTCGGCCGGCGCCCGATCGTCATGGCTCGGCGCGTTTCGATTTGGCGAGCACGTGGACGACCACCAGCTCGAGATCACGCGCACGCTCGGCGCGCTCGGCGACCGCCTGTCATGCCGCGCGAGCTGCTGGAGCAGCCCCGGCTGGCGGACGCGCTGGCCGCAGCAGTGGCGGAGCGCGGCTGACCCGCTCACGGAGCCTCTACGAGCCGCCCGCGGACGAGGGGAGCCTGGCGGCGGGTTCGCGCGACCTCGTGCTCGGCGATGTCCTCGAGCTCGTCCAGGAAGCGCTCCGGCCGCCAGCGGGCGGCGTGCGCCGCCAGCGCCTCCGGCTGCCACGAGGTCCCGCAGGCTCGCGCGATCGCCGCTGCGGCCGCAGTAGCGGTGTGCTCGTCGAAGAGGACACCGGTCTCGCCGTCGCGCACGGTCTCCAGCGCGCCGCCGCGACCGAAGGCGACGACCGGCCGGCCCGCCGCGTTGGCCTCCAGCGGGGTGATCCCGAAGTCCTCCTCGCCGCCGAGGAAGAAGCAGCGGGCGCCGGCGAAGAGGCCGGGCAGGTCCTCGTCGGCGACGCGGCCGACGAACGTGGCGTGGGGACCGGCGAGCGCCTCCAGGCGGGCGCGCTCGGGCCCGGCGCCTGCGATGACGATCCGGATCCCGGCGCGGGCGGCGCCCTCGATGGCGAGATCGACGCGCTTGTAGCGCAGCAGCCGGCTGAGCACGAACACGTAGCCGTCGTGCGGGATCGGCGTCGGCTGCAGGCCATCGGTCCGAACGGGCGGGTGGACGACGGTGGCATCCCGTCGGTACGTGGCCGCGATGCGCCGGCGAACGTTCTCGCTGTTGGCGACGTAGCGGGTCGGCCGGGTGGCCGCCCGGCGGTCCCAGCGCCGGAGCGCTGCGAACAGCGGCGCCAGCCCGTGGCCCAGCACGCTGCGACCGTCGAGGTAAGTCGACGTGTCGTACAGCCAGCGCGCCGGATTGTGGCAGTAGCAGACGTGCGGGATGCCCGTCGCCACGGGCACGCCGTGCGCCCACCCGCTCGACGACGAGATCACGAGATCGGCGTCGCGGATCGCGAGCGACCGCAGCGCGGCCGGCAACATCGGCAGCAGGGCGCGGTGCGACATGCGCCCCGCCAGCCGCTGCAGCGGGCTCGTGATGACCTCACGCTGGGCGAACACCGGGAAGGTGCCGCCGGGGTCGTGGACCAGCGTGCGCAGCTCGGCGTCCGGCCACCGCGATAGCAGCTCGGCGACGACGCGCTCGGCCCCGCCCCGCTGCGTCAGGTAGTCGTGGACGATGACGACGCGGCCCATGTCAGAGCCCCCGCCGGGCGACGACGAACGCGACCGTGCGCAGCAGGATGCGCACGTCCAACCACAGCGACTGGTTGGCAACGTACTGCTGATCGAGCGCGACCATGTCCTGCAGCGAGATCCGAGCCGAGCCCAGGATCTGCCACGGGCCCGTCATGCCGGGCTTCAGGCGCAGGCGGTCGCGGTGCCACCCGACGATCAGCTCGTCCTCGTCGCACACCAGCGGACGGGGTCCGACGAGGCTCATGTCGCCGCGCAGGACGTTGATCAGCTGCGGCAGCTCGTCGAGCGCCGTGCGCCGCAGAACCCGGCCCACGCGCGTGATCCGAGGGTCATCCGCGATCTTGAAAAGGCCGCCGGTCTCGTTGCGCTCGCGCAGCTGGTCCTTGATCGCCTCGGCATCGGCGACCATCGTGCGGAACTTGGCGATGCGGAAGCGCCGGCCATGGAGGCCGACCCGCGTCTGCCAGAAGAGCACCGGCCCCTTGGACGTCGCCTTGATGGCGAGCCCGATCACCGCCAGGGCAGGCGCCAGCAGCGCCAATCCGAGCCCGGCGCCCATGAGATCGAGCGCGCGCTTGGCGATCCGCTGGCCGCCCGACAGCTCGCACGAGCCCGTGCTGAGCAGGACGCTGCCGCCCACGAGCTCGACGTGCGCGGCGGGTCCGAGCGGCTCGACGACTCGCGACGCCACGCTGACCCTGGCGCCCGCGTTGCGAGCCCGGCGCGCCGCCTGCGCGCTGCGGTCGTCGTCGCCGTCCGTGAGCACGATGACGCGGTCAACGCGATGCTGTTCGATGATCTCCTCGATCGTGAGCCGCGAGTCGTCACCGCGCCCGATGTCCTCGACCCTGATCGCGGCGGCGAGGTCGAGACGGCTCCCGCTGACCGTTGCCAGGTGGCGGCGCAGCCGCTTCTGCGAGGCCGGGTCGCCGATGACCATGCAGCGCTCGCGCGCAATCAGCGCCGAGGCGGCAAGGATGGAGGCCAGGTGCCCGAGCAGGAGCGCGGCCAGCAGGAGGCCCCAGAAGGCCGCGAGCAGCGGAGCGTCGAGCGGGCGCCCGACGAGGCCATCCGCGCACAGCCCGAGAGCGAAGGTCCCGAGCGCCGACGCCTGCAGCAGGCGAGGGAGCTCCTCGAGGGCACCGCGCTCGACCGCAACGCCGGCGCGGCGATAGCGCCCGGAGATAAGGCTGCTCGCCAGCATGGCGACGCACCCGACGAGGACCGCTTCGGCATGCGTGCCGAGCAGGTGGGTCGCCCAGACCGCCGGGAGCGCGAACGCGACGTCGAACGCCGCCACGAGCGCCGGCGCATGGCGCGCCGGCAGTCGCCGGCCCGAGGCGGCCGCCACGCTCGGGATCAGGATCGTCAGGAGCGGCGGCGCCGCCAGCGTGCTTTCACCGCACGCGGCGTCGATCGACGCAGTCTTGGTCGGGAGCGCATCCCAACGCTCCGCGAGAACGGCTTTGGTCACTCTCGCTGCCCCCCAGCGCTTCGCTGCATATTGAGCGACCCGTGCCGGACTTCATGTCCCGCCAACGGGTCCGCATCGTAACTCATGTTTGCGCCAATGTCGAGAACCGGCGCTCAGACATTCGTCTACGAGCGGCGTCATCAACACGCCAAGCGGCGGTATACCGCCGCCCAACGGCGCAGCCGCCCCGGTGAAGACACGGGTTCGGGTGACTCCGCGTGAAGCTCAGCTGGAGACGGCGACGGCGGGTGTGAGCTCCCCAGATCTGGCGGGCGCCGTGCTCGACCGGCTTGCCGGACTTTGGATCGACCGCGGCGGCCTTCTCGTCGTGGTCGGCTTGCCGGCCTTGTCGAGGTAGCGCCCCATCTGGGTATAGGTCTGGCCGCCGGTCGCCTCGACCGCGTGGTGACGCATGCCCCTCGACGACGTGCGTGGCCTTCGCGCCGGTGTCGAGCGGCTTGCCGGCGAGCGACGGGTGCGCGTCGGGCGTACCGACGATCTGCTCGCGCTCGAGTGCTCAGGTGTGATCAGTGAGGTCGGTACACCTTGGCAAGGTTGGCAGGTGGGCGACGCGGTATGTGCGCAGCTTGCCGGCGGCGGGTACGCGGAGCGGGTCGCCGTACCTGTCGGTCAGCTCATGCCTCCCCGACAACCTGGATCTCGTCTCCGCGGCAGCAGTGCCGGAGGCGGCTTGCACGGTCTGGTCCAACCTGGCATGGACGCACGGCTGACCGCCGGAGACTCTGAAGAAGTACGGCTGGCGGACGTTCACCCTGGGCCGTCCAATTCTTCGGCGTCAGAGGAGTCGTTGCGCGTCCTCTGGCGTGAGGCTGATCACGCGGAGAGAGACGCTGCGTAGCCGGGCGCTCGCTTGGTCGTCAATGTGAGGCGGTGCAACGCTCCGCGGTCGCTTCTCCTTTCGCGTGGATTCAGCAGCGTGGCGGCGCGGAGCACCTGGTTCGCTGTAGGCGGTTCGCTGTCGGTGGTGCGTTGTTGGGGGGTTCGCTCTCGAGCGAACCAGGCGAGCGAACGATCGACCCGACCACGTGGCTGATCGTCACCGGTTGGAGCTCGACGGACGCCGCGCGTAACCTTCTCGAGAGGTAGACATGAGCAGCGATCCCTGGACAGCCGACGATCCGCAGCCCGGTGATTTCGACGCCGTCCTGGCGACGATCGACCCGAAGTACGCGGAGCACCGTGACGGCGACGCGACGGCGACGCTGCGGATCCTCGTCAGCGTCGAGGGCGATGATGCGCTGCGACTCGAGCGGATCGCCGAGGAGCGGGGCAAGACGCCGCACGACGTCGTCTCCGACCTCCTGCGCGCCACCGACCGGCCAGCGGCGTAGTTGGCGCCGCGGCTACCGGGCGGCCGCTCGTAGCTGCTCTGCGATCCGACGCAGCGACGCAACGCGACGAAGAACCTCCGCGCGACGAGCGGCATTGCGCTCCTGCATCGCGCGTACGAGCTCAGTGGCGGAAGTGGTGGGCGGCGAAGTGGTTCTCGGTTCTTGGGCCCACGCGCACGTAGGAGGTTACGGCTCGGTGGCGCGTGAAGCTTCTCGTTCACCAACAGCTCGGTTTCCTCATCGTAGCTAGGGCGGCCAGAGGTACAGGGGCAGCACGCCGCAAGACCAGTTGGATCGAGACGGCGGCTCCATAGGGTCGATCCCGGAGCCTGGTATCGGTGAAACGCCTCGTAGCTGTCTTGGTTGTCGTGCCGGCGCTCTTCGCTGCTGTCGCGGTCTCAGCGTCAGCGCTCAGCGCGCCGCAGCTGAGCGTGGTCAGCACGACCGTGGGCGCCTCACCGTACGGTGGCAGCTATGACCGAGTGACCACGAAGCTGCAGTGGACCAGTGTCCCGGACGCCGCGAGCTACACGCTTTGCTATTCCCGGCCGGGATTGCACCTCGGGTGTTACCTCGGCATCAGGACGACCACGTACACGGTCACCCAGAACGTCGAGAAAGGCGGCTCCTATGACTTCTACGTGGAAGCCTGCGCCGCGGGGGGAAAACCCTGCGTCGCGAGCAACACGGTGACGGCCACGGCCCCGTGAGCATCGCAGGCCCTAGCTTGACTACTCTCCACGTGCCGCTCCGCGACCTCGCGGAGCGATTCGAGCGTTGAGATGGCGTCGCCGAGCAGCTTCTCGAAGCCCTTCTGTCTCCCGAGCTCGCCGATCGCGACCGCGATGTCGAAGGTCGCACCCTTGCGGTGCGCGGCGCCTCGGCTTCGCAGTGCCTGCACTTGGCAAACGGGCCGAGCAATGCTCGAGCGTCGTGTACACCGAGCTGGCCGAGCAGCCGTTCGAGCTTCGCGAGGCCCTTCTCGCCCTTAGACCCCTTGCCGAGCCGGGCGGTCAGCGCCTCCTCGTTCAGCGAGGCGACCAGAAGCTTGGCGAGGTACAGCAATTGCTCGTCGAATCCCGCTGCGCCATCGGTGACGGGAACGTGCAACTTGCTGAGCACGTGACGGTCATCCTCGTGCAGCGGTTGGAACAGCGGCTCACCAAACGCCGCCTGCCACGCCTCGTTGGTGCGGCGGTACACGCCCGGGAAGCGAAGGTCCAGTGACTGCGGGTCGGCGAACTGCCCGCCGAATGCGCGCCGGATCAGCGTTTCGCTCGCCCCCTCCTCCGGCGGCGGGATGTTGAAGCTGCGCCAGTACTGCGCCTCGGCCTGCGGGATGTCGCGTCCGAGATCGCCGAGGAACACCATGATGTGTCCGGCCTGATCGTTGTCGATTCACAATCCCCACAGGCCGGCGCAGCGCACGTAGCCGTCCTCCACCGTGTACCGATCCGGATCGGCGTAGTACTTGTTGAGCACCTCGCGACGGAAGTACACGGGCGTGAGGTAGTGCGGGTTGCCGGGGTTGGCGCCGAAGTAATTCGCCAGCTCCGCGGGATCGGAGGTGACGCGGACTTCCTCGCCGGTGTCGGTGCCGATCACGAACTGCTCGTATTCCTTCTCCGGCTTGAAGGGCGGGATGCCGGACGCTTCCAGCGGCGGCGGAGGGAGCAGCCGCTTGCCGAACAGCCGCAAGAACGGACGGTCTCCGAACGTGCCGTCGCCGCGGTAGTAGCTGAGGATTGTGTCCTCGTCCTCCTGGTCCCACCGGTGGCCGTCGCCGCGCAACTCGTCCGACCAGTGGCGACGGGCGTCGACACCAAGGGCCGGCGCCAGTACCTCTACATCGACCCACGCGCGATCGATTCCTACGAGCGGGGCACGGTGATCGAGCTGCCGCGCGGCACGCCCGAGGCCGCCACGCCGCTGCGGATCGACATGGGCGACGGCGGTGTCGTCATCGAGCTCCCGACCGACGCCACGGGCCGGACGCTGCGCGAGGACGTCGAGCGGCGGGTCCAGTCGCTGCTGCGCAGCTGAATCCGGCGTCTCGGATCGAACGGAAAACAGGGAAGCAGGCGGTGCGCCAGCTCGCTCCGCATCGCTCGCTGGGGTCAGGGCCAGGAGTACACTGCGCTGTCCATCCGTCCGTCGGAATCGAGCCGCATGCAGCATCGCGCGACCGGGCGGTCGAGCGTCGGACGGACTCCAGTGCTCCGCCCCGGTTGCGTCTGAGCTGCATCTCTCCGTGGAGGTGACCTATGGAAGCCCGCAGGCAGTCTCTGGAGATTGCCGGGAGCACTCTCGGTGGACACCGTCATATCTGTGCGTTCTTCAACGGCATGGAGGAGCAGCACCGCGTGCTTCGCTCGTTCTTCATCGATGGCTTCGACCAGGGAGACAAAGCCTTCCATCTCGTGGACCCAGAGCGCCGACAAGAGCATCTCGGGCGGCTCGCCGGGGCAGGTATCGAGGTGCAAGAGGCGATGGACACCGGCCAGTTGGAGGTGCGGCCCTGGGAAGACGGTCCGCTCCACGGCGGCCGGTTCGACCAGGACACCTGGCTGGCGGCGTTCGAGCGGGTGCTGCAGTCCGGGCCGGCGGCAGGCTACGCCCAGACGAGGTTCCTGGCTCACATGGAATGGGCGCTCGTCGACCTCCCAGGCGTCGAAGACCTGATCGAGTTCGAGACGCACGTCAACCACGTGGTTCCCAAGTACGACGACGTGGTGATCTGCGCGTACGACCTCTCGAGATTCGGGGCGAACGTGGTGATGGACGCGCTGCGGACGCATCCGGTCGTGATCATCGGTGGGCTGCTGCAGGAGAACCCGTTCTTCGTGCCTCCCGACCAGTTCCTGCTCGAGCTCCGGGAGCGGCGGCGGTCGGCCCGCCAGAGCGCACGCATGCAGTAGATGCGCGTCGACACCGATGCCGAGGTCCTGCGGCTCCGGGCCGTGCTCCGGGATCTCGTGGCGCTTTCCACGATTCCCGCGACGTGGGTCGGCCGCGATCCGCCCGATGTGGCCGGCGGGCTCGCAGACGCGCTGATCGGACTCCTGCAACTCGACTTTGCGTTCGTGCGCCTGTCCGATCCCGGTGGCGCAGGCGCGGTCGACGTGGTGCGGGGCGACGCGTGGACGACGTTTCCTCGATGGCTCGAGCGTCACCGCGCCGCCGGCGGTCGGCTCTCGCGCACGGAGATCGTCCCCGACATCGGCGGCGGCGATGAGCCATGGCGCGGGGTTGTGGTCCCGATCGGTGTCGACGCGGAGGACGGTCTGGTCGCGGCCGCGTGCGACCGCCCCGACTTTCCCACGGAGATCGACCGGCTGCTGGTCTCCCTGGCCGCGAATCACGCCGCGACGGCGTTTCAGACCGCGCGCCTGATCCACGAGCGCCGGACGGCGGAAGAGGAGCTCCGCGAAGCACGCAACGAGCTCGAGCTGAAGGTGACCGACCGGACGGCGGAGCTGCAACGAAGCGAGGCCTACCTGGCCGAGGCGCAGCGGCTGGCCCATACCGGCAGCTTTGCCCTGCGCGTTCCGGACGGGGAGCCGACGCACTCGTCCGCTGAGCACTCCCGTCTGTACGGCTTCGATCCGGAACAGGCCGAACAGGGCGTCCCGTCATTACGCGAGTTCCTCGAGCGCATCCACCCCGACGATCGCGCGAGCTGCGCCGAAGCGCTCGCGACGGCGATCCGCGAGGCGGCAAGCTTCGAGATCGAGTACCGAATCGTCGCTCCGCGGAGTCCGCTGAAGCACATCCGCGCACTCGCCCATCCCGTCGTCGGCCCGTCCGGCGACCTCCAGGAGTTCGTGGGCACGGTCGTGGATGTGACCGAGCAGAAGCGGGCCGAGGAGGAGCGCCAGGCGCAGCTGTGGTTCTTCGAGAGCATGGACGGGATCAACCGGGCGATCCAGGGCACCGGCGACCTCGAGCAGATGATGGGCGACGTTCTCGACGTCGTGCTGGCGATCTTCGGATGCGACCGAGCGTGGCTGATCTATCCCGGTGATCCGGACGTCGCCTTCCATCGGGTGCGGATGGAGCGCACGCGGCCGGAATACCGGGGCGCCTTGGATCTCGGCGTGGAGATCCCCAACGATCCAGAGGTGGCGAGCGTGTTCCGGCGCGTGCTGGCCTCCGGCACCCCGGTGCGATTCGACCCCGAATCAGGCCTTGCGGTGCCGGCGGCGTCGGCCGGCCAATTCAGCATCAGGTCCATGATCGCCATGGCCATCTATCCGAAAGTCGACAGGCCCTACGTGTTCGGGCTGCACCAGTGCTCCGAGCCAAGGGCGTGGACGTCGCAGGAGGAGAGGCTGTTCCAGGCGATCGGCCGACGGCTGGCCGACGCCCTGGACAGGCTCTTGATGTTCCGGGACCTGCGGAAGGCGCATGAGATGGTCGAGGCCAGCCGGGATGAGCTCCGCCTGCTCGCCGAGGAGCAGGCGGCGCTGCGGCGGGTCGCCATGCTCGTCGCCAGGGGTGTCCCGCCGGATGACGTCTTCGCGGCCGTTGCCGAGGAGGTGGGGCGCCTCGTGTCGATCGACAGCGTGAGCATCCTCCGTTACGAGGGCGACGGGACCGCGACGATCGCCGCGGGGTGGACCGACGCGGGTATCGAGCTGGTCAGAGTTGGCGAGCGCTTCACGCTCGAGGGCCTCGAGGGTGAGAGCGTCACGGAGCTCGTGCTGCGTACAAGGCGGCCGGGCCGGGTCGCCAGCTACGCCAACGCGACCAGCCCGCTCGCGGTGCGCCTCGGCGAACTGGGTGTGCGGTCCTCGGCCGGTGCTCCGATCGTGGTCGACGGACGGCTCTGGGGCGTGATGGCCGCCGGGTCGACGCGGCCCGAGCCACTGCCTGCCGCGACCGAGTCACGCATCGCGGCGTTCACGGAGTTGCTCGGTACCGCCATCGCGAAGGCCGACAGCCGTGCCCAGCTCACCGCCTCCCGCGCCCGGATCGTCGCCGCCGCCGACGAGACCCGGCGACGACTCGAGCGCGACCTGCACGACGGCGTGCAGCAGCGCCTCGTATCGCTCGGGCTCGAGCTGCGCGCGGCGGAGGCCGCGCTGCCGCCCGGCCGCCTGAGAGCACGGCTGGCGCGCACGGCGAGCGGTCTGGCCGGCGCCCTCGAGGACCTGGTCGAGATCTCGCGCGGCATCCATCCGGGGATCCTGGCCGCGGGCGGCCTCGGGCCCGCCCTGAAGACCCTTGCCCGCCGCTCGGCGGTCCCGGTCGATCTCCACCTGCGCGGCCGGCGGCGACTGCCGGAGCGGGTTGAGGTGGCCGCCTACTACGTCGTCTCGGAGGCGCTCACGAACGCCGCGAAGCACGCGGGCGCGTCAGGCGTGAAGGTCGACGTCGACGCCGGCGATGCGATCGTCCGGCTCGCGATCGCCGACGACGGGGTCGGAGGCGCCGACCCGGCCCGCGGGTCGGGCCTCGTCGGCCTCACCGACCGCGTCGAGGCGCTGGGCGGAACGATCGAGATCGCCAGTCCCCCCGGACGGGGGACGTCGCTGCTCGTGAGCATCCCGGTCGACGGCTCCTGACGGCTGCCGGAGGTCTCGGCGCCGCGCTCAGCCGCCGGGACCGGCCACCGGCAGCGCGCGCGACGTGGCGATGTGCATCTGCTCTACCGCGGTCACGAAGT
>JAOPZW010000089.1 GCA_025963905.1 Solirubrobacterales bacterium | reverse complement strand
GGCTGCGCTGGCGCCTGGGCTCGGCGTACGCCGCGGCATGGCGGCGCGTGAGCTCGCTCGTGGAGCGTGCCGCGCCGCGCTCGGCGCGGGCCGAGCGGGCGATCCCCCGGTTGCCGCCCGAGCCGGTACACCGGAGGTACGGGATAGCGCGCGGGCGGCCCGTGGACCGCGTCTATATCGAGGGCTTCCTGGAGCGCCACGCCGCCGACATCCGCGGCCGCGTCCTCGAGATCCTCGACGACACGTACACGCGGCGCTTCGGCGGCGCCAACGTGGACCGCGGCGACGTCCTCGACAACAGCGAGCGCCCCGGCGGCGTGACCATCCGGGGCGACCTGGTCACCGGCGAGGGCATCCCCCGCGCGGCGTTCGACTGCTTCATCTGCACGCAGACGCTCTCGCTGATCTACGAGCTCCACCGGGCCGTCGCCAACGCACACGACCTGCTGGCGCCGGGCGGCGTGCTCCTGCTCACCGTGCCGGGGATCAGCCAGCAGGCGGACCCGGACCACGAGGAGTTCCCCGACTACTGGCGCTTCACCAAGCGCTCGGTGCAGCGCCTCCTGACGGAGGCGTTCGGGGCCGGCAACGTCGCCGTCGAGGCACACGGCACCGTCCAGGCCGCGGGCGCCTTCCTGTACGGGCTGCCCGCCGAGCACGTCGATCCGGCCACGCTCGCCCCCCACGACCCCGACTACGAGATGGTCGTCTGCGCTCGCGCCGTGCGCGTCACCTAGATGGTTGATTCCGAATCAATCTTGGTCGGGGTGGCGTGGATCGTCGTTCTGGGCGGCGTCCGGTGGCGCAGCCCATGGCAGCGCCATTGGCAAGTCCGCCGGACGGCGATCCAGAGCGGCGAGGCGCGTCAGCCCGGCCGCGAGAATTCGGAATCGACCATCTAGCTTGAGTGTCCGGCCTTCGCGCCGGGCCACACCCGCACGAGAGGAACGCCGCCATGTCCGTGGCCACCATGAAGACGACCGAGGGCGACATCACGTTCGAGCTGTTCGACGAGGACGCGCCCAAGACCGTCGCCAACTTCAAGCAGCTCGCCGGTCAGGGCTTCTACGACGGGCTCATCTTCCACCGGATCATCAGCGACTTCATGATCCAGGGCGGCTGCCCGCAGGGCACCGGGACCGGCGGTCCCGGCTACACGTTCGAGGACGAGTTCAACGACCACAAGGTCGTCAAGGGCGCGCTGGCGATGGCCAACGCCGGCCCGAACACGAACGGCTCGCAGTTCTTCATCGTCACCGCGGAGGAGTGCCCGTGGCTCGATGGCAAGCACACCGTCTTCGGCCGGGTCACCGGCGGGATGGACGTCGTCGAGAGCCTCGGCAAGACCGAGACCGACGCGCGCGACCGCCCGCTCGAGCCGGTCGGCATCGACACGGTCATGTTCGACTCGTAGGGGGCTCTGTCAGCGGCCAGGGCGCGGCTGAGTACCGGGAGGCTCACCGCGATTGACCCCACCGCGGCCTCGGTGCCCGCTTCTCCTCCGTCGGAATGCGGAAGCCCGCACCGCCCGGGGTCACCGCGCGCGCGGGCGAGCGAGATCGACGGCTTCGGCGGGGTTGACGTGTACGTTGGCCGGATGAAGCAGCTTGCGGATGGGGTCTTCCAGTTGCGCGGCTTCCCGCGCGACGCGATCAACGTCTACCTCGCGGGCGACGTCCTGGTCGACGCCGCGACGCGTCAGGGAGAGCGGCGGATTCTGCGCCAGCTGTGCGGGCGCACCCTGTCGGCCCACGCGCTGACGCATGCCCACGCCGATCACCAGGGCGCCAGCCACGCGGTGTGCACCGAGTTCGGGGTCCCGTACTGGGTGGGCGAGCGCGATGTCGAGGCCGCCGAGGGCGGCCCCGAGGCGGTGTCACGCCGCCAGCGGCCCGGTGTCATCAACCGGTTCCAGAAGCGCTTCTGGACCGGGCCCCGGCATCCGGTCGCCCGCGCCCTGAAGGAGGGAGACACGGTCGGGCAGTTCACCGTGCTCGAGGTGCCGGGGCACTCGACCGGACACGTCGCCTACTGGCGCGACCGCGACCGCGTGCTGATCCTCGGCGACGTCGTCAACACCATGAACCTCCTGACCAGCAGGAAGGGCCTTCAGGAGCCGCCAGCGCTCTTCACGCCGGACCCGGCCCGCAATCGAGCGTCGATCCGAAGGCTCGCAGAGCTCCGGCCCGCGCTGGTCTGCGCCGGCCACGGGCCGCCGCTGCGCGACAGCGACGCGTTCGTGGCCTTCGCTGAGTCGCTGCCGACACCCTGACGTTCTGCCGGCGGAAGGCCGGTTCGCCAGCAGCCAGGCGGTCGCCGTGGCGACCGTCACCTCCGGCCAGGCCGGTGCGTTCGGAGGCAACACCCACCTCTCGAACATCACGCAGGAGTCACCATGCATCGCACCCTTCGCCGCGCCGGCGTTCTCGCCGCGCTCGCCGTCCCCGCCCTCGGCGCGGGGGTCGCGGCCGCCGACACCACCGTCGCGGCCGACCCGACCGCCCAGAACGTCACGACCTACGGCTCGACGTCCGCATGGTCGCGGAAGGCCGGCGACGGCACCTATCACCTCGTCGTCAGCCAGGCCGGGCAGGTCGCCGACGCGCCCGTGCCCGCCTCCGGCGAGCCCTACGACCCCGACCTCGGGCCGACGAAGGCCAACGGGACCGCGCTGTCCAGCGACGCGCCGGAGGTCGCACCGTCGTTCTTCAAGGACGCGATCGCCTTCAGCCGCACGAGCGGCCCGAAGCCGGGTCTTTACCTGTCTCGCCCCAGTCATGGGCTGAAGCGTCTGTCCCGCAAGCCGGCGGCGGAGACCGACCTCGCCGCGACGCGCGTGGTCGGTCGCTTCGGCGAGAGGACCCACTCGCTCATCCGCGTGCTCAACTACGGCGGCGACGACGTCCGCATCGTGGCGCGGGCGAAGACCGAGCAGCGCGTCGCCAGCCCGACGCTGTCGCGCTTCAACGCCTACTGGCTCCGGATCGGCTCCACGCTCACCGGCGTCGAGACGGTCGGCGTCAACGCCCACCGCGGGCTGAGGGTGAAGCACGCCGACCGTCAGCTCACCGGCCAAGTCACGTCCCTCTCGATCACGAACATCCCGACGCTGTATACGAACGCCGACGGCGTGCAGCACATCGATCCGAAGCTCGAGTTCGCCGAGGCGGGTCTCAGTCTCGGCGCGTGATGAGCAGCCGGTAGCCGACACCCCAGCCCGCGCGGCGCAACGCCGCGCGGGCGCTCGGGAAGGCAGCCTCGCGGCACCACGCGGGTACGTGTCAGCCAAGCGTCGGACCGTGGCGCTTCAGGAGCACGGCGCCGCCCGTGACGAGCAGCACGACGGTGAGCAGCGCACCGGCGCCCACGCTCGCGTCGCCCCAGTCGAAGCCGGGATCCACTTCGCGGATGGACGCGACAGTGGCGCGTTCGATGACCCGAGCCGGGACGCCCGCGTACGGGTCGACGGCGTCGGGCGAGCGCAGATCGATGTTGGCGACCGCCGGCTTCCCGCCGGCGTCGGCGGCGTCGGGCGATCGCAGGTCCTGAGCCGCGGCGGGGGCGGCGAGGGCGGCGGTGACGGCCAGCGCGATGGCGATGCCGCGGAGGTGTCGGTGGGTCATGGCACTCCCTTGTCCGTGAGACCACCCGGTGTGATCTCCTGCCGACGACGATCACGGAGGGTGGTAAGGCGGTGGCTAGGCCCGCGGTAAAGCGGCGGCCGTAGAGGGCCGCCCGCCCCCTGGTTTGACGCCTCTCCCGCGATCGGGTTGGGTTGGCGGATGGAGTCGCGCGGAGACACGGTCTCCCGCACGGTGCGGTTGGCGGTCCTCGGGCCGCTGGAGGTCCGCGGCCCGCAGGGGCCGGTCGATGTCAGCCCCGGCAAGCAGCGCGTGATTCTCGCCCTGTTGGTGCTCGGCGCCAACGAGGTCGTTTCCCGCGATCGACTCGTCGACGAGCTCTGGGGCGACGCCCCGCCGCCGAACGCGGTGAAGGCGCTGCAGGTGCACGTCGCGCAATTGCGGCGATCGCTGGCGGCGGCGCTCGGCGACGAGGCGGCGCGCTCGCTGCTTGTGACGCGATCGCCCGGGTACGTCATCCACCTCGAGGCGGACGATCTGGACCTCGCGCGTTTCGAGGCAGCGCTGGGCGAGGCCCGGCGGGCGCTGGACGCAGGCGACCCGGCGCGCGCGCACGCCCGAGTGACGGAAGGGCTCGCGCTCTGGCGCGGGTCGCCGCTCGCCGATGTCGAGCTCGAGCGCACGCTGCGCCAGGAGGTCTCTCGAATCGAGGCGCTGTGGCTGTCCGCACGGGAGCTGGCCGTCGAGGCGGCGCTCCGGCTCGGCCGGCACGACGCGGCGTTGCCCGAGCTCGTGGCGCTCGTCAGGGAGCACCCGCTGCGCGAGCGCCTGCGCGGGCAGTTGATGCTGTGCCTCTATCGCGCGGGGCGCCAGGCGGAGGCGCTCGAGGCCTATCAGGCGACGCGCAGGGTGCTCGTCGACGAGCTCGGCATCGAGCCCGGCCGCGAGCTCCGCGAGCTTCACCGGGCGATTCTCCAGCAGGATCCCGCGCTCGATCCGCCGCGGGTGGTGCCCGAGCCAGCGGCCCGGACGCCACACAGCGCGTTTGTCGGCCGCGAGTACGAGCTCGCCGAACTCGCCGCGGGTCTCGATGATGCTTACGCCGGCCGGGGGCGGCTCTTCCTGCTCGTGGGCGAGCCCGGCATCGGCAAGAGCCGCCTCGCCGAAGAGCTGGCCACGCATGCGAGGGAACGTGGAGCGCGGGTGCTCGTGGGGCGCTGCTGGGAGGCGGGAGGCGCGCCGGCCTACTGGCCCTGGGTGCAGTCACTGCGCGCCTACATCCGCGAGGCAGAGCCTGAGACGCTGCGCGCGCAGCTCGGTGCCCGCGCGGCCGAGCTTGGCCAGGTCCTCCCCGAGCTGCGCGAGATCCTCCCCGGGCTCCCGGAGCCGAGCTCGCTCGAGTCCGAAGGCGCGCGCTTCCAGCTCTTCGACGCCACCGCCGACTTCCTCCGCAGTGCCTCCGAGAGTCGGCCGATCGTGCTCGTTCTCGACGATCTGCACGCGGCCGACGCGCCCTCGTTGCTGCTGTTGCGGTTCCTCGCCCGCGGGCTCGCTTCCGCCCGCGTGCTGCTGCTGGGCGCCTATCGAGATGTCGACCCGCTGCCAGGACAGCCCCTGACCGAGATGCTGGCCGAGGTCGCCCGTGAGCCGATCACGCGGCGCCTCTCGCTCAGCGGGCTGAGCGAGCGAGACGTGGCGCAGTACGTCGAGCTGACCTCGTCAGAGATCGCCTCGGGGGAGCTCATCGCGGCGCTGCACGAGGAGACCGATGGGAATCCGCTCTTCGTCGCGGAGACCGTGAGGCTGCTCCGGTCCGAGGGCGTCCGGTCCGATCCCAGTGGGGAGTTGCGCATCGCCATCCCTCAGAGCGTCCGCGACGTCATCGCCCGCCGGCTCACCCATCTGTCGGGGGAGTGCAACCGCGTGCTCGTCCTCGCATCCGTGCTCGGGCGGGAGTTCGAGCTGGCCGTGCTCGCTCGTCTGTGCGGCGTCTCGGTGGACGCGCTCCTCGAGACGCTCGACGAGGCGATGGCAGCACGCGTCGTATCGGATCTCCCGGGCGGTCCCGGCCGGCTCCGCTTCGCGCACATCGTGATCCGCGACACGCTCTACGAAGGGCTCACGACGGCTCGCCGCGTCCGGCTGCACCGGCAGGCGGTCGAGGCGCTCGAGGCGCTCTACGGCGAGGAGGCGGGCCCCCAGTTGGCGGAGCTCTCGCATCACTCGATCGCCGGAAGCGACTTCGACAGAGGTCTCCGGTACGGGCGGTGTGCGGGGGATCGGGCGCTCGCGCTTCTCGCCTACGAGGAGGCGTCGCGACTGTACGAGACGGCCCTCCGGGCGCTCGACCTTGCGGGCGGGCCGGACGAGAGCGTTCGCTGCGAGCTGCTCCTCTCGGTCGGCGAGGCCGAGGCGCGGGCGGGGAACACTCCAGCCGCAAAGAAGGCGTGCCTCGACGCTTCAGGCATCGCGCGCCGTCTCGGCCTGTCGCGACACCTCGCCCGTGCAGCAGTCGGCTATGGCGGCCGGCTCGTATTGGGGCGAGCCGGGGACGACGATCGGCTCGTACCGCTGCTCGAGGCTGCGCGGGGGGCGCTCGGTGACCAAGATGGAGCGCTGCAAGCCAGGCTCCTCGCCCGCCTCGCGGGAGCGCTTCGCGACGAGCCCTCGCGGGATCGCCGCGACCGGCTCAGCGGAGAGGCGGTCGAGCTCGCCCGCCGCACGGGGAACCCCACCGATCTCGCCTACACGCTCGAGGGTCGTATCGCGGCCGTCGTTGCCCCCGACACCGTGGGGGAGTGTCTCGCGCTCGGCAGCGAGCTGTGCGAGGTGGCGGGGCGGATCGGCGATAGAGAGCGGCTGGTGGCGGGCCACTATCACCGGCTCAACGCACAACTCCAAGTTGGGGACCTCATTGAGGCAGAGGTCGATCTCGCGGCCGCGAGCCGCATCGCCGGCGAGCTCGGACAGCCCGCTCAGCTCTGGCAGGCCTGCGCCGCGCAGGCGATGCTGGCGCTGGCGGCGGGCAGTCTCAGCGAGGCCGAGGAGCTCGTCCCGGAGGCCTTCGCGCTCGGCGAGCGCGCGTTGCCTGACTTGGCGATCCCCACCTATTGTCTCCAGCGCCATGCGCTCGGGGACTTCCGGGGCAGCCTTGAGGCGCTCAAGCCGGCGATGGAGGAGCTGGTCGCCGAGTACCCGGCACGCGTCGCCTTCCGCTGCGCGCTTGCTCATCTTCTTGCCCGGCTCCGACGGCTGTCGGAGGCGAAGCGAGCGCTCCACGATCTGACCCGAGACGACTGCTCGGCCATGCCCTTCGACCAGGAGTGGCTCTACGGCATGAGCCTGCTCGCCGAGACGTCGGCGCTCCTGGGCGACAGCGAGTGCGCGTCCGTCCTGTACAGGTTGCTCGCCCCATGGTCATCCCACAACGTCGCGGACGAGCCCGAGGGGTTCAGGGGCTCGGTCTCCCGCTACCTCGGCCTGCTCGCGGCGACGATCGAGCGCCGGCGCGAAGCCGCGCGCCACTTCGAGGACGCGCTGGAGATGAACGGGCGGATGCGCGCGCGCCCGTGGCTCGCCCACACCCAGCACGACTATGCGCGGATGCTGCGCGCCGGTAACGACGCCCGCGATGACAAGCAGGTTCTCGAGCTGATCGGCTCCGCCGTCGCGACCTATCGGGAGCTTGGGATGGAGACCTGGGCCGAACAGGCTTCGGAGTTGGAGCGAGCGCCACGGGTGGCTCCGGCGCCCGGGTGAGCGTGGGGCCGGGGCCGCTCAGCTCCGGCTCCACCCCTCAGGCGGCCACGGCGGCGGTCTCGCCGCCCGCCGCGGCCGCGGCGTGCTCGCGCGAGTCCCGGCTGTCGATCAGCAGCGCGGCGAGGATCGCTCCGGCCACGGCGAAGCCCGCGCCCACGAGGAAGGCGACGCGAAAGCCGTCGTTGAGGGCCACCAGCGGGTTCACGCCGGCCCCCGCGTTCTTCGTCGTGGCGTTGGCGATCGCGGCGAGGATCGCCAGGCCCAGCGCGCCGCCGACCTGCTG
>JAOPZW010000088.1 GCA_025963905.1 Solirubrobacterales bacterium | reverse complement strand
GACTGCTGGGAGACGGCGATGGCCGGGATCCCCAGGATGATGCCCTCCAGCGCCGCCGCGACCGTGCCCGAGTAGGAGATGTCGTCGCCCAGGTTGGCGCCGTGGTTGATGCCCGAGACGATGACGTCCGGCTCGAAGCCCTCGATCAGGCCCAGCCGCGCCAGGCGCACGCAATCCACCGGCGTGCCGTCGGTGGCGTAGCCCACCGCCCCGTCGCCCATGTCGACCTCCTGCACCAGCAGCGGCCGCCGGGTGGTGATCATCCGCGCGAACGCGGAGCGGTTGCCGTCCGGGGCGATCACCGCGAGCTCGACGTCGTCGACGCCCAGCAGCGCCCGGCGCAGGGCCTGCAGCCCCTCCGCCTCGATCCCGTCGTCGTTCGTCAGCAGTACGCGCAGCACCCCTACGAGGATATGCCACCCGGCCCGGGGCGCAGCCGTGCGCCCCGGGCATGTTGGGTGGGGGGCTGGGGGGGCGGGGACCGCGCGCGTCAGCACCGCTCGGCGGCGCGCGCTGCCGGTCTTGCCGCGATCAGATCCGGTCAGGCCATTGGCCGGCGCGCGATCCCGCGCGTCCGTCGATGACCTTCGGTCCATCCTGCCCCCTTCAGCTCGACGGGGATGGTCCGACGGGCGACGCTACTCCTTGCGCTGCGCGCTGTCCATCATCCGGTCCGGCGAATCATCGGAGCTTCCGGGGTAGGTGACGGCCGCAAAATGCAGCCCGTGCGCCGCGGCGGTCGGTCCGGCCTCGGCGCGCGGGCGCCCGTCGAGCAGCCGCAGGAACGCCTCGAGCGAGCGCCGGCTGCGGGCGACCTCCAGCATCGTGCCGGCGAGCGTGCGGTTCATGTGACGCAGGAACGAGTCCGCCTCGATCCAGAGCTCCAGGATGTCCCCGCGATCCTCCCAGCGCGCCGCAACGACGTCGCGCTCGAAGCGCACGTGGTCGGTCTCCTTGGGGGTGAACGCCGTGAAGTCGTGGCGGCCGGTCACGGCGACGGCGCAGGCGTGCAGGAGGTCGCGGTCCAGGCGGTGCGGCCACCACAGCGCGTGTCCGCGCTCGAAGGCCGACCGCTCGCGCCGATGCAGCACCCGGTAGCAGTACGTGCGCGAGAGCGCGTCGCGCCGGGCATCGAAGGGGCCCGGCATCGACCGCGCGGCCCGCACCGCGACGTCCGGGCCGATCAGTGCGTTGAACGCCACCGGATCGACCGGATCGCCCTGGTAGGACGCGACCTGCCCCCAGGCATGCACGCCGCGATCGGTGCGGCCGGCCACGGTGAGCTCGACCCGCCGGCGCAGCAGGACCCCGAGCGCGTCCTCGAGCTCACCCTGCACCGTCCGCAGGCGCGGCTGCCTCGCCCAGCCGGCGAACCGCGCCCCGAGGTACTCGAGATCCAGCCGTGTCGTCGTCACGGGCGACGACGGGACTAGTGGCCCTTCTCGCAACGTCTCGCCGGAAATGCCGGGCGCCGATCACCGCCATGCTGTGTCCTCAGTCGCGGCAATGGCGCTGCCATGGCCTGCTCCTTGCGTCCTCGCCTGACGGCGCCGGCATCCCGGCATTTCCTGGCGAACGTCACGAGAAGGACCACTACCTCGCGCCGAGCGCGTCGGCGTAGACCGCCCAGGTCGCGCGCGCCGCGTCGTCCCACGTCCACGCGGGCGGCGGCGGCGCGGGGCGGCGCGCGGCGGCACCTGCGGCCAGCAGGCCCGCCAGGTCGTCGCGGGCGACGAACGTGGCGCGGTCGCCGAGCACCTCGCGCAGCGCGGGGACGTCGCAGGCGACGACGGGCGTGCCGCACGCCAGCGCCTCGACCGTCGGCAGGCCGAAGCCCTCGTCGTCGGACGGGAAGACCAGCGCCCGGGCGCCGGTGTAGATCGCGGCGAGGTCGTCGTCGCTGACGAGGCCGGTGAGGGTCACGTCGGGGAGCTCCCGGGCCCACGGGCGGTTGGGCCCGACGAGCACCAGCGGCAGCTCGCGCGGGGCGCGGGCCATCGCGGCGACGCGCTTGCGCGGGTCGGGGTGCTCGAGACCGCCGACCCAGAGGAGGTACTCCTCGGGCAGCCCGTGGCGCTTGCGGACCGCGCGCACCTCCTCGGAGGGGCGCGGGCGCATCGGCGCTGCCGCTGCCTCCGGGATGACGGTGATGCGCTCGGGCGCGATCCCCAGCTGCGCGGTGGCGTCGCGCGCGACCGCATACGTGGGCACGATCAGCCGCGCGGCCCGCTGGACCGCGTGGTAGCGCAGCCGGAAGCGCGCGCCCGTGCGCAGGTACTCGGCGCGGCGCTTGAGCGGGACGAGGTCGTGCAGCGTGACGACCTGCGGGCAGCGCGCGTGCAGCGCGGCGCCGTCGATCCAGGGCGAGTGGTAGACGTCGGCGTCGCCGGGCCGGTGGGCCTCGACCAGGTCGTGCCCGTCGGCGGTGGCGCGGAGGCCGTCGAGCAGGCAGCGCACGTAGCGCCCGATGCCGCGGGGATCGCTCGCCCCGCGGCTGTCGAAGGCCACCCTCACGGTCGGATGAGCGCCTCGACGCGCTCGGCGTAGGCGTCGGCGCCGAAGCGCCGGGCGGCCTCGCGCGCCGCCGCGCCCATCGCCTCGCGCCGCTCGAGGACCTGCAGGATGCCGGCGGCCAGCGCGGGCGGGTCGCCCGGCTCGACCAGCATGCCCGTGACGCCGTCCTCCACGACCTCGGCCAGCCCCCCGACGCGCGTGGCGACGACCGGCGTGCCGACCGCCATCGCCTCGGAGAGGACCGTGCCGAAGGGCTCCTGGTGGGAGGGCGCGACGAGCACGTCGAGGTGGCGCAGGACACCGCCGGCGTTCTCGACCCACGCCAGGTGCTCCACGTCGCGCGCGGCGCGCACGCGCTGCAGGTACCCGGCGTCGCTCTCGTAGAAGTCATCGCCCATCACGACCACCCGCACGTCGGGCGCTCCTGCGCGGATCGCCGGCACGGCGTCGATCAGGTCGAGCACGCCCTTGCGGGGCTCGATGCGCCCGAGGAACCCGACGACGCGGCCGGGCCCCGCCGCCCACGGCGGCGCGGCGGGCGGCGGGTCGAGCTCGATCGGGCAGTAGACGACGTGCGGCGAGAGGCCGTCGAGGCGGTCCGCGGCCGCCTGCGAGTCGGTCAGCACGACGTCGGCCGAGTGCCAGTGGCGGGGCACGCGGTCGACGATGTCGTGGACGTGCAGGATCGTGCGCGTCCCGCGCAACGCGGGCAGCAGGCGCCCACACACGGTGGAGTTGAGATAGACGACGTCGTAGCGCTGGGCCAGGCGCAGCGCGCGCGGCCACGTCGCGACTGCGCGGGCGCCCTCGCCCTGGCCGAGGCCGCCGACGTCGACCTTCACCCACGGGTAGCCGGCGTCGCTCAGGGCGCCCTCGCCGGGCGAGGTCAGCGTGATGTCCCAGCCGCGGTCGCGCAGCCGCGCGGCCAGGCGCAGGAGGCCGATCTCGGCGCCGCCGGGATGGTCGACGGCGTTGACGCCCAGGAGCTTCACGAGGGCGATCGCGCCCCCGTCGCCGCGCGGCGCGCGGCGAAGAACGCGCGGACCTCGGACTCGTCGTGGGCGGGGTCGTTGCGGACGGAGTGGATCAGCGCGAAGCCCCGGTCGGCCAAGCGCTGGGGCGTGTCGGGCAGGCCGACGTGGCGCAGGCCGAACACGGCGTGCAGGTCGCGCAGCTCGAGGCCCAGGGCACGGGCCTGGACGCCGAGCATGACGTCGTCGCCGAAGCGGGTGTTCAGCCAGCGGCGCGGGCGCGCCAGCGTCCCGGCGGCCGCCAGGCCCGCGATGAGCGCCGGGCCGATCGCGCACGCCGCGGCGATGCAGTGCTCGC
>JAOPZW010000058.1 GCA_025963905.1 Solirubrobacterales bacterium | reverse complement strand
CTCGCAGGCGTCGAGGTTGTGAAACGCCGCGCAGTTGAAGACGACCTCGGGGCGCACCCGGGAGAAGGCGCGATCCAGCGCGGCGGCGTCGGTGATGTCGAGCTGGGCGTGGGTGTAGGAGCGCGCGTCGTCGCCCAGGAGCGCCTCCAGGTCGGAGGCGAGCTGGCCGCCGCCGCCGGTGATCAGGGCGCGCACGTTTAGAGGACGGTGGCGAAGCGCTCGAGGCCGGGGCGCAGCTCGCTGAGCAGCTCCAGCCAGCGGATGTTGTAACAGCGCGGATCGGTGAGCCGGGCTCCGTCGACGCCCGAGATCCGCTCGAGCAGGTCGGCGACCGCCTCGAGCACCGAGCAGCTGGGGATGAACCCCAGCGTCGCCGACAGCTTCGCGCTGGAGCACTCGTAGTCGCGCGTGAGCGTGGGGGCGGGGACGTCGACGAGCTCTACGTGGCGCCCCGTGGCCACCTGCACCGATCCGGCCACGAGCATCGCCAGCTCGCGGATCTGGTAGTTGGAGTGCAGGACGTTGAAGATCTCACCGCCGACCTTGTCAGCGGGGGCCTCGTAGGCGGCAATCATCGCGTCGGCCACGTCACGCACGTCGACGAGCGGGCGCCACATCCACCCGCCGCCGTGCAGCATGAGCCTACCGTTGAGCAGGGCGTCCTTGACGAACGTGTTGACCACCAGGTCAAAGCGCATCCGCGGGCTGTGGCCGTACACGGTGCCGTTGCGCAGCAGCACGGGACACAGCCCGTCGTCTGCGAGCCCGAGCAGCTTCTCCTCGCCGTAGCGCTTGGACGTCGCGTAGGCGGCGCGCGGCTGGATCGCGGCGGTCTCGTCGTGCATCCCGGGCGGCAGCCCGTCATACAGCGAGCACGACGACGCGAACACGTAGCGCTGCACGCCACGCTCGACACACATGCGCCCCAGCGTCTCGGTCGCGATCGCGTTCATCTGCCAGTTGGCCTGCGGATCGAACTCCGCCGTCGGGTCGTTGCTCAACCCAGACAGGTTGATCACGCCGTCGACGCCGTCCAGCGCCGTGGCCGGGATCTCACGCACATCCGCCACGACAAGCTCGACGCGGTCACGGAACCCCGCCAGCGGCTCCTCACCGAAATACAGGCGATCCAGCACCCGCACCCGATAGCCGCGCTCCAACAGCCGCGGCACCAACACACACCCGATATAGCCGGCACCACCCGCGACGAGCACGGTCTGATCGGCGTCCGGCGCGACGGGCGGCAGGCCGTTGGTCCGGCGCTCGCCCCGCGATGGCTGCTCGCGATGCTCCCCCATGGCGGGAGCACTGTAGTTCGCGCGCTTCAGCCGATGCGCCGGTTCCCGGCGCGTTGGTCAGCTGCTGCGGCGCAGGACCGCGGCGCACGTGCCCAGGAGCACGATGCCCGACAGCGCGAACGTCACGTTGGTGACCGACGTGCCGGTGAACCCGTAGGCGGCGACGCGGTCGAAGCTGGCGATGCCGATGACCGCGCCCAGGGTGCCGAAGAGCAGCGCGACGAGCGCGCGGCTGGGGCCGTCGAGCGAGACGTAGGCCAGCGCGCCCATCAGGGGGATGGTGAGGGCGGCGATGATGCCCTTGGCGGTGACGGCGCCGACCGGGTGGATGGCGGCTGCGTCGAAGAAGTGCAGCGCCACGAAGGCAAGTGCGGCACAGACGATCTCGCGATCGTGGGTGCGGAAGAACTCGAGTGCGCGGGAAGCGGGGGGCATGGGTTCAGGGCTCGGCCGGGGAGGAGGAACACATGAGGTTTGGCCGCCGAATCTCGTTGGGGGTACTACCCAGGGGTTCGCGAAGGAATCCCCTCCTCCCTTCCGGCGCCGCTGCGCCGCCCGGCGACAAGGGTCATCCGGCGAGGCGCTCGGCGAGCGTCACGGCCACTCCGCACGCCACCAGCACGGTGAGCCAGTTCCCCGCGCGCACGAGGAGAAGCGGGCGGCGCCGGCGCGCGCGCCGTCGGGCGAGATCGCGCCGTGAGGCGGAGCTCGCGTAGATCCCGAGGGGCCGGTCCATGGCTGCTCACGGAATGAGACACACCGCACATGCGGCACGTCAAACGTCCGCATCAAGATCATGCCGCAACCTCCGGACGTTTGCGTTCACGCGGGCGAAGGCTCGAACGAACGTCTGCAATATGAGGCCCTTGCGTGACGTTTTCCCTATCGCGTTGTCGTATTCGTCGAAGGGTTGTCCAGATTGCATGCTCCGCCGCGCTGCGGCACACCGAAGGGAACTCACGTGCAGATCACCAGACGCCTCGCCATCAACGCCTCCGCAGCTCTGCTCGTTGCGGGGGTCGCGGCCGCCCCAGCGTCGGCAGCGACGTTGAAGGGAACCGTCGTCCACCGCAACGCCCACGCGCACAGCTTCGTCGTCGCGATGTCACACGGTCGCCTGGCGGCGATCCACGCGACGACGAGCCCGCGTCCCGGCCGCATCGTGCGCGTGTCCGCGCGCCTGCTGCGCAACGGCACGTACGCCGCGCGCTCCGTTCGCACCGTCGGCCAGCGTCGCCATGTGCAGATGCGCGGCACCGTGACCTACAGCCACGGGCGCATCTTCACCCTCTCGTCGCGTGGCGCGTCGATCCTCGTCCGTCGGGGCGCTCGCGCCGTGACGGCCTCTGACACCGCGCCGCCCGCTGGCAGCGTCGTGCTGGTCGACGGGAACGTCGACGACAACGGCGACGTCCAGGCAAACGACGTCACGCAGGAGGGTCAGGACAACAACGGGATCGACCTCGAGGGCAAGGTCCTCGGGATCGACACGGCGGCTCGCACGCTGAGCATCTCCGCCGACGATGAGGACGCGTCGGGGGCCGCACTCACGGTCAACGTGCCGGCCGGTGTCGACATGACCGGCTTCACGGTCGGCCAGCAGGTCGAGCTCACGGTCACCCGCAACCCCGACGGGACGTTCGTCCTGCAGCAGGGCACGGGCGACGACAACGAGCAGGAAGCCGACCACAACAACAACAACGACGGTTCCAACAGCAGCAACAGCGGTTCCGGAAGCACGGACCAAAAGGGCGGCGGCGGGGGCGACGACTGACGGGCAGGCGCCGCTGCTCAGCGCTTGCGCTGGCCGCGGCGCTCACCCGAGTGCCCGGCGTCGCCGGCGTCCTTCTTCAGCTGACCGGGTGGCGTGCCGCCCTGGCCGGGCGGTGTGCCGCCGTGGCCGGGCGGCGGGCTCGGGTCGCTCGCCGCGACGACCGGGTCCGCGGACATCGGAGGCGGGGACGCCGGCGGGCCGGGCGCCTGCTTCGCAGGTTCGGGACCCCGGCCCTTGCCGTGCGCTCCCCGGCCCAGACGGGCCGTGGACGTCCGGCTGAGCGTCTCGTCGCCACCCGCCGGGGCGGGACTCGGCGAGGCCGCTGCCACGACGTTGGTCGTTGGGCTGGTGCCGGGCGCGGGGCTCGCGACCGGCGCCGGAGTGCCGACCGGCGGCGTGGGCGCAGGCGACACGGGCGCCGGCCGGGAGGGGCGCGTGGAGGTGCTCGTTCCCTGGTGGCCGTGCGTCTGGAGCTTGCGCGAGCCGCTGCGCGGGACGACGGGCCGCAGCACGGGGCGGACCGCGGCGGCGGCGCGCAGCTCGCCGGCTGAGGTCACGGCGGGCAGGACGGGCCGGCTGCCGAGCAGCGCGGAGACCCCGGAGCCTCGGCTCGGCGCACCGGGGGACGGGAGCGCGACCGGGCCCGTGGCCCGCGCGCGGTGTTCCACCGGCCACCCCTCGAAGCGCAGCACCGCGTCGTCGAGACCAACGATGCTCACGCCGATCAGTGCGCAGCCGGCGAGGATGCCGGCGGCCGTCGCCAGCGGGGTACGCGCGTGGTCGGAGAGCGATCCGCGGGAGGACGCAGCCATACCTTGCGGCAATCGGCAGGGACGGCACAGCTCGTGAGTGGGCCGAGCCCTGTCCTCCTCCCGAGACCCGGAACCTCTGCGGAATCTCTCGCACTCACCACCCAGATCGCGCGAGCCACCGTTCACCGCTAAGTAACGCGTCGCTCACGCCTGGATAACGAGCGGGGATCGCGGGCGGGCGAGAGTCCCGCCGTCAGAGACCGTGATCGACGAAAGCTGAGGTAGGCCGTGGTTCTGCGAGGGTTGATGCGTCCCAGGAGGGCGGTCGTGACGTCCGTGCTGGTCGCGCTGGCGGCGTGCGCGGTGGCTGCAGGTGGCGGGTCGACCGCCGTCGGAGCGACCCCGCACAGCTTGTCGGCGATCGACCACGTCGTGGTCATCTACGAGGAGAACCACAGCTTCGACAACCTCTATGGGGGCTGGGAGGGCGTGAACGGCCTCGCCAACGCCGACGCTGCCCATACGACCCAGGTCTCGCAGGCTGGAGCGCCGTTCAGCTGTCTGCTTCAGAACGACGTCAACCTGACATCGCCCTCGCCGCTGGCGACCACCTGCAACGACAGCAGGACGAGCAGCCCGTTCCAGAGCGCCTTCACGAACAAGCCGTTCGCGATCGACAACTACATCGCGCCCACGGACACGACCTGCCCCGCGCCGGGCGCCTTCGCCGCGCACGGCGTCGCCAAGGGCAGCGGGCTGGCCGGCGGCTGCACCGAGGACCTCGTGCACCGCTACTACCAGGAGCAGTACCAGCTCGACGGCGGCAAGCAGGATCGCTATGTGACGGGCAGCGATGTCGTCGGCCTGTCGATGGGGACCTACAACACCCGGTCGCTGCCGATCTACCAGTACCTGCACCAGGACGGCCACCCGCACTACGCGATCGCCGACAACCTCTTCCAGGGAGCCTTCGGTGGCTCGTTCCTCAACCACCAGTGGCTCATCGCGGCCGCCACACCGGCCTTCCCCAACCCGCCGTCGGGGTTGCGCTCGGTCATCGATGCGAACGGCATGCCGGCCAGCTCGCCGCTGTACGCCGCGACCGGGCCCGTCGCCGACAAGGCCGTGACCGCCACCTGCGCGCAGGCCACGGCGGCGGGCAAGCCGGATGTCGGCTGCGGCGACTACGCGGTCAACACCACGCAGCCGCCCTACCAGCCCTACTCACCGGGGACGCCGGCCGCGAACCTGCTGCCGCCGCAGCACCAGACGACGATCGGCGACGAGCTCTCGTCGGCCGGCGTCGGCTGGGCGTGGTACTCGGGCGGCTGGTCGAACGCCGACGGTGACGTCGGTGCGCCGGGCTGGAGCAACGGGACCGCGCCGCTAGCGGCGAACGCCAGCAGCTCGGCGCCCTGCCCCAACCCCGGCGCCAACCCCAAGGCCATGTGGCCGAACTGCGCGGACAAGCTCTTCCAGTTCCACCACCAGCCCTTCAGCTACTTCGCCAACTACGCGCCTGGCACGAGCGCACGCGCCGCGCACCTGCGTGACGAGGCGGAGTTCCAGTCGCTGCTGGGCGACTCCGCGTCGAGCTGCCAGCTGAAGCCGGTCAGCTTCGTCAAGCCGATCGGTGCCGAGAACGAGCACCCGGGCTACACGGGCGAGACCCAGGGCAGCGACCATCTCGTCAACCTCCTCAAGTCGATCGAGGGCAGCAGCTGCGCCAAGAACACGATGGTCGTCGTCACGTACGACGAGTTCGGCGGCGCCTGGGACCACGTCCCGCCGCCCGGCCAGGGCGCGACCGCGGGGCCGCACGACAAGTGGGGCCCGGGCACCCGCATCCCGGCGCTCATCGTCTCGCCCGGCCTGCGCGGCGACTACGTCGTCGACCACACCGAGCACGACACGACGTCGATCCTCGCGACGATCGAGCACCGCTACGGGCTCGCCCCGCTGGGAAGCCGCGACGCGGCCGTCCCGGACCTCGGGAGCGTCTTCGCCGCCCACAGCCCGTCCGACGAGACGGGAGGCAGCGCCGGGTAGCTGCGACGCGAAGGGACAAGGGAGTTCCCCTGGAGGGTCGCGGCCGGACGGCCGCGGCCCTCACGGCGCAAGCCGCCGACGTCCGGCGAGACGACGCGGGTCGACCCGCTCAGCGTCGGGGCGGGGTGCGCATGATCCGTCCGTGCCGGTCGCGCACCGTGAGGTGCAGCCGGACCCGGGAGTTCACATGGAGACTGCGGAGGGTGCCGCGGTAGTCGAACTCGATCGTCCTCGTGGTGAGGTTCATCGGCAGGATCAGCGTGAGCTTGCCGCCGCCGCGCGACTTCAGGCCGGTCTTGACGAGGTGCCGGTGCCCGTTGATGACGTGTATGACGTCGATCCGGGCGCCGACGATCGGCTTGCCCTTGCAGTTGACCAGCCGGCCGCGCGTGACCGCGCGGGTGCCGAATCGCGTCGAGAACGTGTGCTTGCGGTTGCGGTCGAACCACATCGCGATGTGGCCGCAGCCGCCGTTCGTGCCGTTCGGGCCCTTTGCCGCGGAGTTGACGCTGAGCCCTTCGACGCCCAGGGCGCCCGGCGATGTCCCTGTCGAGGACTGCGACGCGCTGCAGACCGCGCCGGTGAATCCGGCCTTCGCTTCGCCGGCGACGACCTCGAGCACGGGGGCCTGGTTGTCCTGGTTGATGATGCTCAGGTGCAGCGCGCGCTGGGTCAGCGACGTCGCCGTCTTGTCCTGCTCGTCGACCTTGAGGGCCACGAGCTGGTGCAGGGGCGCGAGGCCGTCCGCGAGCTGCTTGAGCGCGTCGTCGAGCGTCGCCGGCTGCCCGTTGATGGTGAGGTTCGTCAGCTCGCTGGTACCCGCCAGGACCGGCCGGCCGCCCTGGCAGGAGGCGGTCGCCTTCGAGCGGGCGACGCCGACGCCGAGCACGAGGCCGCTGCCGCCTGGCGGCAGCTGAAGCGTGAGGTCCTCGATCTTGCCGGTCGCGTCGACCTTCTGGCTCAGCGACGCGCCGAGCTCCGGGCTGATCGTGGTCGTCGCCGAAGCGGTTCGCGCGATCAGGAAGTCGGCCGGAAGCCCGAGCGGGGAGCCGAGATTGTCGAGGCCGGCCTCCGCGCTCGCGCACTGCGCGCGGTCGGGGCTCTTGCCGTTCGCCGTGTTCGGGTTGCCGTTGGCGACGAGCGGCTCGACGCGGTTGAAGCCGGTGACCGACGCCCACACCGCACTGCCGCGACACTGCCAGAGCTGGGCGGCGGTCGAGTCGCTTGCTGCGGGCGCGCCGGGCGCGATGCCGGCCATTCCCGCGGTCATCGCAACCGCGCCGACTATCAAATGGGTCTTAGCGCTTGCCATTACCGTCGGTATAGCACAGATTTTAGGTGTAATGTCGCACTACAACATCGACTATCGACGGGGAGGCTTTTGCGCAGGCCTCGGGCGGGTCCGCTACGTAAGCGGACCCCACTGGTGCGGCCAGCCGAGCTGGAAGTTGGACTTCGCTCCGTTCGGCCCCGGGTCGACCGGCTTGCCGTTGAACGGCGAGGGCGGGTTCTGGAGCGGCGGGTGCCTCATGCAGGCCGGTGAGTTCGGGTCCGGCAGGCACGGGTTGAACGGGTTGACCTCGGCGACGTCGCCGGCCGTGACGAACGGCCCGTCGTTGGACCCGTTGGCCGGATCGTACGCACCGAACGTCGAGGTGAAGATCGAGGTCGCGTAGTCGCGGCTGATCTCCTGGATGTTCGTGTAGCCGTCGTGGTCGCTGTCGTCCTGGCCGTCGACGATCCCGTCGCCGTCGGTGTCGGGGTTCAGCCAGTCCAGCTTGCTGTAGGTGAGCGGATACGGAGTCTCGTCCGGGTGCACCGCGGACCACCACAGCTGCGTCTCGCGGCCGTAGAGCTCATCCCAGTTGGGAAGGCCGTCGCCGTCGGCATCCTTCTCGTCGTCCTGGAGGATGCCGTCGTGGTTGATGTCCGCGTAGGCGCAGTACGCCGTCAGCTCCGGGCTCGAGTTGCAGTGGATCGGCGTGCCGGTGAGCTGCTTGCCGTCGCTGTAGGGCAGTTGCGAGAGATCGTTGGTCCACCCGAGGTACTTCGACGCCCGGTACTCGTCCATCAGCGTGAGGCCGTCGCCGTCGTAGTCGGTGTTGGCGTCGCTGGGGTCGAGCGGGTTCGGGTAGGGCCGCTTGCCCGGGTAGGGGACCGGTATGGCGGAGGTGCCTGCCGTGCGGTTCAGGTCGAGCGCCGACTGGTACTCGAAGCCGTCCGGGACGCCGTCGCCGTCGGTGTCGGCCTTGCACGGGTCCGTGCCGATCTGCTGTTCCAGCCCGTTCGAGAGCCCATCGCCATCTGCATCCCCGTTCGGATCGGACGGGTCGCAGAAGATGGCCGCGGGGGCGGTCGTGACGGTCGTGGCGGTCGGCGCGGGCGCCGCGACCTTCGCCTGGTCCACGCGCGGTGAGACGAGCGGCGAGGCGGAGAGCGCCGTGAAGCGCTCGCCGAAGCGTCGCGCCAGCACGTTCACGCGAAAGCGCGTCGGGGCCGGGATGCCGTTCGACTGGGTGAAGAACGGGAGCAGCTTGTCGGGAACGACGACGGTGAGCTTCGTCGAGGTGGCGCCGATCGCGCGGACGAAGACCGTCCGGTGGCCGTCGCGCTTGAAGACCACGGTGGTCTTGTTCTTGCCCTTGATGAAGTTGCGGCCGGTGATCGTGAGCGTCTCCCCGAGCTGGAGACTCATCGGCTTGATCGTCTTGATCACGGGCGTGGGGGCAGGTGACGTCTGCGTGCTGGCGGTGGCGGCGGCCGGGAAGGCGGCCGCGATCAGCGCGGACGTGAGCAGGCTGCGGGCGATGGGCGAGCGTGTGGGCACGTCTCGCTCATCGGCGGTTCGGCACGGCAGCTGAGGCGCTTTCGGGGTGCCTGGACGCTTTCCCGATGCGCCCTCGGGCCGCCACGGGGCCGAGCCGACGCGCTCAGCGCCGGCGGTGCAGCGTCTGGAAGACGAACTCCGTGACCGCGTCCTCCTGGCGAGGCGTCAGGCGGTCACGGAACGACGGCATGCCGCCGACGCCCGCGTTGAGCTGCGTGTGGATCTGCGCGCGGTCGAGTTGCTCGCTGGTGTCGAAGTTCGGGCCGATGCTGCCGTGGGTGTTCGCCGACGCGACCGTGTGGCAGCTCCCGCACCCCGCGCTTACGAAGATGCGTCGACCGTCGGCGACCAGGCGGGACTGGTCTGCTCCGCGGCCGCCGCAGCCGGCCGCCGCCGCGGCGCCGACGACCACGACCAAGGCGGGGATCAGCCACCGCGGCGTCATGCCGGCAGTAGAGCAGGATGTCGCCGGTGTCGGAGATGCGCGGCACGCGTCGGCACGCGGGCGTGCCGACGCCTGCTAGGCGAGGATGTTCACGGCGCGCGCCACGACGAGCCCGATGGTCAGGAGCGACGCGAGCGCCTGCACGGTCATCAGCAGCTTGGCCATCTGCGAGAGCGGCATGGTGTCGGTCGGGCTGAACGCCGTCGCGTTCGTGAACGACACGTAGAGGTAGTCGACGAAGCCGGGGGTCCAGCCGTCGGGGGCCCACCGCGCGTCGGCCATCTGAGGGAAGAGGAAGTCCGGGAGCGCGTTCTTGTCGAGGACGCGCGCCACCGGGCCGCCGCGGTCGAGCTCCCAGTACCAGAGCGCGAAGAGCAGGACGTTCGTGACCCACAGCACGATGCCCGACAGGATCAGGGCGTGGCCGCCGGCTTTGCCGCCCTTCAGGAGGAAGTGGACGAGGAGCAGCAGCGAGGCGAGGTTCGCGGCGCTGACGAGGCTGATGAGCGTGACGGCGAAGTGCCGGCGCCACGGCGAGTACTGCATCGCCGGATTGGGCATCGCCACGATCAGCGCCACGACGAGCACGCCCTCGAGCGAGGGCAGCAGCCAGGTCGGCCCGACCGTGAGCTTCTCCGGGAGCGCGAGGTAGAGGGCGATGGCGGCCACCGCGGTGAGCTGCGCCTGCCAGAACGGGTCTCTGCGCGCGAGCCGCTGGCCCTCGTGCTCCCCGGCGTCCACCAGTGAACGAATGAGCTGCGCTTCCCTTCCCAGCGCGCGCGAGAGCGCGCGGGCTGGGCGCGTGGCGATGCGCGGGCGGTCGTGGTCGCTCATGCTCGCGCCTTACCGCTCGCCCGTGGCCCGAAGGACGAGCAGCGCGACGTCGTCGCGCTGCGGTCCCTCCTGGAAGGCCCGCAGCGCCTCGTCGACCCGGCCGGCGATCTCGTCGGCGTCGCGGCCGGCGGTCTCCTCGAGGACCGCGGCGAGGCGGTCCTGGCCGAAGCGCTCCTGGCTGCCGCGCGTGTCGGTGACGCCGTCGGTGTAGAGGACGATCGCCTCGCCGGGGCGCATCGTCAGGTCATCCTGCGACCAGTCGCCGCCGGAGAAGGCGCCGAGCAGCGGGCCGCTGGCGCCCAGCGGGCGGGGGGGCCGGCCCGGGCTGACCAGGAACGGCGGGGGGTGGCCGCCGCAGGCCAGCGTCACGCGAGCGCCGCCCGGGAGGTTGCCGTCGGGCTCGACGCGCGCGCAGATGGCCGTGCACAGCCGCCGGCGGTCCGGGTCGCCCTCCAGCGCACGGTTCAGCCGGTCGAGTACGGCCGCGGGCGACCGCTCGTACATCGCGGCGGTGCGCATCGTGTAGCGCGCCAGCGACGTGATCGCCGCCGCCTCGGGGCCCTTGCCGGTGACGTCGCCGATGATCACCATCCAGCCGCCCTCGACCGGGAAGAGGTCATAGAAGTCGCCGCCGACCTCGCTGCCCTCGCCCGCGGCGCGAAAGCGTGCGGCGATCGTCATTCCCGGCACCGCCGGCAGGCGCGGTGGCAGCAGACTGCGCTGCAGCGTCGTGGCGATATGGGAGCGCGCCGCGTACACGCGCGCGTTCTCGACCGCGATCCCCGCCCGGCGGCCGAGCTCCTCCAGGATGCCGAGCTCCTCGTCTCCGAGGCGTCGCTCCGATGCCGCGGTGGCGACGGTGATGACGCCCAGCACGGTGTCGCCGGCGGTCATCGGGACCATCACCGCCGAACGCGTGCCGATGTCGCGCAGCAGCGCAAAGTGCTCGTCGTCGTCGCTGTAGCGGTGCATGACCTCCTCGTCGACCTCGGGGAACACGAGCGGCTCACCCGATTGCATGACGCGGGCGATCGTCGACTGGTCGTCCTGCGGGTGCATTGCGCGCAGCCGGAGCAGCAGATCGCGCCCGCGCTCGTCGACGTGTGCGACCGCGCCCTGCATGGGCACGCCTTGCTCGCCGGCGACGTCGACGCGGCACCAGTCGGCCAGCTCGGGCACCACGGCCCACGCCACCTTCTCGAGCGTGGCGGCCACGTCCAGCGACGAGGACACGAGCTTGCTGGCGTCCGACAGGAAGCGCTGCTGGCGCTCGGCGCGCCGGACCTGGGTCACGTCCTCGAAGACGGTGACCGCCAGCGTCGCCGCGCCCTGCTCGTCGAGCACCGGAGTCGCCTTGGTCACCAGCCAGCGCTCCTCGCCGGTCGCGCGCACGACGTTGCGCACCAGCAGCGGATCGGGATGGCCGCCGGCCAGCGCGAGGCGCTCGGGGTAGCGCTCGGGGTCGAGCGGCTCGCCGGCCTCGTCGAGTGCCATGAAGCGGTGGGCGAGCTCGTCCTGGGACGTGGTCAGGAGCTCCTGTGGCGTCGAGGTGCCGAACAGGTCGGCCGCCGCCTGGTTGGCGTAGACGAGGCGCTCGTCGTCCTGGACGGTGACCGCCTCGCCGAGGTTGCCCAGGATCGCCTCGAGCTGCCCCTCGGTGCGCGCCAGGTCGGCGAACAGGCGGGCGTTGTCCAGCGCGAGCGCCGCGCGGCGGGCGATCTCGCCGGCGATCTCGAGGTCGCCCTCGTCGTAGGCGGCCTCGCCGGAGAAGCGCAGGAAGGACAGGATGCCCAGCGTGCGCCCCCGTGCGATGAGCGGCGCCACGACGGCTGAGGAGTAGCGCAGGTTGAGCATGAGCTCCAGATGCTCGGGGCCGGCGGCGAAGCTGCTCAGCTGCTCGGCCGTGAGCGCCGGCACGAGCGCCGGGCGCCCGGTGCGCGCCGCGACCACGGAGGGGTGCAGACCGTCCGGGTCCAGCGGGAAGCGCTCGCGCAACTCGCGCAGCGCGTCGGCCGCAGCGGGATCGGCCGCGTGGGTCGCGGCGCCCTCCAGGCGGCCCTCGGGGGTCAGGAGGTCCGCGATGCACAGCGCGGCAAGGTCGGGGACCGCGAGCTCGACCACGCGCTGGAGCATCTCCTCGGGGTCGGGGGGCGCTTCGAGCAGCCGGCCGGCGCGGGCCAGGACCTCGGAGCGCCGCCGCGCCAGGCGCTCGCGGCGCAGGAGCTCCTCGGCGGCGCCGACCGCGTGCTCGAAGCGCTCGCGGACCCGGCCGGCGGCGGCGGCCAGCACGCCGCCCCCCGCCACCGCGGCCATCTCGGTGAGGTGGTCGGTGCCGAAGAAGTTGTTGTCGGCCAGGCCGAGGAGGAGCGCGGCGACGAAGGCGAGCAGCGCCACCAGCAGGGTCGTGCGGGCATCGCCGCGGACGGCGGTGAGCAGTGGCCCGAGGACCAGCAGCGGCACGAGCACCGCGCTCGCCATCAGGAGGACGTCCGCCAGCGCGACGAGGACCACGACCGCCGCGCCCACGAGCGCGGCGGAGCGGTCCCGCGCGGCGGTGCCCTCTCCGTTCCCCACGCGGGCGATGCTATGGCGCACCCGCCCGCCGCGGCGCTTGTGGAGCGCTTCTATGGAGATCGCAAGCCGCGAGCCGGGCGGGAGAGGATCGCGAGCCATGCCCGCGATCCTCTCAGCGCCCGGCCCGTGACGCTAGGTGGGCCCGCTAGCTTGCGACCGTCTGGCTGCGAGCCGGCTCGAGTGCGACCTCGAGCGCCTCGCCGACGGTCATGACCGGGTGGAACGACATCTGCTCGCGCACGTCGGCCGGCACGTCGTCCAGGTCGGCGCGGTTGCGCTCGGGCAGGATGACGTCCGTCAGACCCGCGGCGTGAGCCGCCAGCACCTTCTGCTTGAGCCCGCCGATCGGCAGCACCCGGCCCTGGAGCGTGACCTCGCCGGTCATGCCCACCGTGTGCCTGACGGGGCGCCCGCTGAGCAGCGAGGTCAGCGCCGTGGTCATCGTCACGCCTGCGCTCGGTCCGTCCTTGGGGATGGCGCCGGCGGGGACGTGGACGTGGAACTCGCGGTCGTCGAACGCGTCCTCGGCGATGCCGAGCTCCGCCGCGTGGCCGCGCACGTACGTCAGCGCGATCCGCGCGGACTCCTTCATGACGTCGCCGAGCTGGCCGGTGAGCGTGAGCCCGCCGGAGGTGCCCTTCATGTCGTTGGCCTCGACGAACAGCACGTCGCCGCCGGTGCCGGTGACCGCCAGGCCGGTGGCCACGCCGGGGACCGCGGTGCGAGCGGCGGCCTCCTGGAACACCTTCTGGCGCCCGAGCGCGTCGCGCACGAGGTCGACGTCGATCGTCACCGGCGCCTCGGTCTTGCCCGAGGCGATCCGGGTGGCCGTCTTGCGCAGCAGCGTGCCGAGCTCGCGCTCGAGCTGCCGCACGCCCGCCTCGCGGGTGTACTCGCTGACGACGAGCTTGAGGATGTCGTCGCTCACGGCGACCTCGTCCTCGCGCAGGCCGTTGCGCTCGCGCTGGCGCGGCCACAGGTAGTCGCGGGCGATCGCCGACTTCTCGGCCACGGTGTAGCCGTCGAAGCGGATGACCTCCATGCGGTCCAGCAGCGGGCCGGGGATCGTCTCGGCCACGTTGGCCGTCGCGATGAACATGACCTCCGAGAGGTCGACCTCGACGTCGAGGTAGTGGTCGCGGAACGCGTGGTTCTGCGCCGGGTCCAGCACCTCGAGCAGCGCCGAGCTCGGGTCGCCGCGCCAGTCGGCGCCGACCTTGTCGACCTCGTCGAGCATGATCACCGGGTTCATCGTCC
>JAOPZW010000024.1 GCA_025963905.1 Solirubrobacterales bacterium | reverse complement strand
GGTGGCCGACGACGACTACGGCAAGATCATCGGCCGTGGCGGGCGGACCGCCAATGCGCTGCGCACCGTGGTCAAGGCGGCGGCGGTCAAGGAGAACCGCCGCGTGCTCGTCGACATCGTGGACTGACCGCCGTGCCGGAATCCGGCTCTGCTCCGGGCGGCGAGTGGCTCACGGGAGGCCGCGTCGGTCGCCCCCACGGCCTGGACGGAAGCTTCCACGTCACGCGACCCCGGCCGATGCTGCTGGAGCTCGGGCGCACGGTGCGCGTGGCCGGGCGCGACCTCGAGATCGTCCGGCGCTCGGGCACCGACGAGCGCCCGATCCTGCGACTGGCCGGCATCCAGGGCCGTGAACGGGTCGAGGCGCTCCGCGGGGAGGAGCTGCTGGTCGCTCGCGAGGCCGCCCCCGAGCTCGGCGAGGAGGAGTGGTGGGCCGAGGAGCTCGAGGGCTGCCGCGTCACCGACGGCGACCGCGAGATCGGCGTCGTCGTCGAGCTGCTCGGCCTGCCGTCGTGCGAGGCGCTGCGCGTCGAGCGCCGCGGGCCCGGAGGCGGCGAGCTGCTGGTCCCGCTGGTGCGCGACGCGGTGCGCTCGGTCGACGTGGGCGAACGGCGCATCGACGTGGATCTTGGGTTCCTGGGGGAGCATGAGGGCTGATGCAGCTCGACGTCATGACCCTGTTCCCGGAGTGGTTCGACTGGTTTCGCGAGCAGCGCCACGTCCGCAACGCGATCTCCCGCGGGCACGAGCTGCGCTCCCTCAACCCGCGCGAGCACACGCCGCTCTCCGGCGGCCAGGTCGACGACACGCCGTTCGGCGGCGGTGCCGGGATGGTCCTTCGCGTCGACGTCATGGACGCCGCGCTGCGCGGCTTCTACAACATGGATCCGGTCGACCTGCGCAACCAGCGCCGGGTGCTCGCGCTCACGCCGGGCGGGCGGATGCTCGACGACCGGTTCGTCGACGAGCTCGCCGCCGAACCGGCGATCACGCTGCTGTGCGGCCGCTACGAGGGCTTCGACGAACGCATCGTTCAGCACTTCGCCAGCGATGCGGTGTCCATCGGGCGCTACGTCCTGTCGGGCGGCGAGCTGGCCGCGATGGTTGTGTGCGACGCCGTGCTGCGCAAGCTGCCGGGCGCGCTGGGTCACGCCGACTCCGCCGTGGAGGAGTCCTTCAGCGCCGCGCTCGGGGGCGATCCGGAGTACCCGCATTACACCCGCCCCGCCGAGTATCGCGGGTGGAAGGTGCCCGAGGTCCTGCTGTCGGGCCACCACGAGGAGATCCGCAACTGGCGCCGTGCCCGCAGCCGCGAGCGGGGGGCGTCGGAGAGCGGCCGTTCGCTACCATGACGGCTCGCGCGGGCCGCGTAACACCACTCCGAACGCCCGCGCCTTTTCTCTGCCATGAGCACCGTCATCGAAAGCCTCGAACGCACGCAGCTGCGCCGCGTCCCGAACTTCGCCGCGGGTGACCGCGTCCGCGTCCACTTCCAGGTCATCGAGGGCACGCGTCGGCGCACGCAGGTCTTCGAGGGCGTGGTCATCAAGCGCCAGGGCCACGGCGTCCGCGAGACCTTCACGGTGCGCAAGCAGTCCTTCGGCGTCGGCGTCGAGCGCACGTTTCCGCTGCACTCGCCCAAGATCGAGCGGATCGAGGTCGCCGCCCGCGGCGACGTCCGTCGCGCCAAGCTCTACTACCTGCGCGAGCGCGTCGGCAAGCGAGCCCGCGTCCGCGAGCGCCGCTACACCGGCCCGGAGGAGGTCGTCGAGGCCGGCCTGCTGGCCGATCCCGTCGCCGCCCTGCAAGCGGAGGCCGCAGCCGACACCGAGGCGGTCGACGCAGCGGGCGTGACGGCCGAAGAGGTCGTCGACGCCGGCGGCGCCGCCGACGTGGCAGCCGAGCCGGAGACTCTCGCGACGCCTGAGGCCGCCGAGGTACCTGCGACGCCGGAGACCGCCGAGGCCCCTGCGACGCCGGAGGCCGGCGCGACGCCCGAAGCCGCGGCCGCCGAGACCGCGGAGGCCGGCGACACCGAGCGTCGGGCTGCCGAGGCCGAGCCGGCCTCCCAGGCCGGCGACGCCACCGGCGACGCCGAGAAGGCGTGACGACGAAGCAGAAGTCCACCGGCGGCTCGCTCATCGAGCTCGTCGTCATCGTGGCGATCGCCCTCGGACTCGCCCTGGGCATCCAGGCCTTCCTGGTCAAGCCGTATCGCATCCCCAGCGAGTCGATGGTCCCGACCCTCGAGGTCGGGCAGCGTGTACTCGTCAACCGGATCGGCAACCGCTTCGCCGATCCCCATATCGGTGAGGTGCTCGTATTCCACCCGCCGCAGGGCTCGGATAGCGACACCTGCGGAGACGCCCAGCGCCGCGAGGGCCAGGCCTGCGACCGGCCGACGTCGACCGAGGCGAGCGTGAACTTCATCAAGCGCGTCGTGGCCGGCCCGGGCGACCGAATCGCGGTGCGCAACGGGCACGTCGTCCGCAACGGCAAGCTCCAGAAGGAGCCGTTCATCAACAACACCTGCCAGGGCAATGCGGGGCGTGGGTGCAACCTGCCCCGCGAGATCACGGTTCCGCCCGGGCATTGGTTCATGATGGGCGACAACCGTGGACAGTCCGACGACAGCCGATTCTGGGGCCCCGTTCCCCGTTCCTGGATCATCGGTGGCGCCTTTGCCACCTACTGGCCCCCCAAGCGCATCGGCCTCCTCTAGCGGCGAGCCCCCCGGCCGCGCGGCGCGCCGCAAGGCTCGCGCCGCCAAGCGCCGCACGGGGCGCCGCCTGTTTCAGCACGACCGAGGGCTCGGCGTGCGCTTCGTCGCGGGTGCGGACGAGGCCGGCCGCGGCTGCCTCGCCGGACCGCTGGTCGCCGCGGCGGTCCTGTTCGACCTCGACGCGCTCGGCGTGGCCGACGTCCGCGCGCTCTCGGCGCTCAACGACTCCAAGCAGCACGACCCAGAGGCCCGCGAGGAGCTCTACCCGATCGTGATGCGCACGGCCCTCAAGGTGGCCGTCGTCTCGCGCTGCGTCCGCGGGATCGACAGCCGCGGGCTCCACAAGACCAACCTCGCGGCGCTCCACGACGCGCTGGCGCGGGTCGCCCGCCCCGGGTGCGTGTGCCTGTCGGACGGGTTCCCCGTGGCGGCGTTGGGCCACGACCAGCGGGCGATCATCGACGGCGACGCGACGAGCGCGGCGATCGCCGCCGCGTCGATCATCGCGAAGGTCAGCCGCGACCGGTTCATGCACCGCGCCGACGGACTGCACCCGGGCTGGGAGTTCCGCTCGCACGTCGGCTACTCGACACCGGAGCACCGCGACGCGATCCCGCGCCTCGGCGTCTCGCCGTTGCTCCGCATGTCGTTCCAGAGCACCGCCTACCAGCAGCTCGCGCTCTAGCAGGGCCCCGCCGGGTTGGGGCGCGCCGGCGGGCGGGCCCATCAGAACGCCGCCTCGACGTGGTCGAGGGCCACGAGCCGGCCGCGGGGGTCGATGACGACTCCGATCGCGTCGAAACGAAGCTCGGCCGCACGTGGCCGTTCACTCACCTCCGCCAGGAACGCCGCAGCCATCCGGCGCACCTGGCGCTGCTTGGGGCCATGCAGCGCCTCCCACGGCCCTCGGCCCTGGCGCGACGCCCGTCGCGTCTTGACCTCTACGAACACGAGCGAGCGCCCGTCGTGGACGACGAGGTCGATCTCACCCCAGCGGGTGCGGTGGTTGCGCGTGACGAGCTCGTACCCGAGCCGCTCGAGGTGCTCGAGCGCGAGCTGCTCGCCGATGTCGCCGAGGTGTCGCCGGGGGTCGATGGCCATGCGGCGAACCTAGGCCCCGGCGTGTGCCGGATCACCACGCAAGTGCGACGAATCTGCTCCGGGCTTGCCGGTTCGAGTGCCGCTGGTCGGGCTGCACCGCCCGGAGGCTGTCCGCCGCGAGCGCACGCGAGAGGATCGTCACACCCTCGTGACAGACGCGGGTAGGCCCGTCACGCGGGCGACCGTAGCGTCTCCGCCATGCTCGCCCGCGTCACCACCTTCGCGATCGACGGCCTCGAGTCGCGCCGCGTCACCGTCGAGATCGACGTCCGCGCCGGCCTTCCGAACTTCACCATCGTCGGCCTCGGCGACCGCGCGGTTCGGGAGGCGCGCGAGCGCGTCCGTGCCGCGGTCCTGAACTCCGGCTTCGTGTTCCCGCTCAAGCGGGTCACGGTCAATCTCGCACCCGCCTACCTGCACAAGACAGGCCCCGGATTCGACCTCGCGATCGCGTGCGCGGTCCTCGGTGCCAGCGGTCAGATCCCCACCGACGCGCTCGAGTCGCGCGCGGTGTTCGGCGAGCTGTCCCTGAGCGGCGAGCTGCGCCCCTGCCGCGGCGCGCTGGCGGTCGCCCAGGGCGCGCTGGAGGCGGGGCTCAGCGGCCTGGTCGTCCCGCCGCAGCGCGTGGCGGAGGCTGCTCTGGTCGGCGGCCTCGACGTCGTCGGCGCCGCGACGCTGGCCGACGTTGCCCGTGTCCTCCGCGGCGAGGAGACGACGCAGCCGGCCACCCTCGCTGAGAGCGCGGCGCCGGGAGCGGCCGCGCGGGCGGCGATCGACCTGGGCGACGTGCGTGGCCACGCCGGGGTCATCGGCGCGCTGACCGTCGCGGCGGCGGGCGGCCACAACCTGCTCCTGTCCGGACCGCCGGGCGTGGGCAAGACGATGCTCGCCCGGCGCCTGCCGACGATCCTCCCGCCGCTCGGCCGCGACGAGGCACTCGAGGTCACCCGCATCCATTCCGTCGCGGGGCTCTACCGGGGCGGGGGACTGCTCGCCGAGAGGCCGTTCCGCGCGCCGCACCACACCATCTCGCCGTCCGGATTGGTCGGCGGCGGCGCGGTCCCGATCCCGGGCGAGGCGAGTCTCGCCCACCACGGGGTGCTGTTCCTCGACGAGCTCTCGGAGTTTCCACGCTCGACCCTCGAGGCGCTGCGCCAGCCGTTGGAGGACGGTCGCGCGGCGATCGTCCGCGGGCAGCGCACGGCGATCTTCCCGACCCGGTTCATGCTCGTAGCGGCGACCAACCCCTGTCCGTGCGGCCACGCGCCGACGCGGCGATGTCGGTGCACCGAAAGCGATCTGGCGCGTCACCGCCGCCGCCTCAGCGGGCCGCTGCTGGATCGGATCGACCTGCTGGTTCCCGTCCTGCGGCCGACCGCGGCAGAGCTCGCCTCAGGGCCGGTGACGTCGTCGCAGGTGGAGCGCGAACGCGTGCTGGAAGCGCGTGAGCGCCAGACGCGCCGGCTGGCGGGAACCCCCGCGCGCTGCAACGCCCACATGGACTCACGCCTGCTGCGCACCCACCTCGCGCTCGACGACGTGGCGGAGCGTCCCCTTCGTCGCGCCTACGAGCGTGGCGCGCTGAGCGCCCGTGGCCGCGACCGCGCGCTTCGCGTGGCGCGGACGGTTGCCGACCTGGCCGGCAGCGAACGGATCGCGGTCGGACACGTCACCGCGGCGCTGGGATATCGCCACGACGCCGAGAGCGTCGACGACGCGGCCGCCTGGACCCCGCGGTCCGAGCGCGCAGAAGGGCGCGCCTCATGACCACCAGCGCCTGCGACGCCTGCCTGCGACGCACCTGGCTCATCGCCCGGTTGGCCGGTCGCATCGAGGTCGCCCGTCACGAGGGAGCCCAGTCGACGCGCACGAGGCTGCGTGAGATCCTGGCGCTCGGTGAGAAGCGGCTGATCGCCGGGCTGGCCTGCACCGACGCGGCCGCGATCCGGAGCGAGCTGCACGAGGTGGAGCCGGACGCGCTGCGCGCCGAATGCCGGCGCGCTCGGATCACACCCGTCTGCCGCCATGACGCCAACTACCCGGCGCGGCTTCTCGACCTCTCCGACCCGCCCGCGGTGTTGCACGTCCTGGGGGCGCCGGAGCGCCTGGCGCAGTTGGCAGGCGGCGCGATCGACGACGGGCCGGCCGCGGTCTCGATCGTCGGGACCCGCCGGGCGTCGGCCGACGGGCTGGAGGTGGCGCGCGGACTGGGCCGGGGTCTCGGCGCAGCGGGCGTGACGGTCGTCAGCGGCATGGCGCTCGGCGTCGACAGCGCCGCCCACGCCGGGGCGCTGGAGGTGGGCGGCGCCACGATCGCCGTGCTCGCCGGGGGTGCCGACCGCCCCTATCCGCCCAGCAAGCGGCCGCTGCACCGTGCCATCGCCGAGCGTCATGCGGTCGTCTCCGAGCTGCCGCCCGGTGCGGCGCCGCGGAAGTGGTGCTTTCCCGCGCGCAACCGCATCATCGCCGCGCTGGGCGGCATGACCGTCGTGGTCGAGGCTGCCGAACGATCGGGGTCGCTCATCACCGCAGAGTGCGCCGCGGACGTGGGTCGCGAGGTCGCGGCCGTTCCCGGGGCCGTGACCGCCTGGCGCTCGAGGGGCACCAACGCGCTCCTGCGCGACGGCGCGACGCTGGTGCGCGACGCCCGCGACGTGCTCGATGCGACCGTCGGCGTGGAGGCCTCCGCGGCGCTGGACCTCGATCCCGGCGCGGGGCTGGAGCCGAGGCTGAGCAGCGTGCTGCGCGCGGTCGCCGAGGGCCGTGACACGCTGGCGTCCCTGGCCGGCGCGCCCGACCAGGCCCAGCCGATGCTCGCCGCGCTGACCGAGCTGGAGCTCCTGGGCCTGCTGCGCCGCGTTCCCGGTGGGCGCTACGTCGTGGCGGCGGGATGAGGCCGAAGGCCGCCTCTATCCTTCGCCGCCGTGGCCGCCACGCTTGCGCGCATACCCGTCTGCCTGTCGATCGCCGGATCGGACTCCGGGGGCGGGGCGGGGATCCAGGCCGACCTGAAGGCCTTCGCGCGGGCGGGGGTCCACGGCGCGACCGCGATCACCGCGATCACTGCGCAGAACACGGTCACGGTCAGCGCCGTCGAAGCGGTGTCGCCGCGGATGATCGTCGCCCAGGTGCGTGCGGTGGCCGAGGACCTCGGGATCGACGCGGTCAAGATCGGGATGCTCGGCAGTGTCGCCAGTACCGAGGCGGTCGCCGAGGCGCTATCGCTCCTGCCCGACGCCACACCGGTGGTGCTCGACCCGGTGATGATCGCCGAGTCCGGGGCGCGGCTCTTGGACGAGGACGCGCAGGGCGCGCTGGCGCGGCTCATCGTCCCGCGTGCGACCGTCGTGACCCCCAACCTGCCCGAGGCCCGCGTCCTCGCGGGCGACGACAGCCTGGATCCGGAGGGTCTGGCGCGCGCCGTGCACGCACTGGGGGCGCAGGTCGTCGTGGTGACGGGTGGGCATCGCGACGAGGCGACCGACCTGTTCTTCGACGGCACGACGCTCGTGCCGATCCCCGGCGAGCGCTTCGCCGACGGCGCCGCTCACGGCTCGGGCTGCACGCACTCGTCGACGCTCGCGGCGCACCTGGCGCTGGGCGAGGATCCGCTCAACGCCGCGCGGGCGGCGAAGACGATCGCGAGCGTGGCCGTACGGGACGGCCTGCGCTCGGTGGGCGCAGGAACGGGGCCCGTGGACGTGTTCGGGCTGGCCGCGCGGCTCAGCCGAAGATCCGCACCAGATGCCCCCGGGCCTTTGACATAATCGCCGTGGATGAAGTTCCTGCGGATGAAGCCCGGACATGGCGAGGTTCTCCTCGCGGAGGGCGATGTCGCGCTGGAGCAGGACGAGGAGCGCCTCGTGGACGAGTTCCGCCGCCAGCTCGAGCTCGGCATGTGGGCCGCGGTCCCCGAGCAGGGCGAAGGCGGGCGGCGCCAGGCGCGGATGGTGAAGGCGTTCGACCAGATCCCACGGGACGCGGAGCGCGTGATCTTCTTCCCTCGCGCCGCGGGCGGCGCCTGACAGCGGGAAGGGGGACCCCACCCGTGCTGCTCCCACTCGCCGCCACCACGATCGTCATCGTTGCGCTGCTGTGGGACCTGGCGCTCCCGCCGCTCCGCGAGGCGTGGGAGCGCCATCGCGCCCGCCGCGCGCTGATCCCGACTGACCAGTACGACCCCGGGCGGGAGCGGCGCGCCGAGCAGCGCGCCCGGACCCTCCTGCGCTCCTGCGTCAACGAGGAGGAATGGGCGATGTAACGCGACCTGGGCTTCATCCGGGTCTGGGGCGGTCTCGCGCACGGGCCGGAACGCCACCGGGGCGGGCGCACGGAGTCGGGAGCGCCCTACGCGTACCTCATCTATCCCCACAAGCCCGTCGTCGCCTATCTCCCGCAGACCCGTGAGCTGCTGAGCGAGTACTGCGTCGAGTTCCCCGACGAGACGCGGCCCTACGGGAGCGCCCGCCTGCCCGACTCAGACGATGTCCTGGCCAAGTGGATGGCGCTCACCGGCGACGAGCGCCGCCTCGTAGACCACGCCAACATGCATCTCCCCGGGCGGCAGGTCGACCCCAAGCAGGTTCGCCGCGACCTCTGGCGGCTCGGCCAATGGGAGCGCGAGCGGCTCCGGCGTGACCAGCGTTCGGCGGGTAGTGTTCCCGCCCCGTGAGCGCCACCACCGCCTTCGACCTCAAGCACCGCAGCCGCATCCTCACCGAGGGGCCCGAGCGGGCCGCCGCGCGCGCGTACCTCAAGGGGATCGGCTTCGACGACGAGGCGCTCAAGCGCCCGATCATCGGCGTCGCCCATTGCTGGATCGAGACGATGCCGTGCAACTTCAACCACCGCGCGCTGGCCGCGAAGGTGAAGGAGGGCATCCGCGCCGCCGGCGGGACGCCGATGGAGCTCAACACGATCTCGATCTCCGACGGCATCACGATGGGGACCAGCGGCATGAAGACCTCGCTCGTCTCGCGCGAGCTCATCGCCGACTCGATCGAGCTCGTCGCGCGCGGGCACTTCTTCGACGGCATCGTCGCGCTGTCGGGCTGCGACAAGACGATCCCGGGCACCGTCATGGCCCTCGCGCGGCTCGACATCCCCGCGGTCATGCTCTACGGCGGGTCGATCCTGCCCGGTCGCTTCCACGGTCGCGACGTGACCATCCAGGATGTCTTCGAGGCGGTGGGCGCGCACGCCACCGGCCGGATGACCGACGAGGAGCTCGCCGAGCTGGAGAGCGTCGCGAGCCCCGGGGCCGGGGCGTGCGGCGGCCAGTTCACGGCGAACACGATGGCGATGGCCTTCGAGGTGATGGGCATCTCGCCGATGGGCTCGTCGATGGTCCCCGCCGAGCACAAGTCCAAGGCCCAGGTCGCCTTCGAGATCGGCGAGCTGGCGATGGACGCGCTCAAGCGCGGCCTGCGGCCCAGCGACGTCATCACCAGGGACTCGCTGGAGAACGCCATCGCCGCGATCGCCTGCAGCGGCGGCTCGACCAACGGCGTGCTGCACCTGCTCGCCATCGCCCGCGAGGCGGGCATCGAGCTGTCGATCGACGACTTCGACGCGATCAGCGAGCGGACGCCGCTGCTGTGCGACCTCAAGCCCGGCGGCCAGTACGTCGCCGTCGACCTCTACGAGGCCGGCGGCGTGCCGCTCGTCACCCGGCGCCTGCTCGACGCCGGCCTGCTGCACGAGGACGCCATGACCGTGACCGGGCGCACCATCGGCGAGCACGCCCGCGAGGCGGCCGAGACGCCGGGCCAGCGCGTCGTGCGCCCGCTCGACGACCCGATCAAGCCGACGGGCGGCCTGGCGATCCTCAAGGGCAACCTCGCGCCCGAGGGCTGCGTCGTCAAGCTGGCCGGCCACGAGCGGCGGCGGCACGTCGGTCCCGCCCGCGTCTTCGAGGGCGAGGAGGCGGCGATGGATGCCGTCACCCACGGCGGCATCCAGCCCGGCGACGTCGTCGTCATCCGCAACGAGGGCCCGGCCGGCGGCCCCGGGATGCGCGAGATGCTCGCCGTGACCGCCGCGCTGAACGGGGCCGGGCTCGGCGAGCACGTCGCGCTGCTCACGGACGGGCGCTTCTCCGGCGCGACCCATGGCTTCATGGCCGGTCACGTCGCGCCCGAGGCCGCGCGCGGCGGCCCGATCGCCGCCGTGCGCGACGGCGACGAGGTCACGATCGACGTCGACGACCGACGCCTGGACGTCGCGCTCTCCGACGAGGAGATCGCCGCCCGCGTCGCCGCCTACGAGCCGCCCGCCAACCCCGACGCCACCGGCGTCCTGGCCAAGTACGCCGCGCAGGTGACCAGCGCCTCAGAGGGCGCGGTCACGACGGCCCGCTGAGCGACCCCGGCCAACGGCCACCGCCCGGCCACGACCCGGTCCCGCCCCCGGCCGCGAAGGCAGCGCTCAGTCCGCCTCCGACGACGCCACCGCCGAAGCGCCCATGGCCTCGGACGCGTGCTCCCGTGCGGCCACCGCGCGGGCCTCGGCGTCCGACAGCTGCGGGCCCGGCACCTCGCCGTCGTCGATGTCCTCACCCGGGCCCTCGGCCAGGAACCGGTCGAGCAGCGCGTTGAAGGCGGCCGGGCGCTCGAGCATCGTCATGTGGCCGGTGTCGGCGTAGATCACCTTGCGCGAGTCGGGGATCAGGCGCTCGAACTCGAAGGCGTCGCGCACCGGGACGATGCGGTCATCGCGGCCCCACACGATGAGCGTCGGACAGGCGATCTCGCCCAGGCGATCGCGGATCGGGTAGTCGGTCAGGGCGTCGAGGGCGTCGACGAAGCCGGGCTTCCCCGAGCCGCGGATCTGCTCGGTGATGAGCGCCGCCGGCAGCTTGTCGGGCTGGGCGACGACGAGCCCCATCACCGCGCGCCGCGCGCGCGGCCTGCGGGCGAGCGCATCCGAGCGCGTGGCCGCCCAGCCGCCCCAGAACATCAGCTGGCGCTCCAGGCGCCGGAGGACCGCGAGCGCGCGGTCGTTGCGCAGGCGCTCGACGGTGAGACCCGCGGAGCTGACGAGGACCAGGCGCTCGACGCGGTGGGGGAACTGGATCGCCAGCTCGGCCCCGATGAAGCCGCCCATCGAGTTGCCCACGATCGTCGCCGAGTCGACGCCCAGCTGATCCATGAGCTCGTCGAGCATGCGTCCGTAGCCGGGGATCGAGATCTGCTCCTCGGGCATCTCGGAGTGCCCGAAGCCGGGCAGGTCCATCGCGATGACGCGGTGGCTGCGCGCGAAATGGGGGAGGTTCTCCAGCCAGTTGGGCCACGAGCCCGAGAGGCCGTGGACGAAGACGAGCGTCTCGGGGCCCTCGCCGAGGTCGATGACGTTCACGCGCCGGCCGCCGACGGGCACCCACTTCTGGTGCCTGCTCCAGTCGACGTCCAGCCATTCGGGAGCGCCGGTGGGCCCATAGGCGTCCAGATCGGCCCGGTCAGGGCGCGAGGAAGCGTTCCGCATGGCCGATGAGCATAATCGGGAGCCCCTTCCTGCACGCAATGCGCATCGCCATCGACATCGACTCCACGCTCCACCACTACTGGGACGACCTCTCGGGCGCCGCCTGCCGTCGCTTCGGGGTCGAGCTGCCCTACGGGGAGCAGTTCACGTGGGGCATAACGCGCCTGCGCGACGAGCAGCTGGCCGTCTGCGTCGCCGAGACGCACTGCGATGCGGTCATCGAGGCCTCCGAGCCCTACCCTGGCGCCGTCGAGACCGTCAACCGCTGGCACGCCGCGGGGCATTTCATCCACGTCACCAGCCACCGCGACACGAAGGCCCACCCGGCGACCGAGCGCTGGCTGGGGCGGATCGGCCTGGACTACGACGAGCTGTACTGCTCCTACGACAAGATCAGCCGCTGCGTCGAGATCGGCATCGACGTGCTCGTCGACGACAGCCCCGTGAACCTCGCCGCGGCGATCGAGCGGGGGATCACGCCCGCGACGATCCTGCACCCGTGGAACCGGGATCTGTGCGAGGAGGAGGCGGTCATCGCCGCCTCCGACTGGTCCGAGCTCGCGCGCCGCCTGGCGCCGGTGCTCGAGAGCCACCGGCGCGCCGCCTGAGCCGCGTGGGACAATCGGCCGCTCGTGGCCGACCAGCACCGCACGACGCTTCGCCATCCCGGCGCCCAGGCCGCGGACGACCCTGACGACCTGGCCCTGGGCGGCCCGGAGCCCGACTCCGGCGCGCTGCCCGTCCCCGCCCCCGACCTGCGCGGCTTCCTGCCGGGGATCGAGCCCGAGCGCCGGGTCACCGACTGGGGGCGCTCGGAGCGCATCGAGGGCCTGGTCGACCGCACGCTGATCGACTTCTTCTACCGCCTCTGGTTCCGGTGCAGGGTCGAGGGCATCGAGCACGTCCCCGCCGACGGCGGCGCCCTGCTGGTCGCCAACCACTCGGGCGCGCTGCCGCCCGACGCGGCGATGATCGCCAAGGCGATCAAGGAGGAGCACCCCCGCCCGCGGCCGGTGAACACCACCGTCGAGCACTTCTTCAAGGGCTATCCGGGCTTCAGCATGCTGCTGCCCAAGATCGGCGCGGTGCCCGCCCATCCCGCCAACGTGCACCGCCTGCTCTACGACGAGCGCCAGCTCGTGCTCGTCTTCCCCGAGGGCCGCAAGGGGACCGAGAAGCTGTTCAAGGACCGCTATCGCCTGCGGCGCTTCGGGCGCGGCGGCTTCGTCGAGGCGGCCATGCGCGCCGGCGTGCCGATCGTCCCCGTCGCGGTCGTCGGTGCGGAGGAGGCCCAGCCGGTGTTCGCCCAGGTGCCGCTGCTGCAGAAGCTCACGGGCCTCCTGTACTTCCCGATCACGCCGACGTTCCCCCAGCTCGGGCCGCTGGGAATGCTGGGCTACCTGCCGGCGAAGTTCGTCATCCGCTTCCTGCCGGCGGTGCGCACCGACGACTACGGAGCCGCCCATCCGCGGCCGTGGGAGGACAAGGCGCTCGTCCAGACCGTCGCCCACGACATCCGGGCGACGATCCAGGAGGAGCTGTACGACATGCTCGCCGCGCGCGAGTCGGTCTGGCTGGGCTGAGCGCGCGGATGCCGTCCCGCCGCGTCCTCATAACGGGCCTGTCCACCTACTGGGGCGGACGGCTGGCCCAGGCGCTCGAGCGCGACGCCGGCGTCGAGGCGATCATCGGCGTCGACCGCACGCCGCCCAAGGTCGAGCTGCAGCGCACCGAGTACGTGCGGGTCGCCGACTCGCACTCGCTGATCCGGCGCATCGTCGAAGCGGCGGAGATCGACACCGTGGTCGACACGCGCCTGGTGACGGACTCGATCGTCACGAGCGCGCGCCGGGCACACGAGAACAACGTCATCGGCACGATGAACGTGCTCGCCGCGTGCGGCGGCGCGAGCTCGCCGGTGCGCAAGGTCGTCTTCAAGTCCAGCGCGCACTACTACGGCGCCGAGCAGGACGATCCGGCCTTCTTCCTGGAGACGATGCGCCGCCCGCATGCGCCGCGCACGGCGATCGAGCGCGACATCTGCGAGGCCGAGGCCGCGGTGCGCCAGTTCGCCGAGCAGAACTCGCGGGTCTGTGTGACGGTCCTGCGCTTCGCCAACGGCCTGGGCCCCGACCTGCGCACGTCGCACACCGACCTGCTGGGGCTCCCGGTGGTCCCGACGATCCTCGGCTTCGACCCCCGCTATCAGTTCATCCACGAGGATGACATCGCGGGCTGCCTGGAGCACGTGGTGCGTCACGACCTCGACGGCGCGTTCAACTGTGCCGCCGACGGCGTGCTCGCCCTGAGCGAGGTCATCTCGCTGCTCGGCAAGGGCATCGCCCCGGTCCTACCGCCGTGGGGGACCGGCCTGGTGACCGCTGCGCTGCGGCGCCTGGGCCTGCGCATCCCCCCGGAGATGGTCAACCAGATGCGCTTCGGCCGGGGCCTGGACAACCGCCGCCTGAAGGCCACCGGCTACCGCTACCGCTACACGACGCGCGAGACGGTCATCAAGCTGCGCGAGCACCAGTGCCTGTCACGACTCATGGCGGCCGCGCAGCCCTCCTACCGGTACGAGGAGGAGGTCGAGGAGTTCCTGCGCTGGAGCCCCAGCGTCCGCCAGAACGCCGTGTTGCCGGGCTGGCGCCCGAGCCCGCGCCAGCTGGCCGAGCTCACGAAGGTCATCGCGGCCATCGAGGAGCGCGGCGGCCCGGTGAACACGGCTCCGGCGCCGCGGCCGGCCGCGGCCGGCGTCTATGACGACCTCGAGGCCGATGAGCTCATCGCCCTGCTGCCCTCGCTGGAAGCGCCGGCGCTGGAGGCGCTGCGCGCCCACGAGGCCGCCGGCGCCTCGCGACGCGCGGTTTTGGGGGCGATCGACGCATCTTTACGCGCCAAGATGTGATTCAGGAGCGAACGGTCCCTTGCAGACTGGGAAGCGGGTGCTGGTGTTCCTACACTTCCAGGCCGTTTGATCGACTAGACCTCTGTGCGTGCCCGCTCCCTCATCCTCGTAGCCACGGTGCTCCTGGTGCTGTCCGGCGCGGCCGGGGGCGTCTACGCCTACGACCAGGCGCGGGCCGATCAGATCGCCCCGGGCGTGCAGGTGGGCGGCATCGCCCTGGGTGGCCTGACCCGCGCTGAGGCCAGGAGCAGGCTCGAGCACGTGATCCTCGATCCGCTCAAGCAGCCGATCGTCGTCCACAACGGTGCCAAGACGTGGAAGCTGGGCCCGCGCGAGGCGCAGATCGCCGCCGACCTCGGCGCGATGGTCGACGAGGCCGTCGCGCGGAGCCGCCACGGGAACCTCCTGGCGCGCAGCTTCCGCGAGATCAGCGGCGGCCGCGTGAACGCCGACCTCCGGCCGACCGTCCGCTTCTCCGACGCCGCGATCATCCGGCTCGTCGACAGGGTGCGGCGGGCCGTCGAGCGTCCCGCCACGGACGCGAAGATCAGCATCACCGGCGCCGGCATCTCGACGGTGCCCGGCCATGACGGCGTCGCCGTCCGCGCCGTCGATCTGCATCGCAGCATCAAGGCCGCGATCGTGTCGCCCACGGCGTCGCGCTCGTTCGTGGCACAGACGCGCCCCGTGAGCCCCAAGGTCGGCACCGCTGACCTGGCCAAGAAGTACGCGACGGTGCTGATCGTCAACCGCAAGGCCTTCAGGCTCACGCTGTACAAGGACCTGAAGGTCAAGAAGACCTACGGGATCGCTGTCGGGCGCGTGGGTCTCGAGACGCCCGCCGGGCTCTACACGATCCAGAACAAGGCGATCGACCCGGCCTGGAGCGTGCCCAACAGCGCCTGGGCGGGCAAGCTCGCCGGCAAGGTCATCCCCGGCGGAGCGGCCGACAACCCGATCAAGGCCCGCTGGCTGGGCGTCTACGACGGCGTCGGCGTGCACGGCACCAGCGACGACGCGTCGATCGGGTCCAACGCCTCACACGGGTGCATCCGCATGCACATCCCCGACGTGGAGGAGCTCTACCCCGAGGTCCCGGTCGGCTCGCCGATCTACATCGCGTAAGGGTCGCTCAAGCGGCCGGTGCGACGATCTCCGAGATCGGGACCTCTTGCCATCCGCGCTCGAGAAGCAGGGTGTGGTGCGCCGAGTGGCGAAGTACCAGCGTGCCGATGTGCACGCCCTTCTCCCGTCGCCGCATCACGGCGTACCACATGGTGGACGCGTCGCTCGTGCCCTGGATCCGCAGCCACGGCCGCGGCGGGGGAGCGTCGGTCGGCGCGACCCCGGCTTCGATGAGCTGGCGCTTGGTGGCGACCTGACCCGTGGCGGTGTCGATGAAGAAGACGGCCATCGGATCCGAGGATACGGCGGCGGTGCGCCCGCAGCCCAGCCCGCCGTGGCGGGAGGCGCTCGACCTGTTCGAGTCGGACCTGCGCCGGCGCGGCATGGCCGACAAGACCCGGCGCGCCTACGGCGTGGACCTCGGGCAGTTCGCGCTGTGGTGCACCACTCAGGATCTGGAGCCGGTCCAGGTGACCCCCAAGACGCTCCGCCGCTACGCCGCGCTGCTGTCGGACCGCCGCAACGTCGCGGCGACCGTCGCGCGCAAGCTCGCGGCGCTGCGCTCCTTCTACGGCGTGCTGCGCGAGCACGGCCTGGTCAGCCAGAACCCGGCCGACCTCATGCCCGCGCCCAAGCGCCCCCGCCACCTCCCGCGCGTGCTGCGCCCCGACGAGATGGCGGCGCTGCTGGACCGCATCCCGGCCACGACGCCCCTGGAGCTGCGCGACCGCGCGCTGTTCGAGCTGGCCTACGCCTCGGGCCTGCGCGCCGAGGAGCTCGTCGACCTGGACATGCCGTCGGTGGACTTCGACGGCGAGGAGGTCCGCGTCGAGGGCAAGGGCTCCAAGACGCGGATCGTGCCCACGGGGGAGCCGGCGCTGGTCGCGGTCGCGCGCTACCTCGAGCGCGGTCGCCCGGCGCTGGCCGCCGGGGACGGGGAGCCGGCGCTCTTCCTGTCCAAGTCGGGCCGGCGGCTGTCGACCTCCGACGTGCGCCGGCGCCTGCGGGTCTGGTCGCGCCAGGCGGCCCTGCAGGGCGGCGTCTCGCCTCACGCGCTGCGCCACTCGTTCGCGACGCACCTCTTGGAGGGGGGAGCGGATCTCCGAGCGATCCAGGAGCTGCTCGGTCACGCGTCTATCTCCACGACGCAGATCTACACTCGGGTAGAGTCCGCCAGGCTCAAGTCCGCCTACGCCCGGAGCCATCCGCGGGCCTGAGCATCTGGGGCACTGGTGGAGACCAACGTCAAGGCGATCGAGCTGAAGGATCTGTGGCGCCGCTACAAAGGCAGCGGCGACACTGCCGCGCGCGAGCGCCTCGTCGTCGCGTACTCGCCGCTGGTCAAGTACGTCTCGGGCCGCATGGCCTCCGGCCTGCCCGCGCACGTCGAAGAGGCCGACCTGATCTCCTACGGCCTCGTCGGCCTCATCAACGCCATCGAGCGCTTCGAGCCCGAGCGCGAGATCAAGTTCGAGACCTACGCGATCACGCGCATCAAGGGCTCGATCATCGACGAGCTGCGCTCGCTGGACTGGGTGCCGCGCTCGGTGCGCTCCCGCGCCCGCGAGATCGAGCGGGCCAACGCCAAGCTCGAGCACAAGCTCCAGCGCGCCCCGACCGACGAGGAGATGTCCGCCGAGCTCGGCATGTCGACCGACGAGTTCCACGACGCGCTCGTCCAGATCTCGAACTCGACCGTCGCGGCGCTCGACGAGCTGTGGACCGTCAGCGACTCCAGCGGAGACCAGGTCTCGCTGCTGGACACGCTGACCGACGAGAACGCGCCCGACCCCGCGGCCGTCATGGACCAGACGGACCTCAAGGACCGCGTCGCGGACGCAATCGCGCGGCTGCCCGAGCGCGAGAAGCTCGTCGTCGCCCTCTACTACTACGAGAACCTCACCCTCCGCGAGATCGGCGAAGTGCTCGGCGTCACCGAGTCGCGCGTCTCCCAGCTGCATACCAAGGCCGTTCTGCGCCTTCGCTCCCGCCTCAGCGAGTAGACGGCCTCGCGGGGGGACGCTAGGGTCCGGAAACCCGTCCCCGAGCGAAAGGAGACAGACGGTATGCACAAGGCCGACCGGATTCGCAACGTCGCCCTTGTCGGCCATCGCGGCAGTGGAAAGACCTCGCTCAACGAGGCCCTCCTGTTCCAGGCCGGCGCGATCAACCGTCTTGGATCCGTCATCGACGGGTCCACCGTGTCCGACGCGGACCCCGACGAGCAGGCGCGGCAGATGTCCATCAGCACCAGCCTCAGCTCGTTCGAGTGGCAGGACCGCAAGATCAACCTGCTCGACACCCCGGGCGAGCCCAGCTTCTTCGCCGACGCCCTCGGCGCGCTGCGCGTCTGCGAGTCGGCGATCTTCGTCGTCAACGCGGTCATGGGCGTCGAGGTGGCCACCCAGCGCCTGTGGGCCCGCACGCAGGAGCTCGACATCGCGCGCATGGTCTTCGTGAACATGCTCGACCGCGAGCGCTCCGACTTCTTCCGCACGCTCGAGTCGCTCAAGAACGCCTTCGGCCCACACGTCGTCGCCACCGAGATCCCGATCGGCGCCGAGCACGAGGTCTCGGGGGTCATCGACCTCGTCGACATGACCGCCTATCGCTACGAGGGCGAGTCGCGCGCCAACTGCACCGAGATCCCGATCCCCGACGAGCTCGTCTCCCAGGCGGAGGAGTACCGCGAGAAGCTCATGGACGAGGTCGCCGAGGTGTCCGACACGCTCATGGAGCGCTACCTCGAGGGCCAGGAGATCTCCCACGAGGAGATCGTGGCGGCGCTCAAGGAGGGCACGAACCACGGCGACATCTTCCCCGTCGTCTGCGGCGTCGCGACGCGCAACCTGGGCACGAATCGGCTGCTGGACGCGATCGTCGAGGACCTGCCCTCGCCGGTGAAGCACGGCGCCCTCGAGCTGCCGGAGGTCACGCTGGAGCCCGACGAGGACAAGGAGCTGTTCGCCTACGTCTTCAAGACCAAGGCCGACCCGTTCGCCGG
>JAOPZW010000447.1 GCA_025963905.1 Solirubrobacterales bacterium | reverse complement strand
GCGCCGGGTGCCCCGGTGGCCGCGGGCGCGCAGCGCGGCCTTCCTGGCCGGCCTCGCGGCGCTCGCCGTCGCGCTCGTCGTGCTCGACGGCGCGGCGGACCGGCGCCTGAGCGCGCACATGGTGCAGCACCTCGTCCTCGTGTTCGTGGCCGCGCCGCTGCTCGTGCTCGGCTCGCCGGTCGCGCTCGGCCTGCGTGCCGCGGGTGCGCCGGCGCGCCGGGTCCTGCGCCTGCCGGCGCTCGCGCACCCGGCCGCCGGGTGGATCGTCCTGTGCGCGGTGATGGCGCTGACGCACGTGACCGGCCTGTACGAGGCGGCGCTCGAGCATCCGCCCGTCCACGCCGGCGAGCACGTCGCCTACGTGATCGCCGCCGTTCTCTTCTGGCGGCCGGTGCTCGGCGCCGACCCGGTCCCGCACAAGCCCGGCGCGATCGGGCGGCTGCTGTACCTCATGCTCGCCGCGGGGCCGCTCGCGGTCGTCGGCGTGGCGATGCAGGCGAGCACGCACGCCTGGTACCCGGCCTATGCCGCGCCCGGCGCGCTCGCCGACCAGCATCGGGCCGGGTCGATCATGTGGGTCGGCGGCGGGCTGGCCCTCGGTGCGATCACGGTCGCCGTCGCCTGGTCGGCCGTCGCGCGCGAGCATCGCCGGCAGCTCGCCTACGAGCGCAGGGCGGCGGCGTGAGGGCGGCGCTGCGCCGTGCGCTGCTTGCACTCGCCGTGTGCTGCGGGGGCATGGCGGCGTGGTCGGGCTCCGCCGGCGGCCAGGGTGCCGCCCCGCCGGGCCCGGCGCCCGTGCCCGACGGGCGGTTGGTTGCGTTCGGCCGGACGCTCTTCCTCGACGGATGTGCCACCTGCCACGGCAGCGACCTGCGCGGCCGGCCCGGGCTCGGGCCGTCGCTGCGCGGCGCGGGCGCCGCGGCGGCGGACTTCTACCTCTCGACGGGCCGCATGCCGCTGGCCAACCCGACCGACGAGCCGGTGCGCACCCAACCGGCCTACAGCCGCCCCCAGATCGACGCGCTCGTGGCCTTCGTGGGCTCGTTCGGGGGCCCCGGGATCCCGGCCGTGGACCCGGCCCGAGGCAACCTAGCGCGCGGGATGGCGGCGTTCACCGAGCACTGCGCCGGCTGCCACCAGGTCGTCGCGCGCGGGGGCATCGTCACCGGAGCGGCGGTCCCCGCCCTGCAGGAGGCCACGCCGCGCCAGCTCGCCGAGGCGGTCCGGATCGGCCCCTACCTGATGCCGAACTTCGGCCCGGGCGAGATCGATCAGCAGCAGCTCGACGACATCGCGCGCTACAACGGTTACGCCAAGCACCCCGACAACCGCGGCGGCTGGGCCATCGGGAACATCGGCCCGATCCCCGAGGGCATGATCGCGTGGCTCCTGGCGGCCGTCGTGCTGGCCGGCGTGGCTCGCGTCATCGGGGAGCGCGCCCCATGACGCTCCTGGGCAGGCTGGCCTTCGCCGCCGGGGCCCTGCGCGGGCTGCTGCGCCCCGGCGTCGCGGGCGGGGCCTATACGGAGCAGGACGCCGATCCGCGCGAGCGCCGCGTGCCGGCCGACCCCCGCGCGGAGGCGCTCGTCGCCGCGCTGCTCGTCCTCGCCGGCCTGCTGGCCGCCGCCTTCGGCGTGCTGATCGCCGTGGATCCGCAGACGCAGCTGCTCGGCCTGACGTTCGGACTGGCGCTGGCGGCGCTGGCCGCGGCGCTCATCGTCGCGGGCAAGCGCGTGGTCGTGCAGGAGATCGACGTCGAGCCGCGCAAGCCGCCCGACCCGGCCGACGACGAGCGGCTCGTCGCCGAGCTGCGCACGGTGGGGGAGGGGATCTCGCGCCGCCGGGCGCTGGCGGGTGCCGCGGGTGTGGCCTGCGCCGGGCTCGCGGGCGCGGTCGTCCTGCCCATCACCGCGCTGGGCCCCTCGCTCGACGCCGCGCCGGACAAGACCCCGTGGAAGCGCGGGCGCCGGCTCGTGACGCCCGAAGGCAGGCCGCTCCGCGCCGCCGACCTCGTGCTCGGCTCGTTCGCCAGCGCGCTCCCCGAGGGCGCCGACAAGCGCGAGCTCGGCTCGCCCGTGGTGGTCGTGCGCGTCGACCCCGGGACGATCCGGCTGCCGGCCGCCCGGCGGGACTGGGCGCCTCAGGGCATCCTCGCCTTCTCGCAGATCTGCACCCACGCCGGTTGCGCGATCACGCTCTTCCGCTATCCCGTCGACGAGGCGACGTCGAACGGCCCCGCGCTCGTCTGCCCCTGTCACTACTCGACCTTCGACGTGCGCCGCGCGGCACGGCCGATCTTCGGCCCGGCGGCGCGCGCGCTGCCCCAGCTGCCGCTCGCCATCGACGCCTCCGGCGTGCTCGTCGCGGCCGGCGCCCTCTCGGGGTCGGTCGGGCCGTCGTGGTGGGGGGTGAAGTCGTGAGCGCCGCACGCGAGACCGCGGCGGTCCAGATCGTCGACGCGCGCCTGGGCGCCGGCGGCCTCCTGCGCGCGGCCCTGCGGTACGTGTTCCCGGAGCACTGGTCGTTCCTTCTGGGCGAGATCGCGCTGTACGCCTTCGCGGTCCTCGTGCTGAGCGGGACCTACCTCGCGCTGTTCTTCACGCCCGACACGGCGAGCACGCTGGTCTACCACGGGCCGTTCCAGACGCTGCAGGGGGCGGAGGTCACGCGCGCCTACGCGTCCACGCTGGACCTGTCGTCGTCGGTGCCCGGTGGCCTGATGGTGCGCCAGACGCACCACTGGGCGGCGCTGGTGTTCGTCGCCGCGATGGTGATCCACCTCATGCGCGTCTTCTTCACGGGCGCCTTCCGCCGCCCGCGCGAGATCATCTGGACGGCCGGCGTGCTCCTGCTGGCCCTGGGAATCCTCGAGGGCTTTGCCGGCTACTCGCTGCCCGACGACCTGCTCTCGGGCATGGGCCTGGCCATCGCCTACTCCGTGTCGATGTCGCTCCCGCTCATCGGCGGCGCGCTGTCGGCGCTGCTGTGGGGCGGCCAGTTCCCCGGGCGGGGGGTCATCGAGAGCCGCCTGTTCATCGCGCACGTGTTCGTCGTCCCGGCGGTCATGGCGCTCCTGATCGCCCTGCACCTGGCGCTCATCGCCCGCCATCACCACACGCAGTTCCCCGGGCCGGGGCGCCGGGAGGACAACACCGTGGGGACGCCGATGTGGCCCGCCTACGCGCTGCGCTCGCTGGGGCTGTTCGCGGCGGTCGGCGCCGTGCTCGTGCTGCTCGGCGGGCTGGTCCAGATCAACCCCGTCTGGCAGTGGGGCTCCTACGAGATCGACCGCAGCACGAACGGGGCGCAGCCCGACTGGTACCTCGGCTGGCTGATCGGGGCGCTGAGGCTCATGCCGCCCCTCGAGGTCCGGCTGTTCGGGCGCACGCTGGTGCCCAACCCGTTCTTCGGCGGCGTCCTGTTCCCCACGGTCGTGTTCGGCGTCCTGCTCGTGTGGCCGTGGCTCGAGTCGCGCGTGTCGCGTGCGGCGCGCGTCGACCGGCACCTGCTCGACCGCCCGCGCGATCGCCCGTGGCGGACGGCGATCGGCGCGGCGTTCTTCGCGTGGGTCTTCCTGATCTTCCTCGCGGGCTCCGCCGACCGGCTCTTCCTGCAGTTCGGGATCTCCTACGAGGCGCAGGTGCACGTGTTCCGGGCGCTGGTCTTCATTGTGCCCGTCGTGGTGCTCGTGATCGCCAAGGCGGCCTGCGACGAGCTGCGCCGGACCCGCGCACACCCGTTCCGCGGCGGCCCGCCGCGCGTGGTGACCCGGCTGCCGGACGGGCGCTACGCGGCGTGGCCCGCCGACGGCGAGCCGACCGGTCTCC
>JAOPZW010000434.1 GCA_025963905.1 Solirubrobacterales bacterium | reverse complement strand
CGGCACGAGCCGGCGCCCCAAGCGGCCATCGGCCCCAGCCACGAGCACGATCATCGCGACGCTCTCCGCGCGCCCGACTCGTCGCGGCGCCTCATACGGCGGTCCGTCCGCCGTCAGCGGGCAGGACCGCGCCGTTGATGTAGCTCGAGCGCGGGGAGGCGAGAAACACGATCGCCGCGGCGATCTCGTCGGGGGTGGCGGGGCGGCCGAGCGGCGAGGTCGACGCCAGCGCGTCCAGGTCGTCGCCCATCCCGGCGGTACCTTCGGTACGGGTCGTGCCCGCGGAGACGGCGTTGACGCGCACGCCCTGCGGCCCGTACTCGGCGGCCCAGGTTTGCGTGAGCGAGACGAGCGCTGCCTTCGAAGCGCCGTAGACACTCGCACCCGGCAGTCCGAAGTGGGCTTGCGCTGCCTCCCCCCTCCTCGATCGCGGCGGCGGTCTCGGCGCCACGCTGCGGGTCACGGCCGACGACGATCACTTCGGCGCCCGCCTCGGCGAGCTTGAGCGCCACTGCGCGGCCGATGCCCGAGGTTGCCCGGTGACGAGCGCGCGCTGCTGTTCGAGTTCCATGGTTGCTCCTTAGGGAATGTACTGTTCGATACAGAATCGGCGAGCAGTCTCTGTACTATGCAATACAGAAACGCCATGCCAGCTCAGCTGCCCACCACCGAAAAGGGACGAGCGACGCGCCGGCGCATCCTGCAAGCGACGTCGCAGCTGATCGCCGAGCGCGGGGTCGACCGGGTGAGCCTCGAGGACGTCGAACGCGAGGCCGGCGTTGGGCGCAGCCAGCTCTACCACTACTTCGGTGGGCGAGACGACCTGCTGCGCGCGGTGATCGACACGACGACCGACGCCGTGCTCGGCGCCCAGAACGGGCTGCTCGACGAGCTCGACACCTTCGCGGCGATCGAGCGCTGGTTCGACGGCCTCGTCGCGCTGCAGGAGCGGCGCGGCGCTGTGGGCGGCTGCCCCATCGGCTCGCTCGTCGGACAGCTCGCCGAGCGTGACGACCAGACTCGCGCCGCGCTGGCCACGGGCTTCGAACGCTGGGAGCAGCCGCTCGTCGCGGGCTTGACGAGCATGCAGGACCGCGGCGAGCTGCGGCCCGACGCGTCCGTCGAATCGCTCGCGGACATGACGATGGCAGCGATCCAGGGCGGACTCCTCCTGACCCAGGTGCGCCGCGATCCCCGGCAGCTGCGACGCGCACTCGACGGGGCCCGCGCCGTGCTGGCATCCGCAGCAGCCGTATGAGTCGGCCAGGTGGCCGTCCGGACGATGGGGTGATGAACGAGGTACGGCCACGTCGTTCGAGCATGGCGGCGAATTGGTTCACGGCAAGGGCAGCGGGCGATCGCCAATAGGTCATCGCGCTCGACTCGCACCGCCGCAAGACCCACCGTCCGTGCCGTGAGCGCAGAGGCGATCCTGCAGACCCATCCGCGCCCGCTCATCGCCGATGCGGCGGTGCTCGCGTTGAGACGAAGGCAGCGAGTGCTGACCGAGACGACGGCTCTTAAGGTCCTACAACCGGACTCGTCCGTGAATAGGACACGACCGCCGTCCCGTGTCCGCCGTGACCTGGGTGCTGCCTCGATGCGGTTCCCCGCGAGGTTCAGTCGAATGACTCAAGCGAGGCCCCGGGACACGGGCGTACCGTCGTAGCCTGGTCAGCGATACATAGACGTCTGCTGAACGCCGATGCTGCCGACGAAAAAAGACGAGTTCGACGCTCTGGGACAGCTCGAGCCGGCGTTCGCGAGGGCCGTCGAGCAATGGGGACGCCCCGAGTCGGTGCCTCGTAGGCGGGTGCCCGCCGACGAGCGGTTCGGGTCCCTAGCGCTCGCGATCGTCAACCAGCAGCTCTCCGCCAAGGCCGCGGCGACGATCTACGGCCGCGTGCTCGAGGCTCTCGGCGGCGAGCTCTCGCCGCAGCGCATCGTCGACAGCGAGGCCGAGACACTGCGCACCGCGGGGATGTCGTGGGCGAAGGTGCGCGCGCTGCAGGGCATCGCGCGGGCCGTGACGGCCGGGGATATCGACCTCGAAGGCCTCGATGACCTCAGCGACGACGATGCCTACCAGGCGCTGATCGCCCTGCCCGGAGTCGGGCCGTGGACGGCGCAGGTGTTCCTGATCTTCGACCTCGGGCGCGACGACGTGCTGGCTGCGGCTGACATCGGCGTCCTCAACGGCATCAAGCTCATCTTCGATCTCCCCGAGCGCCCAACACCCAAGGAGCTCGCAGCGATGGCCGAGGCCTGGCGGCCTCACCGGACAGCCGCCTGCCGCCTCGCCTGGCAGGCGGTGACGGCGGTCCCCGCCGCAGCATCCGCGTGATCCACGCGCCGCCACCACCGCAAGCGAAGAACACGACTGGTGAGCTGTCTTATGCTCGGGTGATGATCGAGTCGAGCGCATGGGCGCCGACTTCTGAATTGATCGGTCGTGATGCCGAGCGGCAGCGACTGGACGCCGTCCTCGATCATCTGCGGCAAGGAAGCGCAGCGCTCATCGTCCGCGGTGAGCCGGGCATCGGCAAATCCGCGTTCCTGCATCACGCGCGCGAGCGCGCCGGCGACCTCGGCGCCCGCGTCCTGGCAACCGTCGGCAGCGAGTCGGAGGCGGAGCTGGCGTTCGCCGGCCTGCATGAGCTGCTGCGCCCGATCAGCAGCCGCATGGCGTCGCTGCCCGCACCGCGGCGGCGGGCGCTCGAAGCGGCGTTCGGCCTTGCCGACGATCTGGAGCCCGACCCGTTCAAGGTGGCACTCGCCGCCTATCAGCTGGTTTGCGACGCGGCCGATGCCGCGCCCTTGATCGTGGTGGTCGATGACGCCCACTGGCTCGATCGCTCCAGCCTCGCGGTGCTGACGTTCATCGCGCGGCGCCTGGAGAGCGAGCCCGTCGCGCTGCTTGCGGCGATCAGGGACGGCTACGCGATCCCGCTCGACGATGCTCGGCTGCCGGTCCTCGAGCTCAGGCCGCTGGATGCCGCCGCGGCGACCGAGCTGTTGGAGCACCACGCGGCCGAGCTGTCGCTCCATCAACGCGATCAGGTACTCGAGGAGGCGGCCGGCAACCCGCTGGCCCTCGTCGAGCTGGCCCGTGCGTTGCCCGACGCCGAGCGTCTCACGCCGGCACCGGCGACGATGACGGCGCGCCTCGAGCGGGCCTTCGCCGCCAGGTTGGACGACCTGCCGATGGCAACGCGCCTCGTGCTGCTCGCGGCGGCGCTGGACGGCCGCGCGTCGCTCGACGAGGTCCTCGCGTGCGCGGCCCGGCGCCACGGCGCCGCGGTGACAGCCTCCGATGTCGACCCGGCGGTCGCGATCGGCTTGGTCGATTTGGTCGACACCGAGTTGCACTTCCGGCATCCCCTGATCCGGTCGGCCGTGCAGCAGGCCGCATCGCCCGTGCAGGTCCTCGCGATGTACGGCGCGCTCGCGGAGGTCGTCGCCGACCCGGAGCGTCGACTGTGGCACCGGGCCATGGCGGTCGTCGGCGCCGACGATGCCGTCGCCGACGCCCTCGACGATCACGCGCAGACAGCGCGACGACGCGGCGCGGTGCTGGTTGCGGCGGGAGCGCTCGAGCGCGCCGCGGCCCTCACTTCTGACCGGTCGGTCAAGAGCGAGCGCCTGGTGCGGGCGGCCGAGTTGGCCTACGAGCTCGGGCTCGTCGAGATCGTGCGGCGACTCCTCCGCCAGGCGAACCCGCACGACGTCGGCGACCTGGAGGCTGCGCGCTTGGCGTGGTTGCACGAGATGGTCGCCGGGGATCTGTGGTTCGAGGCCGGGGCCACGAAGACGTTCGTGACGATCGCTCGGCGAATGCGCGACGGCGGCGATCCGGACATGGCGCTTCGCTCGCTCGTACCGATCGCGCACCGCTGCTGGTGGACGCGTGCTCGGACGAGGACCCGGCAGTACCTCGTGGACGCAGCCGACAGCGCCGGCGTGCCGGACGACGACCCGAGGCTCCTGGTGGTGACCGCGCTCGCCCATCCCGAGGTCACCGGCACGTCCGTCCTGCGGCGCGTCTCGCGGTTGCGCCTCCACGAGATGACGGATCCTGTCTCGGCGATGTACGTGGGCATCGCCGCCGAGAAGGCAGGGGACTTCGCGACGGGGGCGCGATTCCTGGCGCGGGCGGTCGAGGGCCTACGTGAGCAGAGCCGGCTCGGGATGCTCACGCAGGCGCTGACGCACTACGCGTGGGCTGCGATGTACAGCGATGACTGGCTGGCGGCTGCGTCGGCGGGCGCGGAGGCGGCGCGCTTGGCCCGCGACACCCGCCAGCCGCAGTTCGGGCTGACGGCGGAGCTCGTCGCCGCTCTCGCGACCGCCTCGCGCACCAGCGAGGCAGACATCGATTCCATGCTCGCCCGGCCCGAGCAGAAGCTGCTGGCGATGAAGGGCGGCCCGCTGCTGGCGCCCGCGCATCTCGCTCGCGGAGCCGCCGCCCTCGGCGAGGGACGGTACGAGGACGCGTTCCGCCACCTGTGGCCGGTCTTCGACGAGGCCAGCCCGGCCTTCCATCGCTTCATGCGCTGGCCGGCGCTGCTCGATCTGGTCGAGGCTGCTGGGCGCGGCGAGCATGCCGAACGAGTGGCACAGGTCGTTCGGGAGCTCGAGGACGTTGCGACCCGGAGCGAGCCACCGATCCTGTGCGCCGCGCTCGTCTGCGCGAGGCCCCTGATGGCGGATGACGACGAGGCCGAGGCGCTCTTCGCGGCCACACTTGCCCACGATCTGACGGCCCACCCGTTCCTACGCTCCAGAACGCTGTTGTCGTTCGGATGCTGGCTCCGTCGCCGGCGACGGGGCGTCGACGCGCGGGAGCGGCTGCACGGCGCGATCGACCTGTTCGACGCGCTCGGAGCGACGCCGTGGGCCGAGCGCGCGCGACAGGAGCTGCGCGCCGCCGGTGAGAGGATCGGGCCGCGCACCCCGGCAGCTCGCGACGAGCTCACCGCGCAGGAGCTGCAGATCGCCAGGCTGGCCGCCGACGGGCTCTCCAATCGCGAGATCGGCGAGCGGCTCTTCCTGTCGCACCGAACGATCGGCTCGCACCTGTACCGGATCTTCCCGAAGCTCGGGATCACCTCTCGCGCGCAGCTCGGCGGCGCGCTGGCGAACGCGCCGCGCGAACAAAGCAGTCAGTTGACTCAAGAGAAGGTGCGACGCTCCGACGACTATCGGGGCTCCTGACCTCTATCGAACAAGGAGCTGCCGATGAGCGAGCTGCCCAACATCGCGCTGGTTCACGGCGCCTGGGCCGACGGGTCGTCCTGGAGCGCCGTCATCGAGGCCCTCCAGGCCGACGGCTACAACGTCACGGCCCCGCAGTTCCCCGAGACGTCGCTCGCGGACGACGTCGCTCGCCTACGGCACGTGCTGGGGCGCCAGACCGGCCCAACGATCGTCGCCGGACACAGCTACGGCGGCCAGATCATCACGGCTCTCGGCGGCGACGCGCCCAATGTCGTCGGCTTGGTCTACATCGCAGCCTTCGGCCTCGACGAGGGCGAATCGCTCGGCGCCTTGCTCGACGGCGGCCCGCCGACGCCGTCGCTGGCACACCTCATCGTCGACGTCCACGGCTTCGGCTGGCTGCCCGAGGAGGACTTCGTGACGCAATTCGCGGTCGGCGTCGACCCCGTGCAGGCGCGGGTCATGTGGGCAGTCCAGCAGCCCATCTCGATGAGCGCGTTCGACGACAAGATGGGCGCGCCTGCGTGGAGGTCGCTGCCGTCCTGGTACATGGTGGCAACGGATGACAGGGCCATCCCGGCCGACGCCGAGCGACAGTTCGCTCAGCGCATGGGAGCCACGACGGTCGAGGTCGACTCCGGCCACCTTCCGATGGTCACCCACACGGACGACGTCGTGCGGCTCATCGCGGCCGCCGCCGAAGCGACACGCGGCGACTCGGCGGCCGAGCGGCTCGCCGAGGTGTGACGTCCTGGGGGTCCGCGCCATGCCGATGATCGACGTTTACGTGCCGACCGACCTCCTGCCCGACGGCGCGGACGCCCAGCTCGCCACTGATCTGACCTGGGCCGTGCTGCGCGCGGAAGGCGTGGCAGCGCCCGGGGCGTTCCACCTCGACAACACCGCGGCCTTCGTCCACCGCCTTCCCGGTGGCGCGGTCGCCACGGGGAGCGCCACGTCGGCCCGGGCCGTGCGGGTGCAGATCGTCACACCGCCGGCAGCTCTCAGCCGCGACGGCCAGCGGCAGATCACCACGGAGGCCACCGGCCTTGTCGAGGCCGCCGTCATCGCCGACCAGCGGCCGGTCAAGACCTGGGTGATCCTCACCGAGGCGGCCGAGGGCGGCTGGGGCATCGACGGCACCGCCTACGGAGAAGAGGAGTTCGCTGGGCTCGCCCGGGCTGCCGGCGGATCGGCAGCTGCGTGATGTCGACCGGCAGCGTCCGGCTCGAGTCACGCGGCGCGCTTGCGCTCCTGACGATCGGCGCCCCACCACTCAACCGGATCGACGCTCAGGTGATCGCCGGCCTGCGCGCCGCGCTCGACGAAGTCGGACGGGTTGAGGGCCTGCGCGCGCAGGTCGGCGAGCAGCTGCCCGCTGAAGAGGTTCAGCGGAGGGCTGTCGATGACGATCTCGCCGAGTCGATCGTTTTCGTCAGAAGGTCGCGAGCGGCATCCGAGACCTCAGTGGCCGGAGTAGGCGGGGTAGTTCTTCGAGCTCTCGGACTCGAACCAGTCGCGGCGCGAATCGAGGTCCACGTCGATGTAGGTCTTGAGCGCGAGCTGCGCGTCGTCGGATTGC
>JAOPZW010000432.1 GCA_025963905.1 Solirubrobacterales bacterium | reverse complement strand
CCGTCCTCGGTGAACGGGATCGCGTTCTGCGGGATCGACGCGGGTGACCAGGTGATGCGGCTGATCTCGCGCACCTGCGGGTCCGGCTTGCGCGCCTGGATCTCGCTCGTGTCCATGATGAGCATGTCGCGGCCGGTGGGATCGGCGACGTATGCACGGTTGCCGTCGTCGCTGAGCGACATGCCGTGGGAGAGGACGTTGCCCTGCCACAGCACGTGCGGGTCCTTGGTGCTGGTGACGTCGATGGCGGTGATCGCCTGGGTCGCGGTGCCGGTCGCGTAGAAGGTGCGACCGTCCTGGGAGAAGCCGCTCTCGTGGCCGAAGCGCGCCAAGGGCTTGGTGAACTGGAGCTGCGGATGCCGGCAGTCGGCGTGCGCGTCGTAGAGGGACACGACGCCTGGGTAGGTGGTGGGGTTGCCCTCGACAGCGGCAAGCAGCCCGCGCTTGGCGTTGAGGTTCAGGGACTCGTGCGGCGAGAGCATCGGCAGCTCGGTGAGCAGGTCGGTCTGCTTGGGATGCGCGGGGTCGGCCATGTCGAGGACGACGACGCCGATGCCGCTCGAGTTGAGGTTGAAGGCGTTGAGCGGGAACAGCAGCGCGGTGTCGTAGTAGGCGCACTCGTGCCCGGCCTCGTCGACGTAGCGCAGCACCTTGAAGCCACCCGAGGTGCCCTGGTGGGCGAGCAGGCTGACGTTGCACCACAGGCCGTCGGTCCCCGAGCCGGCCGGCACGCGCCCCTGGATGCCGGGCTCGGGCTTGGCGCCCGGTCCGCACTGCGCGCGCGGGACCGCCTCGACCGTCGGCGCTGCCGGCTTCTGCACCGTGACGGTGGCCGGCGTCTGTCCCGTGCCCTTGCCGAGCGCGAACAGGTCGTTCAGCGGGTTGGAGGGCACCTGGGCGTTGATGGCCGGCGCGAGGAGCAGCACGGCCAGGATCGCGGCCATCGCGAGCCGCCGTAGACCCCTAAAGCGGTGCATTGGCCGGATGGTAGGTCGGCGCGGGGCGAGACGCGCCGGTCGGGTCGGGTGCATCGAAGGACGACTGACGGGCCTCGTCACCCCATGCGCCGTCCCTCGACGTCGATGCCGTCGAGCCGCAGCGTCAGGTGGTCGCCGTGTGCGGTACCGGGATGCCGGTCTCCCAGGGGAGGACCCTGGCGAACTGGACGAGCTCGCCGTAGAAGGCGGGGTCGAACGTCCCGGCGAGGGCGAGATCGACCGGCCAGGAGGCAGCCTCGGCGGGGGTCTGGGCCTGGCTCATGTCCTCGAACCATGGGCGGGAGGCGTCCGTGTCGATCAGTCCCGGGCAGAGCGCCATGACGAGCCTGTCCTGAGCGAGATCGTTAGCGCGGCGCTCTTGCGCGACGGCGCGGACGGCGGCGACCTGCGCGACCTTGGACGGGATGTTCAGCCACGTGCCGAAGCCCTCTTCCTCGGCGCGGCGATCGTGGACAGCGTGACGCCACTCCTCCACGAGGGCGTCCACAGCGTCGAGGCTCGTGGCGGCTGCCGCGAACCGGCCCACAACCTGGTGGTCGAGCTTGTCGAGCGTCCCGAGCGCGCTGGCGACCACGATCAACCGGCCGCCAGCCCGTAGGCGCGGGGCGAACGCGCGGAGCATGCGGGTCGTCGCGAGGTTGCTGGTCTCGGCGACGGCGTCGACCTGGTCGGCGGGATCGTCATGCGGGCTCATGCGCGACGTGGCGTTGGAGAAGACGATGTCGATCTCGCCCAACTCCGCGGCCAGGTCCGTGATGGCGTCGCCATCGCGGACGTCGAGCACGCGGCCCTCGACGCGGGCGATCGCCTGGCCGGCGGCGACGGCCGCCGCGGCGGCCTGGACACGATCAGGGTCGCGGCCGGTGAGCAGGACGCGGTCGTGCGGTGCCATGCGAGCGGCCAGCTCTTCGACGAGCGCGCGGCCGAGCCCTTGGTTGGCGCCTGTGACAAGGGCGGTGCGGGAAGCGGTCATGTCCTCACACTAAGCAGCCGATGCCCCATGCCGAATACGAAATTCGAGCAGGGCTACCATGCGCATCAGGCATGCCACAGGACTTCTCGCCCACCGGCTTGCGGGTGCTCCGCGAGGTCGCGCAGCTGGGCTCCTTCTCTGCCGCGGCACGCTCGCTGGGCTACACGCAGTCGGCCGTCTCACGGCAGGTGGCGGCACTGGAAGGCGTCGCCGGCCGCCGGCTGTTCGACCGCAGCCGGGATGGCGTCGTCCTCACGCCGGCGGGAGCCCGCCTGCTGCCGCGAGCGCTCCGGGTCTTGGACGAGCTCGACGCCGCGGTGCGCGAGGCGGCCAGCGTGGACGCCGCGGGCGGGCCGGTACGGCTCGGCGCGTTTGCGACGGCGGCGGCGGGGCTCGTGCCCAAAGCGCTGGCGTCGCTGCCGCGCGAGCTGGAGGTCACCCTGCGCGAGGGCACCACGCCCGCGCTCACCCGGGCGCTGCGGGCGGGCACGCTCGACCTCGCCATCCTCGCCCGCACGCCGCCGTTCCGGCCACCGGACGCCGAGTCGCCGCCGCTCGACCTCACGACGCTATCCGAGCGTGAGCTGGTCCTCGGCGTTCCCGCGGGCCACCCGTTCGCCGGCGCGCAGGCGGTCGAGGTGGAGCAGCTCGGCGGCCAGGTCTGGGTCGCCAGCCGCACCGACTCGGGCGACTCCCTGCTCGGCGTCTGGCCCGGGCTCGCAGAGCGCCCGAACGTCCGCTACATCGTGCGCGACTGGCTGGCCAAGCTCCAGATCGTGGCCGCCGGGCTGGCCATCACGACGCTCGCCCCGGTCGCCCTCGACGTGCTGCCCGACGGCGTCAAGGTCGTCGCCGTGCGGGGGGAGCCGCAGGAGACGCGGCGACTCGTCCTGGCGCGCCGGCCCGGCGCGCTCGACGGCCCCGCCGCCCGAGTGGCCGACGCGCTGATCGCCGCCGCGCGAGCCTGAGCCGCCGCGCCGGCAGCGGCCCGCGACTTCTGCGCGTCTCGAACTGGAGCACTGCGAGCTGCCGGGCTCCGTCGAGCCGAGATCGCCACACGCTGCTCCTGCCTGGCGTCGCTAAGCGAGCGCCTGCGGAACCCAGTTCGTCCGCTACCGCTCCCGCGGCCGTGTTCGAGCGTGTGCTCGCCAATCCGCCCGGGCCGCCCGCGAATTTCGACTACCGCTCGATCGAGCCGCATTTCGACATCTGGGGCTGGCACGTCGGTCGCCCTCTCGCGGGCGATCATCTGCTTGTGGTGGCTTGGGCGGCGACTGTGGCTCTCAGCTCGTCCAGCGAGTCGTGGATGAGTCGCTGGAGGCTCTGCTGGTCGGCCTGGTCGACCCAGCGCTCGAACGCGACCCTGAAGACGGTGATCCCGGCCTCGGCGGTGAGGATCGCGGCGGGGTCGTGGACCCCGCGGCGGCGTAGTGCCTCGGCCACGGCTCCGGCAAGTGACGCGAGCTTGATGAGCTCGCGTTCCTGTAGCTCCGGGTTGGCGGCGATGATCTGCTGGCGCCGGGCGGCGAACTCGCGGCGCTCCTCGAACATCGCCGCGGCGGCGTCCAGCGCGGCCGCCACGGCGTCGAGCGGCGCTGCCGACTGGGGG
>JAOPZW010000411.1 GCA_025963905.1 Solirubrobacterales bacterium | reverse complement strand
TCGAATCATGGGAATGGGCCCGGTACCCGCAAGCCGCAAAGCGCTGGGCCGCGTGGGCCTGGATATCCGCAAGATGGATGTTGTCGAGCTCAACGAGGCGTTCGCATCGCAGGGCCTCGCCGTGCTGCGCGAGCTCGGACTTGCCGACGATGCCGAACACGTCAATCCAAACGGGGGCGCTATCGCGATTGGCCATCCGCTCGGCATGACAGGGGCGAGGCTCGTGACCACGGCAATGTATCAGCTCGCCGCAACTCGCGGGCGCCACGCGCTGTGCACCATGTGCATCGGAGTTGGCCAGGGCATCGCGATGATCATCGAACGCATATAGGTATCACCAATGCGTAACGTGGTTCTTACCGGCGCGCAGCGCCGCTGCATGTTGCGGGTCGCTTCGACCCGCAGGAAAGTTGGGCGCAGCCCATGGAAATAGGGGATCTGTTGTGGACGCCGAGTGCGGCGCGGATCAACAAATCACATCTCACGGCCTTCATGCGTTGGCTGGCAAAGGAACGGGGGCTGAAGTTCGCCAGCTACGGCGAATTGTGGCAGTGGTCCGTCGATGACCTCGAGGCGTTCTGGCAGGCGATCTGGGACTACTTCGAGGTGCAGTCTTCCGCGCCTTACGAGCGCGTTCTGGCTGATCGGCGCATGCCGGGCGCAAAGTGGTTTCCCGGGGCGCGCCTGAACTACGCACAACACGCCTTGCGACACGAGCGGCCCAATGCCGTTGCATTGATGTATCTGAGCGAGCGCACGCCGCTGTCACATGTGTCGTGGGCGGAGCTCGGCGCCAAAGTGCGTATCCTCGCAACCCAACTGCGCAAGTTGGGTGTCGAGCCCGGCGACCGTGTCGTCGCCTATCTGCCGAACGCGCCGGAGACCATCATCGCGATGCTGGCCACGACCAGCATCGGCGCGGTCTGGTCCAGCTGCGGCCCGGATTTCGGCACCCGCGGAGTGTTGGACCGGTACTCGCAGCTCACGCCGAAGGTCATGTTCTGCGTCGATGGCTACCAGTACGGCGGAAAGCCCTTCGACCGCAAGGTGGAGGTCCAGAAGATCATCGGCCAGCTCGATTCGTTGCGCCACGTCGTCTACCTGCCTTATCTGAATCGCGCTGACGCTGAGCCGTTGTCAGCGCACACCATCCTGTGGGATGAGCTCTTCGAGCATCCGGCCGTGCCGCCGGACGAGTTTGAATTCGAGCAGGTGCCGTTCGAGCATCCGCTGTGGATATTGTTCTCCTCGGGCACGACCGGCCTGCCGAAGCCCATCTGCCACAGTCACGGCGGCATCATTCTCGAGCAGCTGAAGCACCTGGCATTCAACTTCGACGTGCACCCGGGCGAGCGGCTGTTCTTTTTCACCACGACCGGCTGGATGATGTGGAACTTCCTCGTCGGCGCGCTGCTCACGCCCGCTGCGATCGTCCTGTACGACGGCAGCCCCGGCCACCCCGACCTGGGCGTGCTGTGGGACCTCGCCGAGAGCGCGGGGGTGACGTGCTTCGGCACGAGCGCCAGCTACCTGGCCTCCTGCCTGAAGGAGGGCGTCGAGCCGGCCGCCGGGCGGGACCTGAGCCGGCTGGAGAGCGTGGGCTCGACCGGCTCGCCGCTGTCGCCGGAGGGCTTCGACTGGGTCTACGAGCACGTCGGCGCCGACACGTGGCTGTTCTCGACCAGCGGCGGCACCGACGTGTGCACCGCCTTCGTCGGCGGCGTCCCGCTGCTGCCCGTCTATCTCGGCGAGCTGCAGGGGCGCGCCCTGGGCGCGAAGGTCGAGGCGTTCGACGAGGAGGGGCGATCGGTCGTCGGCGAGGTCGGCGAGCTCGTCATCACCGAGCCGATGCCGTCGATGCCGCTGTACTTCTGGAACGACCCGGACGGCGAGCGCTACCGCGAGAGCTACTTCTCGATGTACCCCGGCGTCTGGCGCCACGGCGACTGGATCGAGATCACCCCGCGCGGCACGGCGATCATCTACGGGCGCTCGGACTCGACGATCAACCGCGGCGGCGTGCGCATGGGAACGAGCGAGATCTACCGCGCGGTGCTCGGGCTCGACGACGTCGTCGACGCGCTCGTGGTCGACGTGCCCGTCGAGGGCGCCGAGTCGTGGATGCCGCTGTTCGTGGTCCTGCGCGAGGGCGCGGTGCTCGACGACGACCTCGTCGCGGCCATCCGCAAGCGCATCCGCGAGGACTGCTCGCCGCGCCACGTGCCCAACGAGGTGGTCCAGATCCACGAGGTGCCGCGCACGCTCTCGGGCAAGGTGCTCGAGGTGCCGGTCAAGCGCATCCTGATGGGCACGCCGCCCGGGGTGGCGGCCAGTCGCGACTCGCTGGCCAACCCGCGCGCGCTCGACGTCTTCGTCGAGCTGGCCGCGAAGCGCGCCTGAGCGCAGGGCTCAGCGGACGCCCGCGTCGCCGACCGCGTCGTGCGCCCACGGGTTCAGCGCCAGGGCCATCGCGGCCTCGACGCACGCCCGCCGCACGGCCTCGGAGTCGATGTGGAACATCTCCGGCACGCCGCCGGGCCCCAGGCGCACCCCCGCGCCGACGCGTGCGAGGTGCATCGTCCCCAGCACCTGCGTGTAGAGGTGGTTGGCGGCGAAGTCGGGATCGTCGACGGCGAAGACGCCGCGCTCGGCTCCGAGGGCGAGGGCCTGCGAGAGCGGCGTCAGGCACTGCGCCATCGCCTGGCCCAGGCGCAGCCAGACGGCCTCCGAGACGCTCGCCATGAGCTCCCCGGCGGGCCGGCGCATCAGCGACAGCGCGCAGTCCAGGAAGGCCGGGTACTGGAGGCAGAAGCGGGTGTAGCCCTCGCACATCGCGCGCAGCTGGGCGACCGGATCGGCCGTCTCGTCGACCTCGGCGGCCCGTGCCCCGAGGTCGGCGAGATACCGCGTGACGGTGAGGACGAACAGCTCCTCCTTGGACGCGAAGTGCCGGTAGATGAGCGCCTTGTTGATCCCGACGGCGCGGGCGATGTCCTCGATCGGAGCGTCCTGCATCCCGCGCTCGTCGAACAGCGCGCGGGTGGCGTCGACGATGTCGCGCTCGCGCTCGCGCCGTGCTTCGTGCCGGGAGCTTCGCCTGGTCGCCATCGCCCGAGCCTACCACCAATGTAACCAGAAGTTTGACAAGCGTTTACAGTTGCGCGTACCGTGGTCGCACGCACTGCAGCGCGCAGCGCCCTCTTCTCGAAAGGACCGGACATGGAAGCCGCCACCACCAGCGCCGTCGAAGGCATCGACGTCGCCGAGCCCGCCGGGGAGACGCCGTTCTCCCTGGCGCTCAGCCAGGACCAGAAGGACATCCGCGAGTGGGTGCACGGGTTCGCCGAGGGCGTGGTGCGCCCGGCGGCGGCGGAGTGGGACGAGCGCGAGGAGACTCCCTGGCCGATCATCCAGGAGGCGTCGAAGATCGGCCTCTACGGCTTCGAGGCGCTCGCGCAGTTCTTCGGGGATCCCACCGGCCTGACGCTGCCGATCGTCAACGAGGAGCTCTTCTGGGGCGATGCCGGCATCGGCATGGCGATCATGGGCACGAGCCTCGCCGTCGCCGCGATCTTCGGGCAGGGGACCGGCGAGCAGGTCGGCGAGTGGATCCCGCGCTGCTTCGGCACGCCGGACGACGTCAAGGTCGCTGCCTTCTGCGCCTCCGAGCCCAACGCCGGCTCCGACGTGTCGGCGGTCCGCACGCGCGCCAAGTACGACGAGGCCAAGGACGAGTTCGTCATCAACGGCCAGAAGGCCTGGGCCACCAACGGCGGCATCGCGGACGTGCACGTTGTGATCGCCACGATCGATCCCGATCTCGGCTCGCGCGGCCACGCGGCGTTCGTCATCCCCAGGGACACGCCGGGGCTGGAGATGGGCACGAAGGTCAAGAAGCACGGCCTGCGCGCCTCGCACACCGCCGACGTCTTTCTCGACGATGTCCGCGTCCCCGCCGCCAACGTGCTCGGCGGCAAGGAGAAGCTGGACGAGCGCCTGGCCCGGGTGCGCGAGGGCAAGCGCGGCAACTCGCAGGCGGCGATGCAGACCTTCGAGGCCAGCCGCCCGACCGTCGGCGCCCAGGCCATCGGCATCGCCCGCGCCGCCTACGAGTACGCGCTGGACTACGCCAAGGAGCGCGAGCAGTTCGGCAAGAAGATCATCGAGAACCAGGCGATCGCCTTCGCGCTGGCCGACATGAAGCTCGAGATCGACGCCGCGCGCCTGCTCGTCTGGCGGGCCTCGTGGATGGGACGCACCGGCCAGAGGTTCGAGAACGCCGAGGGCTCGATGAGCAAGCTGAAGGCCGGCGAGGTCGCCGTCTGGGCGACCGAGCGGGCGATCCAGGTCCTCGGCGGCAACGGCTACACGCGCGAGTTCCCCGTCGAGCGCTTCCACCGCGACGCGAAGATCTACACGATCTTCGAGGGCACCTCGGAGATCCAGCGCCTCGTCATCTCGCGCGCCATCTCAGGCATGCAGATCCGCTGAACCCAGCAGGCTGACCTCCGGGCGCAATCCGCAAAACACCTGCTCCCGGATATGTCACCATCATCTGGAGGCGGTGCGCACCGCCTCCAGAGCCCTGCGCGGCGGTCGGCCTCACGCCCCCCAGAGGCCGGCCGCCC
>JAOPZW010000410.1 GCA_025963905.1 Solirubrobacterales bacterium | reverse complement strand
GCACGAGCGGGAGCGAGGTTGATGACCTCGTCGGTGCTCTTGGCCTCGGCGGCCGCCGGCGGGCCGGCGGCACACAGGGCGAGCACGAACAGCACAAGCGGGATGCGGCGCATGGGGAACGGAGCCTCCTCGGGGATCGCGTGGGACGGGGCGCCTCTCGGCGCCCCGTCCTCAGCGGTGGCTGCTCAGCGACCGACCAGGTCCCAGGTGACCGTGGCGGCGAGGACCTGACCCGGCGTGAGGCCGGACATGTCGGCGTCCACGATTGGCTGGTAGTAGCGGACGGGGACCGTCTGCACGCCGGCGCCGTCGAACGACGGGCCGGTCCCGGCGCTGGCCGTGAGGTTCGTGAACGTCCCGAAGCCGGGGCCGAAGCCGATCTGCAGCGGGTCGGTCAGCGTGAGGGCGGTCGGGACGGTACTGCTCAACTTGCCGTCGCCGCCGGCCTCATAGGCGCGTAGCGTCCAGTTGCCGAGACCGGTGGCGACCACCGTCGAGTCGGCGGAGTTCGCCCCGCCCTTGGTGAGCGTGAGCGCGGCCGGCGTTCCGACGGCGCCGACCGAGAGCTGGGTTCCCGCGACGCCGGTGACGACCGTCGTGACGGCGTGTGCGGGGGCGGCGCCCGCTCCAAGGGCACCGACGACAGCGGCGACAGCCGCGACCTTGAACTTCATGGGACGAGACCTCCTGTGGGGGGAACAGGGAGCACACATTTCCCGGTCCTTATCGTCGCCTCTGCACAACTCTGAAGTCCAAATGGACACCTTCTGCACATCTGTTCGATACGCCGGGCGGCGGAGGCGCCCGCCAGGCGGCGGTTCCAGGGTGCCGAGTGGTCAGCGGTTGACGTCGCGCAACGCCCGCTGCATGTCGCGCTGGGTCTCGCGCTCCTTGATCGACTCGCGCTTGTCGAAGCGGTCCTTGCCCCGTCCGACCGCGATCTCGACCTTCGCGTGCGGGCCGGAGAAGTAGATCCGGGTCGGGACGAGCGTGAAGCCGCGCTCCTGCACCCGGGCGGCCAGGCGGTCGAGCTCGCGCCGGTGAACGAGCAGCTTTCGCGGCCGCTCCGGCTCGTGGTTCTCGCGCGCGGCCGGTCCGTAGGGCGGGATGTGCACGTTGTTCAGCCACAGCTCGCCGTCGCGAATCGAGGCGTAGCCGTCCTTGAGCTGCGCGGTGCCACTGCGCAGCGCCTTGACCTCGGTGCCGACGAGCACCACCCCGCACTCGACGCGGTCCAGCAGCTCGTAGCGGTAGGAGGCGTAGCGGTTGGACGCCACGTCGCCCGGCGCGACCTTCTTCTTGCCCTTCGCCATGCTTTGACCCTAGTGACCGGGCCCGCTCAGCTCCCGGCCGCCTCGACGAGGTCCAGGTCGACGCGGCCCCGCGGTGGCTCGACGCGGTGCACCCGCACGCGTACCGGGTCGCCGAGGCGGATCGTGCGCCCCGTCTCGGTCCCGTGCAGGATCGTCCCCTGCTCGTTGACCTCCCACCAGTCGCCGCGCAGGCGACGGACGGGGAGCAGCCCCTCGTGGCCTTCGCCGAAGCGCACGAAGGCGCCGGCGCCGATGACACCCGTGACCTCGCCGTCGAACTCCTGCTCCCAGCCGTGCTCGAAGAGCTCGCGCTCGAGCAGGAAGCAGCGGACGATCGCGTCGGCCTGGCGCTCGATCGCCATCGCATCCCGCTCGCGCGCGCTCGTCCACTCGCCCGCGTCGTCGAGCCCGCTCGCGCGCGGCGGCTCCTCGCCGGCGCCGATCGCGCCGAGCAGCGCGCGGTGGCAGATGATGTCGGGGTAGCGCCGGATCGGCGAGGTGAAGTGGCAGTAGCACGGCGAGCCCAGGCCGGCGTGGCCGAGATTTCGCGGCGAGTAGTAGGCCTGCTTGAGCGCGCGCAGGACCAGCGAGGTCAGCGCCACGCGCCCGTGGCCCGTGCGGCGGACGTGCTCGTCGACGAGGTGCGAGCACTGCGCGACGATGTCGGCGGCCTGCTGGGGGGAGATGTGCTCGGGCACGGGCGGGGTCGGCACGTCGAGCGAGGCGAGCTGCTCCACCAGGCGCTCGACCGCCGGCGGATCGGGGCGCTCGTGCACGCGGTACAGGGTCGGCAGCGACCGCTCGGCCAGCAGCGTCGCGACCTGCTCGTTGGCGGTGATCATCAGATGCTCGATGACGCGGTGCGACTCGGTCTGCTGCATGGCCTCCACGCCGGTCACGTGCCCGCGCTTGTCGAAGGCGAACTCCGGCTCGACGCTCTCGATCGCCAGCGCGCCGCGCTCGTCGCGCCGGGCCTGGAGCGCCGCGGCGACCCGGCGCGCGATCGCCAGCGGCTCGCCCCATGGCTCCTGCGGCTCCTCGGCGCCCGCGAAGATGCGGTCGACGCGGTCGTAATCCAGGCGCGCGTCCGAGCGGATCGTCGAGCGGTAGAACGAGGCCTTGACGACGTCGGCGCCGCGCAGCTCCAGCTCGACGGTCGCCGCCAGGCGCTCCTGGCCGGGGATCAGCGAGCAGGCGTCGTTCGACAGCGCCTCCGGGATCATCGGCTCGACCGCGCCGGGGACGTAGACGCTCGTCGAGCGCCGGTAGGCCTCGCGATCGACCGGCGACCCGGGACGGACGAAGGCGGTGACGTCGGCGATGTGGACCCACACGCGCCAGTGCCCCTCCCCCAGCTCCTCGCACGAGATCGCGTCGTCGAAGTCGCGCGCCGTGACCGGGTCGATGGTGAAGGTCGGGAGCGTCACGAGGTCCCGGCGCCCGCGAGCCTCCACCGGCGCGTCGCGGGCCTCCGCCGCCGCACGCTCGACACCGGGCGGGAACGAGCGGCGCAGGCCGCGGTCGAGCATGAAGGCCTCGAGCACGTCGCGCGCGACGTCGGGGCGCCCGACGACCCGCGCGATCCGCGCGCGGCCGCCGTCCCCGCGCCCCGGCGGCTTGAGCAGTGCCAGCCTCCCCGGCGCGGCATCGCGCGAGCGCTCCACCGTGACGCGCCTACCGCGGCGGAAGAACGGCTCGCCGACGAGGAAGCGCCCGCGCTGCTCCAGCAACACGACGGTCGGGGTGTCCAGCTCCGGCGGGGCCGGCCCGTCGTGCTGCCGCTGACGCCCGCGCTGTCTCACCGGCACGTGCCGGCGGCCACCGCGAGCGCGCGGTCGAGGGCTTCGTCGGGCTTGGTCTTGGGGTTGTCGCTGGCGGGGAGGTCGGGCTTGAGCCCGGCGCCTTGCGAGACGCCCTTGCCCCCCAGGTTGCGTCCGCTGGGGAGGAAGTACTGGCCCGCCGTGATGTCGAGCGCGCCGCCGTTGGACAGCTCGATGACCTGCTGGAAGACGCCCTTGCCGAACGTCTTCGTACCCATGAGCTTCGCGCGCTTACGGTCCTGCAGCGCGCCGGCCACGATCTCCGAGGCCGAGGCGGTGCCGCCGTCGACGAGGACCAGCAGCGGGGCGTCGGGCACGACCGGATCGCCGGTGGCCATCAGCGTGCGCGCCGGGACCGCGCGCCCGCGGGTGGTGACGATCGGCCCGCTCTTGAGGAACGCGCTCGCGATGAGCTGCGCCTCGCTGACGAGGCCGCCGCCGTTCTCGCGCAGGTCGAAGATGAACGACTTCGCCCCCCGCTTCTGGAGGCGCTGGAGCGCCGAATAGACCTCGGCGTGCGCGCCGGAGCTGAACTGCGCCAGGCTCACCACCCCGATCGGACACCGGTTCTTCGTGTGCAGCGAAGATGCCACGACAGGGACCGTCACCGTGTTGCGCGTCAGCGTCCTGGTCACGCGGTGCCCGTTGTGCAGCCAGGTCAGGCGCACGTCGGAGCCCGGTGGCCCCTTCACGAGCGACACCGACTCCTCCTGCTTGCGGCCCTTGAGCGACTTCCCGTTCACGGCGATCACCACATCGCCCTTCTGGAGACCGGCGCGCCGGGCCGGTGAGCCGTCGTAGACGGTCTGGATCCGGAGCCCGCGCGGGTCCTCGGTCACAGCGGTGCCGATGCCCGAGAACTCGCTGCTCGAGGCGAGCTTGAAGCGGCTGTACTCCTTGGGATTGAAGTAGTTGGAGAAGCGGTCGTGGAGCCTGGCCACCACGCCGCTGATGGCGTCGTCGGCGAGCTGCCCGTCGGGGATCGCGCGGTAGTAGGTGCCGTGGATGTCGGAGATCGCCTCGTTGACGACGGCGGCGCGGTCGTCGACGAGCGGGCCCCGGACGAAGCCCGGCAGCCAGGCGGCGTGGCTGCCCCCGACCCAGATCCCCAGCGCGAGCAGCCCGAGCATCACGACGACGGCGGGCGCGGCGGTGGCCGGTCGGGGGCGGCGTGGGCGGCGGCGAGGAGGCATGCGCTTCCTCACAGGGTACGAGTCATGCGTCGCCGGCTCGGCCGGTTCAGACGCGCAGGAAGCGCCGCAGCGAAAGGCCGGAGCCCGCCGCGCTCACGCCGACGGCCGCCGCCAGCAGCACGGCGACGAGCATCCCGAAGTGGATCGTGTTCGGCGCGGCCAGCAGCGAGAACTGGGCCGTCAGCGGGTCCAGCAGCGCGATCTTGCCCACGAGGAGCAGCAGGATCGCCAGTGCGCCGCCGAGGGCGCCCAGGACGACGCCCTCGATCACGAACGGCCAGCGGATGAACCAGTCGGTCGCGCCGACGAGCTTCATGACCTCGACCTCGCGGCGGCGCGAGAACATCGACAGGCGGATCGTGTTCGAGACGAGCAGGATCGAGGCGACGACGAGCAGCACCGCCAGCAGGCCGGTCGTGAGCTTCACGACCTTCGTCGCGACGAGGATCTTCTGCGTGTCGTCCTTGGAGTTGCGGACGCTGTCGATGGCCGGGTCGATCGTCGTGCGCCCGCCGCCGGGCGTCGACGGGGACAGCGCGTCGCGCAGCTTCAGCGCGTTGTCCGGCTTGTCGGGCGTGACGCGGAAGGTGTCGGGCAGCGGGTTGGAGCCCAGCAGCTGGTAGGCGTCGGGGAAGCGCCGCTTCTGCTCGGCGTAGGCCTGCTCCTTGGAGACGTACTGCAGCTTGCCGACGTGGGCGACCCTGCTCGTCAGCAGCTGGCGCACGCGCTGGACGTCGGGCTGCTTGGCGCTCGTCTTGAGGTAGACGTTCACGAGGACGCGGTTGCGCACGTCGTTGGCGGCCCCGGTGGTCGCCTGCACGACCGGGATGAAGACGCCCAGGACGAGGACCGTCACGAGCACCGACGCCATCGCGGCGAAGCTCGGGACGGCGTTGCGGCCCATGGAGCGCAAGGCCTCGCGGAGGAAGAAGCCGACCTTCATCGCGGGGCGCTCAGTCCCGGAAGGCGTCGTCGAAGTCGTCGAACGGCTCGCGCACGCGGCGCGGCTCGGGCGCGGGCTCGCGCATGAGCGCGCCGAACTCGGCGGTGCTGAGGTCCCGCGGGGCGTAGCGGCCGGTGGCCTCGTCGCGGATGATGCGCCCCTTGCGCAGCTCGATCACGCGCCGGCGCATGCGGTCGACCATGTGCGAGTCGTGGGTGGCGACGATGACCGTCGTGCCCGTGCGGTTGATGCGGTACAGCAGCTGCATGATCCCGATGGAGGTCTCGGGATCGAGGTTGCCCGTCGGCTCGTCGGCCAGCAGCAGCGGCGGATGGTTGACGAACGCGCGCGCCACGCTGACGCGCTGCTGCTCCCCGCCGGAGAGCTGGTCGGGGAAGTTGTGCAGCTTCGTGGACAGCCCGGTGAGGCGCAGGATGTCGGGCACCTTGGCGCGGATCTCCTTGCGCGAGCTGCCGGTGACCTGCAGCGCGTACGCGACGTTGTCGTGCACCGTCCGGTTGGGCAGGAGCTTGAAGTCCTGGAAGACGACGCCGACGTTGCGCCGGTAGTACGGCACCTTCTTGCGGTCGATCTGGGCCAGGTCGCGACCGGCGACGTGGAGGTGGCCCTTGGTCGGCTCGAGCTCCTTGATGAGCAGGCGCATCAGCGTGGACTTGCCCGAGCCGGTCGAGCCGACGAGGAAGACGAACTCGCCGCGGCGCACGCAGAACGAAATGTCCTCCACGCCCGTGTCCCCGCCCTCGTAGCGCTTGGTGACGGCGCGGAACTCGATGACGTTGGCGGGGTCGCCGGGTCGGGACGCGGACAGCCCCGCGGCGGCCTCGAGGGCCTGGATATCGGCTTCGGTAGCGGCCATGGACTCGCTGCGAGGTTATCGTGGAGAGGCTCGAAACCCTGCTTTGCGGCGCGGCTGCAACGGCGGTTGCAGCGCGTCGGAACCCCGTCGGAGGTGCGTCTGGACAAGCCGGGACGGCGTCGTAGCTATCGTCCGCATTGATGCCGACGATCACTTCATCCACCGCCCCGAACGGCCTGCCCGTTCACCGCGTCGCCCTGGAGGGCACGCGGGCCACGACGATCCTCGTCGCCTTCGACGCCGGCGCCCGGACGGAGCGCCCCGAGGAGAACGGCATGGCGCACTTCCTCGAGCACCTCGTGTTCAAGGGCGGCCAGGTGTACGACGACTATCGCAAGGTCAACGAGACCGCCGAGCGCATGGGCGGCTCGCTCAACGCCTACACCTCCCACGACCTCGTCGCGTTCCACATCACGGTGCGCGCCGAGTCGACGATGGAGGCGATCGACCTGCTCACCGACTTCGTCGGGCGCCCAAAGCTGGACGCCGAGGAGCTCGACAAGGAGCGCGGCGTCGTCATCCAGGAGATCCAGCGCTACAAGGACCAGCCGGCGGCGGTGGCCGAGGAGCTCATCGACCGCGCGGCGTTCGGCGACCATCCGCTGGGGCGGACGGTCCTGGGGCCCGAGGACCACCTGCGGACGTTCACCCGCGACGGCATCGTGGCCTTCCGCGAGCGCCGCTGGAGCGGCGAGCGCGGCGCCGCCTTCATCGTCGGCAACGTCGAGCACGTCCCCGCCGACGGCGCCGTCGACGACGTCTTCGCGCGCTTCCCCGCGCTGCCGCCGCCCGAGCCGTACCAGCCCGTGGGGCCGTTCGCGCCGCAGAAGCTCGTCGAGCAGCGCGACTCCAACCAGTCGCACCTGCGGATGAGCTACCGGCCCGACCTCGACGTGGACGACCCGGCGGCCCGCGCGGCGTTCACGATCTACGCGACGCTGCTGGGCGGCTCGATGGGCTCGCGGCTGTTCGACGAGATCCGCGAGCAGCGGGGCCTGTGCTACTCGGTCTACGCGATGGACCACGCCTACGCCGACGTGCCGATCTTGCAGCTGGGCTCGGGCCTGGATTCGTCGAAGATGGGCGAGGCGTACACGCGCATGCGCGAGATCGTCGGTGAGCTGCACCGCGACGGCCCGACGGAGGAGGAGGTCCACCGGGCGCGGGCGTACGCCGCCGGCCGCCGGGTGCTCGCCTTCGAGAACACCAACGCGGTGGCGCGCTACGCGGCCAACCAGAAGGTCGTCTTCGATGAGGACATCGATCCCGATGCCGCCATCCGGCTCTTGGACGAGGTGGCCTACGACGACGTCGTGGCCGCCGCGAAGCGCGTGGACCCCGACGACCTCGCGGTCGCCTGCGTTGGGCCGCACACGCCGGACGAGTTCTAGGAGTTCTGGTCCAGACGGCGTCGTGCGCCGTTCGTCGAATCGTCACACGGAGGCCGTCCGGTCGGCCACAATGGAGACGTGGTCGTGGCCGAGGCCGTCAACATGCGCGAGCTGAGGCGCTACGTGGAACGCGTCTCCGATCGCTGGCCGCTGGCTCACGCGCTGCTCGGCGGCGCCCGCGTCGATGACGCGCGCGGGGCGGGCGAGCAGCGTGAGCGGGGCGCGGAGTACGTCATGGTGCTCGTCTCCGAGGGCTTCGACGGCATGCCATGGCTCGAGCGCGTCTACCAGGCGGGCAGCCTGTGGGACGCGGATGAGATGGGCGACCCCGCCGACGTCCACTGCTACACCCCCTCCGAGTACGAGCGCAAGCGATCCTCGCTCGCGGCCGTGCGCCGCACTGCCGATAACGGCATCGATGCCCTGGCTCCGTAACGCGCGAGCGCCGCGGTTGTCTTATCGGATGAACGCGTGACGCCGCTGCTCTCCACCGCCCTGCTCCGCACCCAGACGGACGAGCGCCTGCTGCGCCTCGCGGCGGGCGGTCACGACCGCGCATTCGAGGCGATCGTCGAGCGCTACCGGCGCCCGCTGCTGCGCTACGTCCGGCGCCTCTTGCGCGACGGTCGCGCCGAGGACGTCGTGCAGGCGGCGTTCGTGAGCGCCTGGTCCTCGCTGCGCGGCGGCGCCGAAGTCGGTGAGCTGCGTCCGTGGCTGTACCGCATCGCCCACAACGGCGCCGTCAACGTCCTCAAGCGCGCCGGCGAGCCGCAGGACCAGCTGGTCGACACGCTCGACGGCGTCGCCGGGCCCGAGATCGAGGTCGAGCGCCGCGACGACGTCCGCCGGGCGCTGCACGGGATCGCGGACTTGCCCTCGCGCCAGCGCACCGCGCTGCTTGCGGTCGCCGTGCAGGGGCGTTCGCACACGGAGGTCGCCGCCGAGCTGGGCCTGAGCGACGGCGCGCTGCGTCAGCTCGTGCACCGGGCGCGGACCCGGCTGCGCGCGGTCGCGACGATTCTCACGCCGCCCCCGGTCGCTGCGGCGGCCGCCGCGTCGCACGCCCTCGGTGCCGACCAGGTCGCCGAGATCGCCACCGGCGCCGGCGGGGCGGGCCTGGCGGCGGTCTCGCTCAAGACCGGCGCCGTCCTGCTCACCGCAGGGGCACTCGTCGCCGGCGCGCCACGCGTCGCCCACGAGGTGTCTGGCCACCCGAGGCCTGCCGCCGCCGCCCAACCGAAGGCCGCAACGCCGGCCCCGCCGGCGACCACCGCCAGCGCGCCAAGCGGCGCCGGTCGCGCCGGCGTACCCGCGTACGTGTCGAGCCGCTCCTCGCCCGCGCCGCATCCTGGCGGCCACGCGGCGGTACCGAAGCGCGGCACCGACGCTGCGCCCCGGCGCCCCGGCTCAGACGCCGGCGGCGAGGGCTCGGACGGACACGCTCAGGGCGGCGGGTCCGCGTCGGGTGGCAGCGGGAGCGGCGGCGGCGAAGACCATCGGACTAGCGCGACCCCGGTCGCCGACCGGTCGGGCGGCGACGGCTCCTCCTCGGGTGACGCCAGCTCGGGCGGCTCGGGTACGGGGTCCCCGGCCACCTCATCCGACGACACGACCACGACCGGACCGACCCCGTCGCCGCAGCCGGTGACGACGTCGGGATCGGGATCGGACGATCCGGCGCCCGCGGGCGGCGCGGACGTCCTCGCGGCGAGCAGCACCAGCCCGGCGGCGACGACCGGTTCGGACTCCCGCAGCGCCGACGAGCTGCCGACGCCCTGACGTCCCGCCGCCCGTGCGTCAGGGGCGCGGGAGGGCGAGCGTCCACGTGCCCGCGAGCTGCACGACGTGACGGTCGGGGAGGACGCCGATGCGCAGCGCCACGTCACCGCAGACGGGGCAGCGCAGCACGGTCCCCGCTCCCCGGTAGGCGCGATGAGCCCCGACGGCCCTGATGGCGCCGCAGGACTGGCAACCCCGCTGCACGGTGGTCATCTCGGTCTGGAAGACCTCGTGCAGCAGTCCCGCGACTGCGTTGCCGTCCAGCCAGAGCGCCTCGTCGTCCATCTCACCCTCCGGTCGGCCCGAATCGCTCGGCCCGGATCGTCGCCGGCTCGTGGCCGAGCTCCACGAGCAGGTCGGCGACGCGCTCGACGAACACCGTCGGACCGCACACGTAGATCCGCGGCCGCTGCGCCGCAGGCGGCCCGACATCCGTGAGCATCCGCATGTCGACGCGGCGATCCCACCCTTCCCAGCCCGCCGGGCTGCTGCGCGTCAGCGTGTAGTGCGTGCGAGCGCCGTTGCGTCCGTCGGTGAACTGCGACAGCTCGTCGCGATAGAGGACGTCCTCCCAGCTCCGGGCGGACACGAGCAGCCGCGCCTCGGTGTCGCTCTGTCGGGCGGCGCGGTGGCGCAGCATGGCCATGAGCGGGACGAGGCCCGATCCGCCGGCGACGAGCAGCAGCGGGCCGCCGTCCTCGACGCGCCACGTGAAGTGTCCTCCGATCGGCCCCCGCAACTCGAACCGGTCGCCGGCCCGAAGCTCCCCGGCGAGGTACGGCGAGACCTCGCCGTCGTCGATCCGCTCCACCGTCAGCGCGAGCCGCGACTCCTCGGGACCCGAGGCGATCGAGTACGAGCGCTGCGCCTGGTAGCCGTCCTCCGCGGTCAGGCGGACGTCGACGTGCTGGCCCGCGAGGTGGCCCGGCCAGCCCGCGACGTCGAGGACGATCGTCCTGGCGTGCGGCGTCTCCTCGGCGACCTCGTGCACCGTGGCGACGCGCCAGAGGATCGGCACCCGGGGCATCCGACCCACTAGTGGTCCTTCTCGTGACGTTCGTCTGGGAATGCCGGGATGCCGGCGCCGTCAGGCAAGGACGCAAGGAGCGAGCAATGGCAGCGCCATTGCCGCGACTGAGGACACAGCCTGACGGTGATCGGCGCCCGGCATTCCCGGCGAGACGTTGCGAGAAGGGCCACTAATCGCTCCAGTAGCGCTGCTCTCGCCACGGGTCGCCATGGTTGTGGTAGCCCGCGGCCTCCCAGAAGCCGGGCTCGTCGTCGGCGGTGAACGTCAGCCCGCGCACCCACTTCGCGCTCTTCCAGAAGTACAGATGCGGGACGAGCAGCCGCGCCGGTCCGCCGTGCTCGGGCTCCAGCGGCTCACCCTCGAACGTGTGGACGACCCAGGCCTGGCCGCCCATGATGTCCTCCAGCGCCAGGTTCGTCGTGTAGTCGCCGTCAGACCAGGCCGTGACGTAGTCGGCCTCGGTGTCGGCGTGCTCCAGCAGTGTGTCGATCGAGACACCGGTCCACGTCGTGCCGAGCTTCGACCACTTCGTCACGCAATGGATGTCGACGGTGAACGTCTCCGACGGCAGGGCGGCGAACTCGTCCCAGGTCCACGAGACGGGCTCGCCGACCGCGCCTTGGATCGTGAAGCTCCACGCGTCCGGCGCGGTGCGCGGCGTCGGGCCCGCCGACAACACGGGGAAGTCGTCGACGACGTACTGCCCCGGGGGCACGCGCGCCGGATCGATGTCGCGGCGCGGGCGCCCGTGGAAGCCACGGGAGAAGAGCGGCATGCCCCGATCCTCTCACGACTCGGCACGGTTCAGCCAATCGTCGACGAGGCGGCGCGCGATCGCCTCCGGCGGCGGCAGGAGCAGCCCGCCCTCGCCGCGGCGGGCGGCCTCGAGCTCCGCCCGCGTGGCCCAGCGGACGTCCTCGAGCTCGCCGTCGCGGGCGGCGGGCTCGCCGCCCGCGTAGTCCGCGAGGAAGCCGATCATGAGCGAGGCCGGAAACGGCCACGGCTGGGAGGAGCGGTAGTGCGCGGCGCTGATGGTGACGCCGGCCTCCTCGGCGACCTCGCGTGCGACGGCCTCCTCCAGGCTCTCCCCCGGCTCGACGAAGCCCGCGAGGGCGGAGTAGCGCCCCGCCGGCCACGTCGCCTGGCGGCCCAGCAGCGCGCGGTCTCCGTCGGTGACGAGCATGATCACGACGGGATCGGTGCGGGGGTGGTGCTCGGCGCCGCACGCGGGGCACCGGCGGACGTACCCCGCCTCGGCCATCGCGGTCGGCGCTCCGCAGCGCGCGCAGAACCGGTGGGAGCGATGCCAGTGGGCCAGCGCCGAGGCGTGGGCGAGCAGGCCGCCCTCGGCCTGGGTCAGGTCCCCGACGATCTCGCGCAGCCCCCGCACCTCGCCCGCCGGCGGCGGCCCCTCCAGCGCGTCGAGGTCGACCGCGAACACGGCGCCGTCGCCATCGATGCCGAGCAGGATCGCCTCGGGCATCTCGCCGAGCGCCGCGAGCGGCAGCTGGGCGGGAGCGCTGCGCTGTGGGCCCTCTGCGACGAGGACCCCGGCCGAGCCGACGAGCACCGTGCGCGACGTGGGATCGGCGAGGCGCTGCGCGAGCCAGGCGCGGTCCGTGCGCCGCGCGGCGGCCCGGTCCAGCGCCTCCCCCGCGAACGTGTTCGGGGCCGCCACGCGGTCAGCCGATGGCGACCATGCGCTCGATCGGGACGCGGGCCCGCTCGGCGATGGCGGCCGGGACCTTGACCTCGCCGCTGAGGTCGCGCAGGCAGTCGCGGAGCTTGGGCAGCGTGATCATCTTCATGTACCGGCACGAAGCGGACTCGTTGGCCGCGATGAAGTCGACGTCGGGAGCCGCCATCCGCAGCGGGTGCAGCATGCCGGTCTCCGTGGCCATGATGGCGGTCGTCCCCGGAGTGGCGTGCGCGGCGTAGTCGAGCATCCCGCCGGTCGAGAGCATGTGCACGCCCTCGGAGTCGACGTCCCCCGCGGCGACGTACTCCATGACCGATGTCGAGCAGCCGCACTCGGGGTGGATGAGGAAGTCCGCGCCGGGGTGCTGCGCGCGGACGCGCTCGATGTCGCGGGGACGGATGCCCGCGTGCACGTGGCACTCGCCGTCCCACACGTGCATCGGGCGCCCGGTCGTCTTCTCGACGTAGGCGCCGAGGAACATGTCGGGCCCGAACAGGATCTCGGTCTCCTGGCCGTGCTCGCGGTAGATGTGCTCGACGACCGCGACGGCATTGGACGACGTGACGCAGTAGTCGGTCAGCGCCTTGATCTCCGCCGTCGTGTTGACGTACATCACCGTCACCGCGCCCGGATGGCGCGCCTGCCAGTCGCTCAGCTGGGCGGGGGTGATCGAGTCCGCCAGCGAGCAGCCGGCCCCGAGGTCGGGAATCAGGACCAGCTTGTCCGGCGAGAGGATCGAGGCCGTCTCGGCCATGAAATGCACGCCGCAGAACGCGATGACCGATGCCTCGGTCTTCGCGCCCTGGCGCGAGAGGCCCAGCGAGTCGCCGACGTAGTCGGCCACGTCTTGGACCTCGGGCAGCTGGTAGTTGTGGGCCAGGATGACCGCATCGCGCTCGCGGGCGAGCGCGCGGACCTCGTCCTGCAGGCGGGGGATGTCCTCGGGCGCGAGGGTCGGCGTGGTCAGGGTCGGGGCCATGGGGAGGTTCATGGCAGCGGCTCCAGGATGAGTGAGAGATCGAGAGCGGGGGCGGAGTGCGTGATCGCACCCACCGAGATGAATGCTACGCCGGTCTCCGCGGCGGCCCGGATCGTGTCGAGCGTCACGTTGCCGCTGGCCTCCAGCTCGGCGCGGCCGCCGACGCGGGCGACGATCGCGCGCAGCTCGTCGGGGCCCATGTTGTCGAGCAGCAGGCGGGGGGCGCCGGCCGCCAGCGCCTCGTCGACCTCCTCGACGGTGCGGCACTCGACCTCCAAGGGCACCCCCGGCGCGGCGGCGCGCGCCTGGCGCACCGCCTCCCCCACCCCGCCTGCGATCGCCGCGTGGTTCTCCTTGATCAGGATCGCGTCGAACAGGCCGAAGCGGTGGTTCGTCGCGCCCCCGGCGGCGACCGCCGCCTTCTCCAGCGCGCGCAGCCCCGGCGTGGTCTTGCGCGTGTCCAGCACGCGCGCCCCGGTGCCCTCGACGGCTCGCGCGTACCGTGCGGCGGCCGTGGCCACGCCCGAGAGGCGCTGGAGCAGGTTCAGGGCCGTGCGCTCGCCGGTGAGCAGCGCCGCGGCGCCACCCTCGATCTCGAGCACCGGGCCGCCCTCCCGCCACTCGCCCTCCGCGACCAGGCGGGTGAAGCGCACCTGCGGGTCCAGCAGCGCGAAGGCCAGCTCGGCCGCGTCGAGCCCGAACACGACCCCCGCCTGCTTCTGGGTGATCCGCGCCCGTGCACGGGTCCCGGCGGGCACGGTCGCGCCCGTGGTCACGTCGCCGTCGCCGACGTCCTCGGCAAGGGCGGCGCGGACGAGCGGCTCGAGCTGGGCGCGGTCCAGGGACACGGACGGCGCAGGATAGATGGCGGACGTGCCCGATCCACGCCCGCGAGGGCGCTGCCGGCGACCGGTACCTTGAGAGCGGTGCGCAGCGAGCAGCTCGACGAGTGGGTGCCCGACGCCGCGGTCCGCACGTATCACCGCCGCAAGGCCGCCGTGGCGCCCGAGCGCCTGTGGGCGGCGGCGCACGAGCTGCGCCTGGGCGACACCGGGAGGCTCGGGCGGCTCGTGCGCTGGCGGATCCCGGGCACACCGGCGTCGCGCACGTTCGAGTCCCTGCTCAGCGAGTACCCGTTCATCGTCCTGGCCGAGGGCGACCACTGGTCCCTTTCGGGCCTGTGCGGGCGCATCTGGACCCTGCAGCGCGACTACCCGCGGCTCGAGAGCCCCACGGACTTCCGCGATTGGGACCAGCCCGGCACGGTCCGCGTGCTCTTCGCTCACTGGGTCGAGCCCGACGGCGCCGGCGGGAGCGCGATCGTCAGCGAGGCGCGCGTCGATCCCGTCGACCGCACGGCGGCGATCCGCCTGCGCTCGCTGTGGTTCGTGATCGGCGTCTTCGAGCGCCTCATCGGCGCCGAGCCGCTCGCGCTGGCCGTGGCGCGGGCCGAGCGTCAGGAATGAGCGCCTGCGCGGTGGCCGCGGCCGCGCTCGAGGCCGGCCAGCGACGACGTGCCCTCGAACACCGTGCGCCCGCCGCGCGACACGCGCAGGCGCAGCGTCCCGGCGAGGTACTGGGGCGCCCAGGCGTCGAGGTGGCGGCGCTCGCGCGGGACGGGGACCGGCAGGAGATGCGCGGGCTCGGCGCCGGCATGGCCCCGGACGTCGACGAGGTGGCGCCCGGCGCGGCCGCGCAGCCGCCAGCCCGCCTCGTCGACGGCCACCCGCAGCGGCTGCAGTGGGGACACCACGCGCAGGACGTGCTGCCCGACGCGGACCACGAGCGCGCCGGCGCCGATCGACACGCCGCCCAGGCCCGCACGGCCGCCCGCGAACGCGACGCACACGTCGGGTCGCTCGAAGCCCTGGGCCTGCCCCCACCACCACGCCGGCGGCATGCCGCCGCGGCCCCAGTTCTTCTCGGCGTAGGCGCTCGCGCCGTCGAGGTCGAACGGGATGTCGCCCGCCCGCCCGGAGCCGGTCACCCGCGCGCCGAGCAGGTGCGGGTGCCAGTACTGGCTGAGGCCGGGCACCAGCTGGGCCGGCCCGATGCCGCCGAAGGCCCTCCGCGGCCAGCCCACCCGCTCGCCGAAGCGCACGTCGAGCCGCGCGTCCGGGCCCAGGTCGACCCGCAGGCGGTCCTCGCCGGCCTCCAGGACGTCACCCAGGCGCACGCCCAGGCCGCGCGGATCGGCCCATGCCTCCTGCACCGTCGCGGCGCGCACCAAGCCGCCGGGGTGCGTCGCGTAGCCGACCATCCCCCACGGGCGCCCCGCAGCGTCGCGGCTGACCGCCAGGAGCACGACGACCACCCGCCCGTCCGCCGCGCCCGTGAGCCGCCAGTAGTAGCCCTCCATGCCGACGCCGTGATAGCCGCGCGGGTCCCCGAAGGGCGGATCGGCGCCCATGCGGCGGTAGGCGTCGAGCATCGTGGCGCGGATGCTCGCACAGGGACCGATACCGTCCGGACCTCGTGAACCGGCCGCCCGCGACCCTGCGCAGCGTGGTTCCGCGATCGCGGGCGATCGGCTTGCGCGCTGCCGCGGGCGTCCTGTGGCGGTTCGGCCGCCCCCACACGATCATCGGCACGACGGTCAGCGTCCTGGGCCTGTACGCGATCGCCGTGTCCGGCGCCGGTGCCGCCACCGGCCCGTTCGACCTCGCCTGCACGCTGCTGGCCGGCTGGTGCGTGAACGTCTTCATCGTCGGCGTCAACCAGATCGAGGACGTCGAGATCGACCGGATCAACAAGCCCTGGCTGCCGATCGCCGCCGGCGACCTCACGCCGGGCGCCGCGCGCCGGATCGTGACGGCGTGCGCGATCGTGCCGGTGGCGCTGGCGCTCACCCAGGGACCGGTGGAGCTCGGAGCGGTCGCCATCGCGCTCGTCGTCGGCTGGGCCTACTCCTGCCCGCCGCTGCGCCTCAAGCGCTACGCCGCGGCGGCGTCGCTGTCGATCGCGTTCGTGCGCACGCTCGTCGTCAACCTCGGCGTGTGGCTGCACTTCGCGCCCGGCGGCATCAGCCCGGCGGTGTGGGCGCTGACGGCGTTCACGCTGCCCTACAGCCTGGCGATCGCGATCCTCAA
>JAOPZW010000391.1 GCA_025963905.1 Solirubrobacterales bacterium | reverse complement strand
GAAGGTGACGTCGGTGCCGGCGAGGTCGTTGTCGATCGTCTTGGGCACGCCGACGACCGGCACGCCGTCGGCCGCCAGCCGGCCGGCGACGCCCAGCGTGTCCTCGCCGCCGATCGGGATGAGCGCGGCGACGCCCGCGCGCTCCATCGCGGCGCGGACCAACGCGGTGCCGTCGGCGCCGTCCTTGTACGGATTGGTTCGCGAGCTGCCGAGGATCGTCCCGCCCCGGTGCAGGATCCCCGCGGTGCTCTGCGGGGTCAGCTCGACGGTGTTGCCCTCGAGCACCCCGGCCCATCCGTAGCGGAAGCCGATGATCGAGTGGCCGTGACGGTTGACGCCCGCGCGCACGACGCCGCGGATGACGGCGTTGAGACCCGGACAGTCGCCGCCGCCGGTGAGGATGCCGATGCGCGCCATGCGTTCCATCCTGCCATGCGACGGCCGGAAACGGGAGGGCCCTTCACGCTGCGATGACGACCGCGCCCTCGTACGGGCCGAGGGCGAGGGCGCCGTCGACGCGCTCGCCGTCGCGAGCGCGGTCGGTGCCCACCGCGATCGTGCCGGTCGCGCCCTCCACGCCGACCGGCGCGGAGCCGAGGTTCAGCGCCACCAGCGCGCCGTCCCCGCGCCGGAAGGCCCATGCCCCTGGGGCAGCGGGGACCTGGGCGTAGCGGCCCGTGCGCAGCCCCGTGTCCCCGCGCCGCAGCGCGATCAGGTCGCGGCACAGGTGGAGCATCGAGCCGGGGTCCTCGCGCTGGTCGGCGACGTTGGCGGCGCCGAGATCGCCGAACGGCAGCCACGGCTCGACGCCCGCGGCCGTGAAGCCGCCGCCCTCCTCCGCGCTCCACGGCATCGGGGTGCGCGCGCCGTCCCGGCCCCGCTGGCCCGACTCGCCCAGCGCGACGGGGTCGAGGATTCGGTCCTCGGGGACCTCGGACTCCGGCATCCCGACCTCGTCGCCGTAGTAGAGCACCGGCGTGCCGCGCAACGTGAGCAGCAGCATCATCGCCACCCGCGCCCGCCGCGGATCGCCGTCGGCCCAGCGCGTGGGGAAGCGGACGACGTCGTGGTTGGACAGCGCCCACACCGGCCATGCCTCGGGCGGGATGAGCTCCTCGGTGCGCGCCACGATCGGCGCGAGCACGTCGGCCTCGAACGGCGCCTCCATGAAGACGAAGTTGAACGCCAGGTGCAGCTCGTCGCCGCCGGTGCCGTAGAACTCGACGAGGCGCTCGAGCTCGTGCACCCACGTCTCCCCCACGAGCACCGGCGCGGGGTCGCGCCCGTCGCACAGCGTGCGCCAGCGCTTGAGTACCTCGTGGACGTCGGGGCGGTTGCGCGAGAACACCGGGCGCTGGCCGAGCCGGCGCCACTGGACGCGGTCGTCCGGCGTGGAGGCCGGGTTGTCGCGCAGCTCGCGATCCTTGACGATGCCGTGCGCGACGTCGATGCGAAAGCCCGCGATCCCGCGGTCGAACCAGAAGCGCAGGATGTCGTCGAACGCGGCGCGGACCTCCTCGTTCCACCAGTCCAGGTCGGGCTGCTCGGGCAGGAAGTTGTGCAGGTACATCTGCCCGGTGGCCTCGTCGAGCTGCCAGGCCGAGCCGCCGAACACGCTGCGCCAGTTGTTCGGCGGCTCGCCACCGGGGCCAGGGTCGCGCCAGACGTACCAGTCGCGCCGCGGGGACTCGCGCGAGGCGCGGGACGCTGCGAACCACTCGTGCTGGTCGCTGGTGTGGTTCGGGACGAGGTCGAGCAGCACCTGTATCCCGCGCTCGCGCGCGCCCGCGATCAGCGCGTCGAGATCGGCCATCGTCCCCAGCTCGGGGTGCACGCCCCGGTAGTCGCTGACGTCGAAGCCCCAGTCGGCGTTCGGCGACGGGAACGTCGGGTTGAGCCACAGCCCGTCGATGCCCAGCCACGCGAGGTGGTCCAGGCGCCCGGTGATCCCGCGCAGGTCGCCCACACCGTCGCCGGTCGCGTCGGCGAACGAGCGCGGGTAGCACTGGTAGAGGACGCCGTCGCGCCACCACACCCAGTCGCCGGCGGCCGTCACGCCGGTTGCGTCAGCCCTTGACGGCGCCGGCGGTCAGGCCGGCGACGATGCGCTTCTGGAACAGCAGGACGAGCAGGATGAGCGGGATCGAGATGACCACCGAGGCCGCGCTGATCGTGCCCAGCGGCTGCTCGAACTGCGTCGAGCCGGTGAAGAACGCGATCGCGGCCGGGACCGTCCGCGCGGTGGCCGACGAGGTCAGCGTGATCGCCAGCAGGAACTCGTTCCAGGCGAAGATGAACGTGAGGATGCCGGCGGTGGCCAGGCCCGGGGCGGCCAGCGGCACGACGACCTTGTAGAAAGCCTGGAAATGCGTCGCCCCGTCGACGAGCGCCGCCTCCTCGAGGTCCTTGGGGATCTCCTTGAAGAACGAGACGAGGATGTAGATCGCCAGCGGCAGCGCGAACGTGAGGTAGGGGATGATCAGGCCGGGAAGCGTGTTGTAGATGCCGATGTCCGTCCACAGCTTGAACAGCGGGGCGGCGATGGCGATGCCGGGGAAGGTCGTGATCGAGAGGATCAGCGCCAGCAGCCAGAACTTCCGGCGGAACTTCAGCCGCGCGATCGCGTAGGCGCAGAACGAGCCGACGAGCAGCGCCAGGAAGGTCGTGGTGAGGCTCACGATCGCGGAGTTGCGCAGCGCGTGCGTGAAGTCGGGGTTCTTGAAGATCGACTTGTAGTTGGCCAGCGTCGGATGCGGCGGCAGCAGCGCGGCGCCCGACAGGTCCGGGCCGGTCTTCAGCGACGTGTTGATGAGCCAGTAGAACGGGAACAGGCAGAACAGCATCACCGCGACCACCGCGACCCATTGCACCCAGGCCCAGTTGCGCTTCGGCTTGCGGGCCTCGCGCGTGCGAGCGCGCGGGACGGCGACCGACTGTGCGCTCTCGGCGGTGCTCATCTACCTGCCCCCCTCGTCCGCGAGGCCGCGGATGTTGCCGCCGACGAATCTGATGTAGGCGAAGGACACGATCATCACGATGAGGAACGTGAGGATCGACATGGCCGACCCCAGGCCGATCAGCCGGTTCTCGCGCAGCTGTTGATAGGCCTCGAACGACAGCGTGTTGGTGCCGTTGGTGCCCTTGGTGAGGACGAACGGCAGGTCGAAGATCCGCAGCGCGTCGAGCGTGCGGAAGATCAGCGCGACGAGGATCGCCGGCTTGAGGAGCGGCAGCGTGATCTTGGTGAAGCGCTGCCACGCGTTGGCGCCGTCGACCTTCGCGGCGTCGTAGACGTCGTTGGGGATCACCTGCATGCCGGCGAGCACGAGCAGCGCCATGAACGGCGCCGTCTTCCACACGTCGGCGATGACCAGCACGATCATCGCGTAGGGCTTGTCGCCCAGCCACACGATGTTGCCGCCCGGAAGCCCGAGCCCGCGCAGGGCGGTGTTCACGAAGCCCAGCTGGGGCTCGAAGATCGTCTGCCACGTGATCGCGGTGACGACGGTGAGGATCGCCCACGGCACGAGGACGATGGTCCGCAGCACGCCCTTGCCCCGCGTGGCGTTGTGCATGATGAGGGCCATCGCAACGCCCAGGATCAGCTCGAAGAACACCGAGGCGGCGGTGAAGATGAACGTGTTGAGGATCGCCGACTGGAACGCGCTGTCGTTCAGCGCGTTGGTGTAGTTGCGGAACCCGGCCCCCCGTGAGAGGCCGGGCACCCGCACGCTGTACTCGTGGAAGGACAGCCAGACCGCATACCCGATCGGATATGCCGCGACGATCGCGATGAGGATCAGCGACGGCGAGATCATGAACCTCGCCAGCCGCCGCTCGTCCTCCTCGGCCGTGCGCCGCTTGCGCGGCGCACGGGTCGGGGCGATCTTCGTATCTGCGGTCGCTGCCTCCATGGCTCAGGCTCCTTCTAGAACGTCGCCAGGGCCTTGTTGATGCTGGCGTCGGCCGTCTTCAGGGCGTCCTGCGGGGTCATCTGCCCGGCGAGCGCCTTGTTGACGTTCTGGTAGATCGCCTGGGAGATCTGCGGATAGACCGGCGACACGGGCCGCG
>JAOPZW010000384.1 GCA_025963905.1 Solirubrobacterales bacterium | reverse complement strand
GCCGCGGTCCGCCGGCACCTCGCGCCGCGGATGCCGGGCGGGATCGTGCCGCTGCTCGTCGTGCTCGACGAGCTGCCCGTCCGCACCTCTGGCAAGGTCGACCGCGCCGCCCTGCCGTGGCCGCCGCCCGCGGCGGCCGCCGGCTCCTTCGAGGATGGCGCCCTCGACGGCACGGCCACCTGGCTGGCCGAGTGCTGGACGCGCCAGCTCGGGCCGCTGCCGCTGGGCTCCGAGAGCGATTTCTTCGAGCTCGGGGGCTCCTCGCTGGCGGCCGCCAGGCTCGTGTCCGAGGTGCGCATGCGCTTCCCGGGCGTCGCGGTCGCCGACGTCTACGAGCATCGCCGCTTGGGCGCGATGGCCGCGCGACTCGACGCCCTCGGCGAGCGGCGGGGCGAGCGCGTCGCCGAGCGCACGGCGCCGCCGAGACGGTGGGCGGCGGCGCAGGTGGCCGGCGTCCTCGTGCTCCTGGCCGTGACCGTCCCGGCCTGGCTGGCGGGCATCTTCGCCTTCAACGACTGGCAGGGCGCCGGCCCGCGGATCCCCTGGCCGTGGCTCGTGCTGGGCTACGCCGTCCTCGTCAGTGCCCCGGGACGCGCCGGCGTGGCCATCGTTGCCCGGCGGCTGCTGCTCGGCCGCCTGCGCCCCGGCCGGTACCCGCGGCGCAGCTGGATCGCTTCCCGGGTGTGGTTCGTCGACCGGCTGGCCGACGTCCTGCACCTCAACAGCATGGCCGGCACGCCGTGGGCAGGGCGGATCGCGCGCCTGCTGGGCGCGGATGTCGCGCCGACCGCGCGGCTGGCGACGATGCCGTCACCGGCGTCGCTCATCCACGTCGGCGACATGGCGACGCTCGAGGCGGACGTCGACGTGCACGGCTGGTGGATCGAGGGCGACGAGCTGGTGGTCGGTGAGCTCCGCGTGGGCCGGGGCGCTCGCGTGGGGACGCGATCGGTGTTGATGCCCGGCACCGACATCGGCGCGGGCGCGGAGATCGAGCCCGGCAGCGTCATCTCCACCGCGGTGCCGGCCGGCGAGCGCTGGGCGGGATCGCCGGCGCGCCAGGTCGGCAGCGCCGGCGGCTCGTGGCCCGCGGTGGCGCCGCCGCGCGAGGCCCGCCCGTGGCTGTGGAAGGGGATGTTCGCCGCGGGCACGCTGCTGATCGGCGTCCTGTCGCTCGTGGCCGCGGTGCCGGGCATCCTGCTCCTCGATGCCGTGGGCGGGCTGTCGTCCTCGTTCAGCGGCACGGCGCTGTCGCTCATCCTCGCCTCGCCGGCGCTGGCCGCCACCTTCGTCGTCTCCGAGGCGATCCTCAACGCGCTCGCCTTCCGTGCCGCCTCGCGGTTCATCCGGCCCGGCTGGCACGGCGACGAGGGCGCCACGGCCTGGGCGCTGTGGTTCACCGGCCAGATCCACGAGGCGAGCGTCACGACGCTGTTCCCGCTCTACGCGACCGTCTTCACCCGCGCCTGGCTGCGCCTGCACGGGGTGCGCGTCGGCCCGGGTACCGAGGTGTCCACGGCCGGCAGCCTGAACCGGCTCGTCACGCTCGGGACGAAGGCGATGGTCGCCGACCACCCGATGTTCGCCGGCGTGCGCGCCAACCACGGCTGGCTCCACCTGCAGGCGATCGCGGTCGGCGACGGCACCTTCATCGGCAATGGCGCGATCGTGACGGGCGGCACCACGATCGGCGACGGCTGCCTGATCGGCATCGAGACCAACGCCCCGCGCGACGCTCCGGACGGGACCTCCTGGCTCGGCGCGCCCCCGCTCGAGCTGCCCCGGATCCCGGACGCGACCGACCCGGCGCGCACGACGGATCCGCCCCGGCGCCTGGTGCTCGCGCGCGCGGCGACCGAGGTCGTGCGCATCCTGCTGCCGACCAGCGTGAGCATCGTCCTCGGCGCGCTCGTCCTCCTGGCGATCGAGGCGGTCGGCGCCGCGGCCGGCGGGCTGGCCATGATCGCCGCCGCTCCGCTGGCCGTGGCGGCCGGCGCCATCGGCGCCGTGCTGGTGACGGTCGCCGTCAAGTGGGTCGTCATCGGCCGCTACCGCCCGGGCGAACATCCATTGTGGTCGTGGCTGGTGTGGCGCGACGAGATCGTCAACTCCTGCCAGGAGCAGCTCGCGAGCGAGTGGCTGCTGCAGAAGGCCCAGGGCACCCCGATCGTGTCGACCTACCTGCGGGCGATGGGCGCGCGCGTCGGCCGCGACGTCTGGTGCGACACGCTCGCGGTCACCGAGTTCGACATGGTGACGCTCGGCGACGGCTGCGCGGTCAACCGGGGCGCATGCCTCGAGACGCACCTCTTCCATGACCGGCTGTTGCGGATCGGGCCGACCGAGATGGGCGCCGGGTCGACGTTGGGGCCGGTCAGCGCGATCCTGCCGGAGAGCAAGCTGGGAGCCGCCTGCGTCGTGGGCGGGCGGTCGGTCGTGCTGCGCGGGGAGGAGCTGCCGGCCGGCACGCGCTGGCACGGCGCGCCCGTGGTCTCGTTGGCCGGATGAGCGCGCCGGTCGTCCGATTGCTCGACGCGCGCCGGACCGGCCTCGACGAGCGGGGCCTGCGTGCGTGGGCGCGGGCGGTCTCCTCCTGCCTGGGGCCCCCGCGGGCGACGCGGTCCTATCGCTTCCCATACGCCCTGGTGGCGGCCTCTGACGGACCGGTCGGGGTGGACCTCGAGCGCGTCGAGCCCGTCGACCGCGCGTTCGCCGTGTCGATCGCCACGCCCGACGAGCGCGGGGCGCTCGACGCGGGCGAGGCCGGGGACGACATCGCCGCGTGGGCGATCGCCCTCTGGTCGGCCAAGGAGGCGCTCGCCAAGGCACTAGGGGATGCGGTCGCCTACGACCCGCGCCGGCTGCCGTCGCCCCTGCGCTGGCCGAACCTCCGCGCGGGCGCGTGGCGCGCCGCGCGGGTTGCCGTCCCTGCCCACCACACCGGCTGGCTGTGCTGGCGCACAGCCGGCGGAGATCCCGACGTCCCGGAGCGTTTCGTGATGCAAGATCCTCTTTCGGAGCCGGCCGTCCGGCGGCTCGCGACCAACGCGGCGGCCGCGCGCCGCGAGGCAGAGACGCCCGAATGCCCAGACAGCGGCATCCCGGCCGGCGCGGTGCCGGCCGAGTACGCAGCCTGGATCGCCGCAGTACCGGCGAAGCCGGCATCGCGGCGCCGGGAGGCCCGGGGCGCGTCTGCGGCCTCGGCGTAAGCGCCCGCGAGCGCCGGATGCCGCGAGACCGTGTAGGACTGTCGCATGCGCTCCGATCCGATCAAGCGACGGGAGCCGCCGGGCGTGCTCCATGCCTGACGGGTTCGGCCTGTCGAACCTGCCGTACGGCGCGATCCGCCGCGACCGGGCATCGCCGCCGCGGCTCTGCGTGCGCCTGCACGAGGAGGCCATCGAGGTCGCCGCCATCGCCGGCGACCTCGACGTTGACCGCGCGCTGGTCGACGCGCCGAACCTCGACCGCCTCCTGAGCGCCCCGCCTGCGACCTGGGCCGTCCTGCGCGAAGCGCTACGGGCGCGGCTCGCCGACGAGGTCCCCGCGCACGCCCGCATCCCGCTCGCCGGCGCGATCCCCTGCCTCCCGTTCAGCGTCGCCGACTACGTCGACTTCTACTCGTCGATCGAGCACGCGACGAACCTCGGCCGGATGTTCCGCCCGGACGCCGAGCCGCTCCCGCCCAACTGGCGTCACGTGCCGATCGGCTACCACGGCCGCTCCGGCACGGTCGTCGTCAGCGGCACGCCGATCCGGCGCCCGTCAGGCCAGCTGCCGCGCCCGGACGGCCCGGTGTTCGCACCCACCGAGCGCCTGGATCTCGAGCTCGAGCTGGGCTTCGTCACGGGAGGGCCGCCGGCGTCGCTCGGGGAGCCGCTGCCCATCGACGAGGCCGCGGAGCGGATCTTCGGGTTCGTGCTCGTCAACGATTGGAGCGCGCGCGACATCCAGCGCTGGGAGTACGTGCCGCTGGGGCCCTTCCTGGGCAAGTCGTTCGCCACGTCGATCTCCGCCTGGGTGGTGCCGCGGGAAGCGCTGGAGCCCTACCGTCTCGCCGGGCCCGAGCAGCAACCGCCGCCGCTGCCCTACCTGCGCCGGCGGGAGCCGTGGAGCCTCGACATCGCGCTCGAGATCGAGCTCAACGGCGCCACGATCTCGCGCACGAGCGCCGCCGGGCTGTACTGGAGCGTGGTGCAGCAGCTGACCCATGCCGCCTCCAACGGGGCCCTCGTCCGCCCCGGCGACCTCTATGCCTCCGGCACGATCTCCGGGCCCGTCAGCGGCTCCGAGGGCAGCCTGATCGAGTTGACGCACAACGGCGATCGACCGCTCACCATCGCCGGCGAGGAGCGGACGTTCCTGCTCGACGGCGACCGGGTCGTCCTGCGCGGGACGGCCGGCGACGTGGCGCTCGGCGAGGTGGCCGGCCGGGTCGTCGCGGCGTGAGGGAGTGGGGCTCGCCCGCCGCCGGCGTGCCGTAATCTGGTGCGTCACCGAGGAGGTGCCGGGCCATGGAGCCAGCAGATATCTCCGGGCGGTCGTCCGGATCGAAGCGTCAGGTGCTCACCCGCCGCCAGGCGCTTGGGGTGACTGCGGCGGCGGCGATCACGCTCGGCGCCGGAGCGGATGTCGCGGAGGCGGAGCGCAAGCACCGCACGCGTCGAAGGCATCGGAGACGTCACCGCCGGCCCGCCGCCTCACCGGCTCCCGCCCCGTCGCTGGGGACCGGCGGCGCGCCGATGGAGCTCGCGACCGTCGCGAGGCTCGCGAAGCAGATCGGGCGCGGTGAGCCGGTCGCGATCGTCGATCTGGCCGCCGTCGACCAGAACTGCGAAGCGCTCCTGGGCTTCTCGCGCGACAGCGGAATCGCCTGGCGGCCGGCGTTCAAGACGCTCGAGGCGGTGGATCTGCTCGCGTATGTGGTCTCCAAGCTCGACCGCCCACGGGTGATGATCCATCACCTCCGGACCCTGCCGCAGGGGCTCGCGCGGCTGCCGGCCGGAACGGACTTCCTCATGGGCTATCCGCCGACGCTCGGCGAGCTCGAGGCGTATCTGTCGACGACGCCCGCCCGCGATGAGCGCCCGCACACCCTGCGCATCAACGTCGACAGCCTCGAGCTTCTCCACGCGCTTGACGCGCTGTCGAAGCGCTCGGCGCGTCCGCTCCCGCTCGAGGTGGTGCTCGAGATCGAGGACTTCCGCGGCGGCGTCGTCCCCGGCGGGGAGCTCAGCGCCGCGCTGCAGGTATTTCGCGCCGCCAGAGATCGGCTTCACCTCGGCGCGCTGCTCTGCTACGACACGCTCGCTGCGTCACTGGGCGTACCTGCCTGGCGCGCGACGGCGGCGCAGTATGCGCAGAATCGCATCCGCGAGGCGAAGGCCCAGATCACCGCCGAGGCCGCCGACATCGTCGACGTCGCCAAGCTGATCGTGAACGGACCCGGCTCCGCGAACTTCCGCAACTGGGCAGGTACCGGCACGGCCAACGAGTTCTCGGCCGGATCCGCTGTGCTGTTCGCAAACTACCTCGACGGCGCCGGTTACGACACGACGGGTTTGCACAAGGCGCTCTATCTGTGCGCGCCCGTCCTGCGGCTGCCCGCGCACACGATCGCCGGGGTCCCAGCCGCTATCCCCAACGGCGTGCAGCTCGCTTTGATCAAGGCGGGTGGCTGGCCGACGGGCAACAACCCGACGCTCTCGAAGCTGGTCCAGCCCCCCGGCCTTCAGGAGTCGTCGGTGCTCGGCGTCGGCTACGGCCGCGGCGCCAACAGCTCGGGCATGATCCTCGCTCCCACCGGATCGCTGCGGCTGGGCGACTACGTCGTCGAGACGTGTCAGCAGGTCATGGAGGGGCAGGACTACTTCGGCGCGCTGCAGGCGGCGCGCGAAGGGACCGTTCGCGCGGTTTGGCCGACGCTCACGCGCTGGTCGGGCTGACGCTCGGGCCGTCAGCGGGCGCGGCGCGGACGGCAGGTCCGGTACCGGCGGGTCTCCCTGACGATCCGCAGGCGTCCGTGCCTGAGGATCG
>JAOPZW010000370.1 GCA_025963905.1 Solirubrobacterales bacterium | reverse complement strand
GAGGCGCGGGCGGGGAAGGCGAGCTCGACGAGCCTCATCTTCGGCACCGGGTTGAAGACGTGCAGGCCGACGAAGCGCTCCGCGTGGCCGCTGGCCTGCGCCAGGCGCTCGATCGAGAGCGAGGACGTGGTCGTGGCCAGCAGGGCGTCGTCGCCGGCCACCGCGGCCAGCTCGCCCAGCACGGCGCACTTGGCGGCGTGGTCCTCCACGACCGCCTCGACGACCGTCGTGGCCTCGCCGAGGGCGCCGAGGTCCGTCTCGATCCGGACGTGGCCGGCATCGATGTCGCCGTTGAGGCGCTCGCACTGGGCGTCGAGCGCCGCCCGCGCGCGGTCGGCCGATGCCGCGGACCGGGCCCACAACAGGACGCCACCATGGCGCGCCGCCTCGAGCGCCAGCCCGCAGGCGATGGCGCCGCTGCCGGCGATCCCGAGTCGTTCTTGCACGTGTGCCTCTCCTTGGCTGACTGGACAGTCAGCTCGGTACCATAAGGAATGACGCGGTCACCGAAGCCACCGGGAGGGACGTCGTGCCCATGAGTGCACAGCAGGGTCGTGAGGTCGTCATCGTCGAAGCCGTCCGGACGCCGATCGGGCGCGGGCATCGCGAGAAGGGCTACTACAAGGACACCCACCCGGCCGACCTGCTGGGCAGAACCTATACGGAGCTGCTCGATCGGACCGGCATCGACGCCGCCGAGGTCGAGAACGTCATCGCGGGCTGCGTCCAGCAGTTCGGCGAGCAGGCGTTCAACATCGCGCGCAACGCCTGGCTGCAGGAGGGCCTGCCGATCGAGGCGTCGGCGACGACCATCGACCTTCAGTGCGGCTCCGCTCAGCAGGCCGTGAACTTCGCGGCCGCGCAGATCGCCGCCGGCGTCCATGACGTCGTGATCGGCTCCGGCGTGGAGCACATGGGCCACATCCCGTTCTCGGCGGGCATGGAGGTCCAGCAGAAGTACGGCATGGCCTTCACCCCCAAGCTCATGGACAAGCACAACATCGTCGGTCAGGGCCTGGGCGCCGAGATGATCGCCGACCAGTGGGAGATCCCGCGCTCCGAGCTGGACGAGCTGGCGCTGCGCTCCCACCGCCTGGCCGTCAAGGCGACCGAAGAGGGCCGCTTCGAGCGCGAGATCGTGCCGTTCGCGGTCAACGGCGACACGTACGCCGTCGACCAGGGCCCGCGGGCGGACACGACGCTGGAGAAGCTCGCCGCGCTGAAGCCGGCGTTCAAGCCCGACGGGAAGATCACCGCCGGCAACGCGTCGCAGATCTCCGACGGCGCAGCGGCCGTGCTGCTCATGTCGCGCGAGAAGGCGCAGGAGCTCGGCCTGACGCCGCGGGCGCGGATCGTCGACCAGACGACGGTCGGCTGTGACCCGGTGAAGATGCTCGAGGGGCCGATCCCGGCCACGCGGAAGATCCTGGAGCGCAACGCGATGTCGATCGGCGACATCGACATCATCGAGATCAACGAGGCGTTCGCTCCCGTCGTCGCCGCCTGGGCGCGCGAGCACAACCCCGACATGGACCGCGTGAACCCGCGCGGCGGCGCGATGGCCCTCGGCCACCCGCTTGGCTCCACCGGCGCGCGCCTGCTGACGACGCTCCTGCACGAGCTCGAGGACGAGGACAAGGAACTCGGCCTCGTGACGATGTGCTGCGGCGGCGGCCTGGGCACCGGCACGCTGATCCAGCGCGTCTGACCTCAGCCGCGCCGGACACCACCTGAACGACAGAGGGCCCGGCGCGAGCCGGGCCCTCGGTCTCCGTTCCGCGGCGGGAGCTCTGGCTCAGGCCGCCGGGGCGAAGGTGCCGGATTCGTCGAGGCGGCCCGGCGTCAGCGTGCCGTCGGACTCCACGCGGGCGATGCCGGCGGAGGCGACGAGCTGCGTGCCGAGGCGGACGGCCTCGTGGAGCCCGATGCCCTTGCCCGGGTAGACGGGGCGGCCGTCGCCGCGGACGACCGCGTACTTGTCCCCGTCGTCCTTGACGGCCTCGATGCCGAGCTTGCGGTTGGCCATCTTGGCCGGCTTCTTCTTGGCCTTCTCAGCCATGGTGGTCACCTGTGGGTCGGGATGGACAGCGCCAGGACGATGATGGCAGCCCGGTCCCGATAGCGTGGCCGCCGTGGCCGTCACCGAGCTGTCGCTGAGCGCCGCCGAAGCCCGCCGGATGGCCTTGCGCGCCCAGGGCCTCCTCGGCGCGCCCGACCGCCGGGGCGGGGTGCGGGCGATGCTGCGCCGGCTGGGCGCCGTGCAGCTGGACACGATCTCCGTCCTGGCCCGCTCGCACGAGCTCGTCGCCTACGCGCGGCTGGGCCCCGTGGATCGCCGGGCGGTCGAGGCGGCGTATTGGACCCCGCCGCCCGCGCACGCGTTCGAGTACTGGTCGCACGCGGCCTGCGTGCTGCCCGTCGACGAGTGGCCGTACTTCGCCTTTCGCCGGCGGGCGTTCCGCGCGCGCGGCTGGCGCTGGCACGAGGTCCCGGAGGGCGCCTGCGACCGGGTGCGGGCCCAGCTGCGCGCCGAGGGCCCGCTGACGACGAAGGAGCTGGGCGGCGCGCGGGCCGGCCAGGACTGGTGGCAGTGGTCCGACGTGAAGATCGCTGTGGAATGGCTGCTGGACATCGGCGAGGTCGTCGTGACCGAGCGCCGCGGCTGGCGGCGCGTCTACGACCTCGCGGAGCGCGCCGTGCCCGGCGACCTGCTCGGGGCCGATCCCGACGACGAGGAGTGCCTGCGGAGGCTCGTCGGCCTGGCAGGGGAGGCGCTGGGCATCGCCACCCGCGGGGACCTCGCCGACTACCACCGCCTCAAGGGCGAGCAGGTCGACGCCGTGGTGGCCGACAGCGGGCTCGTGCCGGTGGAGGTGCAGGGCTGGGGCCGGCCTGCCTGGGCCCACCCGGCCGCGCTGGACGCCCCGGCCGGCGGGCGCCACCGCACGACGCTCCTGTCGCCGTTCGACTCGCTGATCTGGGACCGGCCGCGGACGCTGCGGCTCTTCGGCTTCGAGCACAAGATCGAGGCGTACACGCCCTCCCCCAAGCGCCGCCACGGCTACTACGCGATGCCCCTGCTCACCGGCGGGCGGCTGGCGGGGCGCGTCGACCCCGCACGCGACGGGCGCACGCTCGTCGCGCGCCGGGTGTCGCTGCAGCCGCGGGACGTCGAGCCGATGGCCCGGGCGCTGGTCGAAGCGGCGGGGTGGGTCGGCTGCGACGCGGTCGCGCTGGACGTGGTGGACCCTCCGGAGCTGGCGGCGCCGCTGCGCGCCGCGCTCGGCTAGCGCTCCGCCCAGTCGCCCCAGCGAAAGCCCGTCGCGCTCGGGGCGGGCTCGAGCGGGCTGGACGGCAGCCCCGGGCGGGGCTCGGGGTCGTTGTAGCCGCCGGGCGCGACGTCGTTGGGCGTGTCGGGATGGAGGAGCGAGGCGAGGTACTGGATCTGGCCGCGCCCGGGCCCCAGCTCGAACTGGCCGCCCCCGTAGCTGCGGATGCCGCGCTCGGCACACCAGTCGTAGGCGCCGAACAGCGAGCGCAGCGGCCCGAGCCGCGACGGCTTGATGTTGACCATGCGGGGCGGGAACGGCAGCGCCTCGATGTCGGCCACCGAGTGGATGTTCGCGTCCCAGGTGATGCGGTCGCGATGGGGCGCGAGGATCGGGTCGGTCTCCGGGGTGAGCTTGGGGTCCTCGATCCACGCCTCGGGGAACGCCTCGGCGACCCGGCGATACAGCTCCGGGTCTGCGCCCTGGTCGACGGGCGAGCCCTCGTAGAGCCCCTTGAGGTCGACCGAGTCCACCGCACCGGTGGCGACGAGGCCGGCGACGAGCTCGTCGTCCCAGTCGCTGGTGGGGTCCAGCTTGAAGCGGAGGCCGGGGTACAGGGCCAGTCGCCGCTGCACCGGCGCCAGCGTCGAGGGCTCGCCGAGGCGCAGCGAGACGACGAAGGTCACCGGCCTCGGCTCGCGGTCCAGCGCCTCGTGCAACGCCAGGCCGGCCTGGCGCAGCGCGAGGTCCAGCGCCGCCGACTCCAGCCCCCACCGGCGGTAGCGGCGATAGACGGGGAAGGCGGGGGAGTAGCCCGGGAACGTGTCGAGCGCTTTCAGGTGCTCGGAGAACGAGCCGAACGTCCAGTCGCCCGCCAGCTCCAGCAGGGGCCCTTGCTCCTGCTGGGCCGTGTGGGCCTCGGGCTCGTAGGTCACGTCCTCCCCGGCGCCCTCGTGGCCGCCGCCGTGGAGCAGGAACACGGTGGAGAGTCGCTCGAAGCCGGACGACACGGTGCGAGCGAGCCCTTGGAGCGCGTAACCCTCGATGCGCAGGGGCAGATCGGCGACGAGGTCGAAGAGCGGCTTGAGCGCAGCCTAGTTGGCCGAAGAAGCGGCCGTCCGGTTAGGGTGGCCCCCCGGATGCTCCCGGCGCTCGGACTCT
>JAOPZW010000357.1 GCA_025963905.1 Solirubrobacterales bacterium | reverse complement strand
CGAGACGGCGGAGCTGCTGCTCGGCGTCTGCGTGAAGCGCTCCTTCGACCGGGCCTCCGTCGACGGGCAGCTCTCCACCAACGACACGGCGATCCTGATGTGCTCGGGCTCGAGCGGGGTGCAGGTGAAGTCCGAGAGCGAGGATGAGCTGCGCTTCGGCGAGGCGCTCGACGCCCTGCTGCGGCAGCTCGCGATCATGATGGTCGCCGATGGAGAGGGCGCCCGCAGGATCGCGCGGGTCGTGGCGCGCGGCGGGCACGCCGAGGCCGTCGAGGCGGCGGCGCGGGCGGTGGCCAACTCTCCGCTGGTCAAGGCGGCGCTCAACGGCGGCGACCCCAACTGGGGACGGATCCTGCAGGCGGTGGGAGGCGCGCTCGCCGGGCGGGAGCCGGGTCAACCGCCGCTTGCGGTGGACGTCGCGATCGCCGGCCTCCCGGTGTGCGCCGCGGGGACGGCGATCCCCTATGACGAGCAGGCGCTCGCGCGCGCCGTGCAGGCGGACGAGGTCGAATACGAGATCGGCCTGCCCGGCGAGGGCGCCGAGACCGAGGTGTACTTCTCCGACCTTGGTCATGAATACGTGACGATCAACGCGGAGTACACGACGTGAGCATGCGCGACGTCGGCACGCTCCTCGAGGCGCTGCCCTACATCCGCGAGTTCCACGGCAAGACCGTCGTCATCAAGTACGGCGGCGCGGCCATGACCAACCCGGAGCTCAAGGAGGATTTCGCGCGCGACGTCGTCCTGCTCAAGTACGTGGGGATGAAGCCCGTCGTCATCCACGGCGGGGGCCCCGAGATCTCGAATTACATGCGGCGCCTCGACCTGCCCGTCGAGTTCGTCGAGGGCCTGCGCGTCTCGAGCGCCGAGACCGTCGAGGTCGCCAAGATGGTCCTCGTCGGCAAGGTCAACAAGGACATCGTCCTGCGCCTCAACCGCCACGGCCAGCCGGCGGTTGTCATCTGCGGCGACGACGGCTCTCTGTTCCGCGTCGCCCGCCAGGCGGCGCCCGACGGCACGGACGTCGGCTTCGTCGGGCGCATCGAGCGCGTCGACCGCCGGTTGCTGGACCACATCGCCACCGACTACATCCCGGTGATCGCCTCGGTCGGCGCCGACCGCGAGGGCAACTCCTACAACGTCAACGCCGACGAGGCTGCGGGCGCCGTCGCGCGGGCGCTCGGCGCCTACAAGGTCATGTTCCTCACCGACGTCTCGGGCTGGCTGCGCGACCCCGACGACCCGGAGTCCGTCGTGTCCGAGGCCGGCGCCGACCACGTGGAGGCCGTGCTGGACTCGGTCCAGGGCGGGATGCGCCCCAAGCTCGCGGCCTGCCTGGACGCGATCCACGGCGGCGTGACGTTCGCCCACATCGTCGACGGGCGCCTCCCGCACTCGTTGCTGCTCGAGCTCTTCACCGACGCGGGCATCGGCACGAAGATCCGGCCCGCGCGATGAGCCTGGAAGAGCTGCGGGCGCTGGAACGCGAGCGCCTGGTCCCCGCCTACGCGCGCCTGCCGGTCGAGTTCGTGCGCGGCGAGGGCCCGCTGCTGTGGGACGCCGAGGGCAACGAGTACCTGGACTTCCAGACGGGGCTGGCGGTCAACAGCGTGGGGCACTGCCACCCGGCGGTGGTCGCGGCGATCCGCGAGCAGGCCGAGCGCCTCATCCACGTCGGCAACCTCTTCTACACCGAGCCGGGCCTCCGCCTCGCCGCCCGCCTGGCGGCGTCGTCGCTGGGGGGCAAGGTGCACTTCGCCAACTCGGGGACCGAGGCCAACGAGGCCGCCCTGAAGGTCGCGCGCAAGGCCAAGCCGGGGGGGACGATCATCTCGGTCCACCGCGCCTTCCACGGGCGGACCTACGGCTCGCTGTCGGCCACGCCGCAGGAGAGCAAGCAGGCGCCCTTCGCCCCGCTGGTGCCCGGGTTCGTGGCCGTCGAACCCACCGCGGAGGCGATCGCGCGCGCCGTCGACGGGCGCACGGCGGCGGTGCTGCTGGAGCCGGTCCAGGGCGAGGGCGGCGTCCACGTGCTCGACGACGGCGTGCTGCGCGCGGCGCGCGACGCCTGCGACGCCCACGGCGCGGCGCTCATCTTCGACGAGGTGCAATGCGGCCTGGGGCGCACGGGGACGCTGTGGGCCTACGAGCACAGCGGCGTCGTGCCGGACGCGCTGACGACCGCCAAGGCCCTCGGGGGCGGCCTGCCGATCGGCGCGCTCGTGTGCGGGCCGCGGCTGGCCGACGTCCTCGAGCCCGGCGACCACGGCTCCACCTTCGCCGGCGGCCCCGTCCAGGCCGCGGCCGGACTCGCCGTCATGGACGTCGTGGAGGACCCCGCGCTGCTGGCCCGGGTCCGCGAGCTGGGCGAGCTGCTTCGTCACGCGCTCGGCGAGCTCCCGCGCGTCACCGAGGTGCGCGGGCGCGGGTTGATGCTGGCGGTCGAGCTCAGCCCGGCGGGGGAGGGGGCGCCCGACCTGGTCGCCCGCGCGTTGCGCGACGAGCGCCTCGTGCTCAACGCCACGGGCCCCGCGACGCTGCGGCTCCTGCCGCCGCTGACGATCTCGCAGGACCACGTCTCGGACGCGCTGAAGCGCCTGGGACGGCTGCTCGGAGGCTGAACCGGGAAACTCGTCGCCATGGACGTCGACGAGGCCGCCACCCGCTGGATGCACGTCGCCGTCGAGCACGACGGCGTCGAGGACCGCGTCGCCGTCGAGGAGCCGCTCGAGATCCGCGTCGGGGGCGAAGCGCTGGCGGTGACGATGCGCACGCCCGGCCACGACGAGGAGCTCGCGCTGGGCTTCCTGCACGGCGAGGGGCTGATCGACGGGGCCGCGGGCGAGCCCGTCGCGGCGGGACCGAGCGCCGACCTCGCCCACAACGTCGTCGAGGTCGATGCCCGGCTGCGCCGCGATCCGGGTCGCCGGCGCTTCTACACGACCTCCTCGTGCGGCGTGTGCGGCAAGGGCGCCCTGGACGAGGTCGCCGTGGACGCCCCGCCGCTGCAGCAGGGCCCGCGCGTGGCCCGCGCGCTGCTGGCGGCGCTGCCCGACCGCCTGCGCCAGCCCGGCTTCGCGGCCACGGGCGGCCTGCACGCCACCGGGCTGTTCGATGCGGCGGGCACGCTGCTCGTCGTGCGGGAGGACGTCGGCCGCCACAACGCGATGGACAAGGTCGTCGGCCGGGCGCTGATCGACGGCCTGCTGCCGCTGGCCGACCGGCTCCTGTGCGTCAGCGGACGGCTGTCGTTCGAGCTCGTGCAGAAGGCCGCCGTGGCGGGCTGCCCGGTGCTCGTCGGCGTCGGCGCGCCCACGTCGCTCGCCGTGCAGCTGGCCGCCGACCGCGGGCTGACGCTCTGCGGCTTCGCCCGTGCCGGGCACGTCAACGTCTACGCCGGCTCGGAGCGCGTCGCGTGATCGCCACCGAGCTCACGCGGGCCTGGGGCCTGCGCCACCCCGTGATCGCTGGGCCGATGGCGCGGGTCGGCGGCGGCGCGCTGGCCGGCGCGGTCAGCGCCGCGGGCGGGCTGGGCTTCATCGGCGTGGGCATGGAGGACCCCGCCTGGATCGCCGCCGAGGCGGCCCGGGCGCGGGCGCAGGCGCAGCGGTTCGGGATCGGCTTCATCGCCTTCTTCCTCGAGCGCCGGCCCGAGCTGCTCCAGGCCGCGCTCGAGCAGGAGCCGTTCGTGGTGTCGATCTCGTTCGCCGACGCCGCCCCCTGGGTGGACCGCATCCACGCGGCGGGCGCGCGCGCCGTGACCCAGGTCCAGGACGGCGCCGGTGTCCGGCGGGCGCTGGCCGCGGGCGTGGATGCGATCGTCGCGCAGGGCACCGACGCGGGCGGGCACACCGGCCAGGTCGGGACGCTCCCGCTGCTCCAACTCGCGGTGGCGCTGGCCGGGCCGTCGCAGACGCCGGTGATCGCCGCCGGCGGGATCGCCACCGGCCTCGGCCTGGCCGCGGTGCTGGCCGGCGGCGCGCAGGCGGGCTGGATCGGCACGCGCTTCGCCGCGACGCAGGAGGCGCTGGGCAGCGCCGCTGCCAAGGCGCGCATCGTCGCCGCCGGCGAGGACGAGACGGTCCTCACGCGGGTCTTCGACGTCGCCGAGGGCCGCCCGTGGCCCGAGCGCTTCCCCGGCCGCGCGCTGCGCAACGCGTTCACCGAGCGCTGGCATGGCCACGAGGCGGAGCTCGCCTCCGAACGCGACAGCGCCGGCGCGCAGATCGCGGCGGCGCGCGAGCGCGACGACTACGACACCGCCGGCATCTACGCCGGCCAGGCCGCCGGGCTGATCGACGACGTCCCGGGCGCGGGGGAGCTCGTCGGGCGCCTGGCAGCGGACGCCGAGCGGGCGCTGGAGCGGGCGTCGCGCCTGCGTGCCTGACCGATACCCTGCGCGGCCCATGGCCGCGACTCCGACGCCACCCACAGCCCGCACCCGCACCGCCAGCTACGAGGCCGAGCCGGGCGAGGTCAACCGCGTCCTGCTCCTGTACTCCGGCGGCCTGGACACGAGCGTCATGCTCAAGTGGATCCAGGACGAGTACGACGCCGAGGTCGTCGCGCTGACGGTCAACCTGGGCCAGCCGGGGGAGGACTACGACGTCGTCAAGGGCAAGGCCGTGCAGCTCGGCGCGGTGGCGGCAGAGGTCGTCGACGCGCGCGAGGAGTTCGCCCGGGACTTCGTCGCGCCGGCGATCCGCGCCAACGCGATCTACGGCCTCGGCTATCCGCTGTTCACGGCCCTCGGCCGCCCGCTCATCGCCAAGATCGCCGTGGAGTACGCCCGCAAGCACGGCTGCGACACGATCGCCCACGGCTGCACCGGCAAGGGCAACGATCAGGTGCGCATCGAGGCGACGATCGCCACCCTGGCCCCCGAGCTGAAGGTCATCGCTCCCGTGCGCGGCTGGCAGATGGGGCGCGAGGAGGAGATCGAGTACGCGCGCAAGCACGGGATCCCCGTCAAGGGCGGCACCGAGACCGCCCCGTACTCCATCGACGACAACCTCTGGGGGCGGTCCTCCGAGGGCCGCTGGATCGAGGACCTCGACCACGCCCCCGACGACGACGTCTTCCAGCTCGTCACGCGCCCCGAGGAGGCGCCCGACGAGGCCCAGACGGTCGAGATCGAGTTCGAGCGCGGGGTGCCCGTCGCGCTGGACGGCGAGCGCCTGGGACTGGTCGAGCTGCTCGAGCGCGCCGCGGAGATCGGCTGCCGCCACGGCGTGGGGATCGTCGACCACATCGAGGACCGCATCGTCGGCCTGAAGGTCCGCGACATCTACGAGGTCCCGGCCGCCGCGATCCTGCTCCCGGCGCACGCCGAGCTCGAGCGCCTGGTCTGCACGATCCACCAGAACCAGTTCAAGGCCGACCTCGACCGCCAGTGGGCCTACCTGGTGTACGCGGGACTGTGGTGGGAGCCGCTGCGCGGCGACCTCG
>JAOPZW010000326.1 GCA_025963905.1 Solirubrobacterales bacterium | reverse complement strand
GGCGATCCAGATCGCCACCGCCGTGAGGGGGATCACTCCCGCCAGGAGGGTGGCGAGCGCGGCGGTCCATCCCGCGAAGACCTCCGCCGCCACCGCGCAGAGCACGTAGAAGGCCACGACGCCCCCGATGGCCCACTCGAGGCCCTTCGGTCGCGGATGACCGCGCCACGGTCCGAGCGCCGCGTACAGCGCAAGGCAGCAGGCGACGACGGCGAGCGCGATACCGGCCACCAACTCGCCCGGGTCGCTGTTCCCGTGCGCCCCGTTGAGGATCAGGAGGCTCCCGATGTAGACGGGCAACCAGAGGACGGCCGGCCATCTGCGCATGGTGAATCGCTACCCACCCGGTCCCGCGACAAACGATCGCGCGAGGTGCCGTCGGAGAGCTCCGTTTGCGCCAGCGCGCGCCCGGCCTAGCAGCGAATGAATGTCGCTGCGCGTGCTGCGGCTGTGCTCGGTCTTCGAGCCGCCGGCCTCCGCGCTGACGACGCCGACCGCGGGAGCGAGATCCGCGATCTGTACGCGCGCCTCATCCACGACCACCGGCAGCGCAGGCGCGGGGACCTCCGATCCAGAGCGGCCACAGCGGCGACGTAGGCTCGCGACTACGGCTCGAACGGGGGCGCTTCGCCCCAGCCCCAGCGCGGGACCGGAGCATGCTCGACGACGTCGGCGCCGGGCTGGGAGTTGTTCTGCGCGAGCCGGGTGCCCCACTCGACGTACGCCACGAACGCCGACCGGAACTCCGGATCGTCGGGGAGCCCGGCGTCGTCGGCCGCCAGGCTCATGAGCGACGCGAAGCGAAAGCGCTGCTCGGGCGTGATCGCGAGGTCGCGGTGCTTGGCGACCATCCGCTCGTAGCCGCCGAGCTCCTGCGTGTAGCGCGCGGGCCCGCCGAAGACCTCACACCACCAGAGGGTGACGTGCCGGCGATGCTCCTCGTGGACCCCGCCGGGAAACAGCGGCGAGAGCAGCTCGTCGCGCTCCACCCGGTCATAGAACGCGTCGATGAGCCGCTCGAACGCCGCCTCGCCGCCGGCCCAGTCGAAGAGCGTCGACACCGCCGTCACGATCCTCACCCTACCGCCGCTCAGCGTGCCCAGCGTATTCGCCTATCGTCTCGGCGACATGCGGCCGCCGTCGCAGCCCCCGGTGCCGGGCCCGCCTCCCGGCGCGGATCAGACGCGTCCCGAGCCCGACAACGTCAGCGAGCAGCTCGAGCGCTGGCTGAGCGCCGACGGCGAGAAGACGTTGGGGAGCCTCGTCGAGCTCTTCGAGGAGAAGAGCTTCGCGATCCTCTTCGTGATCCTGCTCGGCGTGCCCGCCCTCCCGCTGCCGACCGGTGGCGCCACGCACGTGTTCGAGCTCATCGCCATCCTGCTCGGGCTCCAGCTGATCGCCGGCCGCGACGAGATCTGGCTGCCCCAGCGCTGGCGCAAGCTCGTCCTCGCGGGAGGCAGGCAGGAGCGCTTCATCGTCGCGCTCCTGAAGGTGATCCGCTGGCTCGAGCGCTTCTCGCGGCCGCGCCTGCGCTTCCTGTTCGACCACCGCGTGAGCAACATCGTCTTCGGGCTGCTCGTGATCGGCGGCTCCGTCGCGGCCTTCCTGGCTCCGCCGTTCACGGGGCTCGACACCCTGCCCTCGCTGGGTGTCGTGCTGCTGGCGCTGGGCGTCCTGCTCGAGGACTTCGTCCTCGTCGTCGTCGCGGTGGTCGTCGGCGTCGCCGGCGTGGTGCTCGAGGTCGTGCTCGGCAGCGCCGCGATCAGCGGCCTGGGGAAGCTGTTCGGGGCCTGAGCCTACGGCGACCCCGGGTCGTGCCTGACGGTGACGATGCCGTCCTGCAGGCTGGTGATCGACTCCCAGGGAACGATGTCGCCGGCGTGCGTCGTCGCCCCCTGGCCGCCCGTCAGGCGGGCGAGCATCCCCCGGCGCCCGATCATGAGCCCGGCCAGCCGCCAGTCCTGCCCCGTGCGCTCGACCCGGAGGTCGTGCACCCGGCCGAGCCTGGCGCCCGACTCGGTGCGCACCGAGCAGCCCAGGAGGTCACTGGCGCGGATCATGAGTCCGGGAGCCTGGCCACGGTCTCTGCCCGTCGGCGGTCACCCTGTCCGAGGCCGAGGTCGCGCGCCCGAGCCTTGAGCCTGATCACCGACCCGATGTCGTCGACCTCGTCCCACGGCACCTGGATCACGTCGGCGCCCACCAAGCCCGTGCCGAACACCCGGGCGCCCACGGAGCGCAAGGGCCGCGGCAGGCGCCGGTGCCAGGTCCCCGAGCCGCTCAGGATCGCGTGGAGCAGGGGCCGCTCGCCGAGACCGCCGTCGAACTCGATGTCGTCGGCGCGCCCGCAGCGCTGACCCTCGACATCGACGAGCTGGTCGTCGAGCACGCGATAGACGAGGTCCATCGGCCCGGTCGGGATCGCCATCAGCCCGATCCTCCCTGCGTGATGATCATGAGCGGGATCGCTGCGAGCGAGACCACGAGGATGACGACGAAGAACGCCCAGCCGATCACGTTGCCGAGCACCCCGTTGACGTGGTCGCCCATGAAGGTGCGGTCGCTGGCCATGAGCAGCACGGGCAGGTACGTGAGCGGCAGCGCGACCACGGAGAAGATGACGGCGTACTCGGTCAGGAGGACGGGATCGACGCCCGTCTCGACCACGACGAAGGCCAGCGCGAAGAAGATCATCCAGGCCAGCGTGAACCGCGGCGCCTCGCGGGGTCTGCGGTACTTCCCCCACTCCCAGCCCGCGAACTGCGCGAGCGTGTAGGCGCCCGAGAACGCGCACTCCACCGCCGCGCCGCCCACGGCGAACAGCATCCCGAGCAGCGCGAGGAGCAGCCCCGTCTCGCCGAAGGCGCGCTGCGCGCCCAGTGCGGTGGTTCCCAGGAAGCCTGGATCGATCTGGGCAGGCGCGAACACCTCCGCCGACACCATGATCAGCGCGATCGACAGTATCCCGCCGAGGCTGAAGCCGAGCGCTGCGTTCGCGCGGTTGAGGTTCAGGTCCTTGACGCCCCAGCTGTCCTCGATCGCCCCCGACGAGTAGAAGTAGACCTCGTAGGGGACCAGCGCCGCGCCGATCACGCCGACCACGAAGTAGGCATAGAGCGCCGATGGATGCCAGCTCGGGACGACGCCCTGCGCCACCTGATGCCACTCGGGCCGAAGGTGCACCGCCGCGACCACGTAGACCAGCAGCGCGCACCCCATATAGCCGAAGATCCGCTCGATGCCGTCGAACGGCACGAAGTAGACGATGACGACGAGGCCCATCACGGCCAGCAGGATCAGCGTGGACTGGTTGAGGTCGAAGAGCAGGTTGAGCACGACCGCCACGCCGCCGACCTCGGCCGCCAAGGTGATCAGGTTGATCACCAGCGACGCGATCAGGGTCACGAGGCCGACGGTCAACCCCATCCGCATCCGGACCGTGTCGAACACCGGCCGCCCGGAGACCGCCGCCACCCGGCCCGTCATCTCGGCGAACACCACGATCCCGATGACGCCCACCACCACCGCCCACAGCAGCCGGTAGCGGAAGAACGCACCGGCCTGGGCGTTGAAGACGAGCTCGCCGATGTCGACGAAGCCGCCGATCGCCGCGATGATGCCCAGGGCGAGCTGCAGGACCTTCTTCACACGGACTCCGCGAGCTTGCGGGCCTGGTCGGCCCACCTGTGGAGCTTGCGTTGCGCGACGCGGGCTTGCGCGCGGTTCTGCGGCGACGTCCGGAGGTCGTCGATGGCCCCGCCGATGTCCGACGCCAGCTTGATCGCCGCCTGGATCCGCCCGTGCAGGCCCGGGGCGACCGGATCGTCGTTGAGCTTCTCGGCCTCGTGCTCGGCCTGCGCCCTCAGCTCGCTTCCGTGAACGCGCACGAACGTCGTCTTGGTGCGACCGCGCGCCAGGTCGTCGGCCACCAACGCACCCTCGGCGGAGATCGAGGCGAGTTCCTCGACGCTCAGCCGGACCTGATGGCGGGCCTCTCGCCCGCAGCCCGACAGCGGGCCGACGGCGCCGGCGACCATCAGCATGAGGACCGCGCGACGCATACGGGGGCGGGGTGTACCCCTTCTTCCGGTCCTTCATCCGACGGATGGCGCCGGCCCGTGCCGGCGCCCGCGTCCCGAGGGCGCGAGCCGGGTAGACCTCTCGCATGGGCGGGGTGGTTCTGCTGGAGATCAGCGACGAGCACGGGCGCCGGCTCGCGACCCGTCGCGTGCGGGCACGCGACCGCCTCGCCGCCCGCTGGCACCACGCGGCCCTGGACCGCGAGCTGGCCGCCGGCGCCTCTCCCGACAGCGATCCTGCCCGAGCGCTGCGAGCACACCGCCTGGTCGGCGCCAGCGGACGCCGGCACCTCGTCCTCGCGATCGAGCGGATCCTGCGCGAGGCGTCCGGGCCCGCTCCGCGGCGCACGGCCGAGGCGCCGATCTGCCGGCGCAACGTCCGGGAGGCCCAGCGACAACTCCAGCGCCTCGCGGAACGGCTCGCCGCCGGACCGGTCGACGTGCGCGGTGTGGCCCTCGCTCAGGCCCTCCTGACCGACAGCGCCGGCCCGCTGTACTCGTGGATGGCTTCGTCGAGCCTGCTCGC
>JAOPZW010000324.1 GCA_025963905.1 Solirubrobacterales bacterium | reverse complement strand
CGCGCAGCTCGAGGTCGATCTCGGCGAGGCGGAAGCCGTCGGCGTGCCCCGCCAGCGCGATCAGGCGCGGCGACTCGCGCGGGCCGAACAGCAGGCACAGCGACGGATGCTCGCCGCGACCGATGCGGCCCCGCAGCTGGTGGAGCTGGGAGATCCCGTAGCGCTCGGCGTTCTCGACCACCATGACCGTCGCGTTGGGCACGTCGATGCCGACCTCGATGACCGACGTCGCGACGAGCACGTCGGCGTCGCCGGCGGCGAAGCGCGCCATCGCCGCCGCCTTCTCGCGCGAGGGCATCTGGCCGTGCATGAGCACGACCCGGAAGTCGGCGAGCTCGGTCTGCGCCAGGCGCTCGAACTCGGCGGTGGCCGCCTTGGCCGCCAGCGCCTCGGACTCCTCCACGAGCGGGCAGACGACGAACGCCTGGCGCCCGGCGCGCAGCTCCTCGCGGATGCGCTCGTAGGCCCGGCCGCGCTCGCGCTCCCCGCCGGCGACGAACGTCTCGATCGGCTTGCGCCCCTTGGGGAGCTCGCGCAGGACGGTGACGTCGAGGTCGCCGTAGCCCAGCAGCGCGAGCGTGCGGGGGATCGGCGTGGCGGTCATGTGCAGCACGTGGGGCACGAGCCCCTCCGGCGCCTTGGCGTCCAGCCGGCTGCGCTGGCGCACGCCGAAGCGGTGCTGCTCGTCGACGACGGCGACCGCCAGGCGATCGAAGCGCACCGCGTCCTCGATGAGCGCGTGGGTGCCCACCACGAGCGACAGCTCGCCGGTGGCGAGCTTGCCCAGCAGGTCGGCGCGCCGGCCGGCGGGCGTGGAGCCGGTGAGCAGCGCGGCCGGCACCGCCTCGCCGGGCATCAGCGCCTGGAGCGTGGCGAAGTGCTGCTCGGCCAGCGTCTCGGTCGGCGCCATCAGCGCCGCCTGCATCCCGTGCTCGACCGCGCGCAACATCGCGAACAGGGCGACGACCGTCTTGCCCGAGCCCACCTCGCCCATGAGCAGCCGCTGCATCGGCCGCCGCCCGGCAAGGTCGGCCGCCAGCGCCTCGATCGCGCGGGCCTGGTCGCCCGTGGGCGTGAACGGCAGCAGGTCCTCCAGCCAGCGCCGGGTCAGCTCCGGCGCCCCGTCGAGCGCGACCGCGGCCGCCGCCTCGCGGCGGCGTGCGCGGCGGCGCAGGAGATCGATCTGCACCAGCAGCAGCTCGTCGAAGGCCAGGCGCCGGCGACCGCCCTCCTGGTCGCCGAAGTGCGCGGCCACCAGCGCCGCCGGGCGGTCGGGGAGGCGCTGGGCGGCTCGCAGGCGCCCGCCCAGGGGCTCGACCGAGTCGGCGGCCGCCGCGCGGTGCTCGCCGACGAGCGCGAGGATCTGGGTCGAGGAGAGCCCCTCGGTGGCCGGGTAGTGCGCGACGGCCTCCTCACCGCCGGCGGCCGCGGTGGTCGGGGCGTGCGAGCTGACCTTGAAGCGGTTGCGCGCCTCGTAGGTGCCGTGCAGGACGAGCCGCGTCCCCGGCGGGTACTTCTGCACGAGCCACGGCTGGTTGAAGAACGTGACCTTCATCGGCCCGGTCTCGTCGGCGACCGTCGCCTCGACGAGCGGGCGCATCCCGCGCCGGCGCACCGGCCGTGAGGCGATCCCCCGTACCTCGACCACGACGGTCGCCTGTTCGCCCGCCGTCAGCGCGGCCACGGTGCGCGCCTCGCGGCGGTCGCGCGGGAGGTGCTCGAGCAGGTCGCCCACGGTCTGCAGGCCGAGCGTCTCGGCGGCCGCCGCGGCCTTGGCGGGGCGGATCTGGAGGGGTGTGCCGAGCGCCGACGGGCGCGGCCAGCGCACCGGCGCGGCGAGCAGCTCGTCGTGCGCGAGCTCGCGGGAGTCGGCGAAGGCCGTCGGCATGGGGTGATGATGCCCGGCGCGCCGGTCGCCGGTCACTCCGCGGCCAGCAGCCACCAGTAGCTCGGCTGCCCGCCTTCGGAGAGCTCGAGCTCGACGCCGCCGGGCGCCAGGGCGGCCACGCCGTCGTCATCCAGGGGGGCGCCGTCGCCGGCGATGCACGTGAGCAGCTCGGCGCCTGGGGCCAGCGCCTGCAGCACGGCTTCGAGCGTCGGCCCCGGAGCGCCCCACGCGACGATCTCGTCGTCGACGAAGCCGACCGCATCGCCCACCGCGAAGCGGCCTTGGGCGTCCTCGCGGGCCGCGGGGGCGACGGCGCCGGTGCGCAGGTGGGTGAGCGCCGCCTCCATCGCGTCGGCGTTGTCGGCAGCCGACGCATCGGGCATCAGGGCGACGAGGGCCGAGAGCCCGGCCTGCTGCGAGCCCGACGCGACGACGCGCACCGCCTTGTCCGACAGCTCGGCGGCGCGTTCGGCGGCCATGAAGACGTTGGAGCTGTTCGGCAGCACGACGACCTCTTCGGCCGGCACCTCGTGGATGCCGGCCAGCAACTCGTGCGTGGAGGGGTTGAGCGTCTGGCCGCCCTCCAGGACATGCGCGCCCATCGACTCGTAGAGCACCCGCATGCCCGCCCCGGCGGTGACGGCGAGCACACCGGTCACCGAGGTGTGCGCGGCCGGGGGCGCGGCTCCGTCGCCGTTGGAGGCGGCGACGCGGATCAGGCGCGCGTCGCGCTGCTCGACCTGCACGCGCATGTCGGCGACGTCGAGGTGCGAGACGTCGCCGGCGCCCGCGAACACCGCGATGGCGCGCTCGGGATCGTCGGTGTGCAGGTGGACCTTCAGCGTGGCGGAGTCGCCGACCACGAGCACGGAGTCGCCCAGGCGCTCCAGCGCGTCGATGAAGCGCCCGGCCCGCAGGTCGGCGCCGGTCACGGCGAAGTTCGTGCAGTAGCGGAACGTCGCGGACTCGTGCTCGGGATGGGTCACGCGAGCGGGGGCGTGGTGGTCGAGCTCGGGCGCCTGCTCGCCGCGCAGGGCGGCGACGACGCCCGCGAACACGACGGTCACCGCGTAGCCGCCGGCGTCGACCACGCCCGCCTCCTTGAGGACGGGCAGCAGCTCGGGGCCGCGCTTGACCGACTGCTCGCCGGCGACGATGGCGCGCTCGAGGATGTCGGCGATGCGCCGGTTCTGGTCGCGGGGATCGGCGTCCGGCCTCAGCCGCGGATCGGGCATGTGGGCGAGCTCGCTGGCCACCGCTGCCGCCATGTCGCGCATGACGGTGAGCATCGTGCCCTCTGCCGGCTCGCGCACCGACGCGTAGGCGCGCTGGGCGGCGCGCGCCATGGCGGCGCCGATCAGCACGGGGTCCACGAGCTCGCCGGGGCGCGAGGCGAGCTCCTCCGCCGCGCCACGGATGAGCTGGGACAGGATCACGCCGCTGTTGCCGCGGGCCCCCAGCAGCGCGGCGCGCGCCACCGAGTCGACGATCTCCTGGCGGTCGATGTCGTCGACCCCGCGATCCTCGATGGCGGCGAGGCGGTCGACCTCGGCCAGGCAGGCACGCAACGTCAGCGCCATGTTGTCGCCCGTGTCGCCGTCGGCGACCGGGAACACGTTCAGGTCGTTGATCTCCTCGCGCCGGGACTCGAGGTGCGCCAGCGCGCCCTCGACGGCGACCCGGAAGCGGACGAGACTCGGATCGGACACGGCGCGCGGACCGGCGTCCGCGAGCTAGACGGCCTTGGTGACCTTGCCGGCCTTGAGGCAGCGGGTGCAGACGTACACCCGGCGCGGCGCGGCGCCCACGAGGATCCGGACCTTCTGGAGGTTCGGATTGAAGCGGCGCTTGGTCGCAACCATCGAGTGGCTGCGGCTCTGGCCGAAGGCGGGACCCTTCCTGCAGGAATGACAGACCTTTGCCATGGGGGCAGGAGTGTAGCGGGGAAGCGGCTTGGGTAGCGTGGCGGGGAGTGCCCGCCACCGAGCGCCGAATCTCCCTGCCCGAGCGCTACCGGGTGGTCCGCCACATCGCCGACGGCGGGATGGCGGCCGTCTGGGCAGCCGAGGACGAGTTGCTCGGCCGGCTCGTCGCCGTCAAGGTCCTCTCTCCCGCCTTTGCGGGCGACGAGCGCGCCGTTGAGCGCTTCCAGCGCGAGGCCCGGACCGGGGCGAGGCTGAGCGACCACCGGCACGTCGTGACCGTGTACGACATCGGCGAGCACGAGGGCCGCGCGTTCATGGTCATGGAGTACCTCCCCGGCGGCACCGTCGCCGACCGCCTGAAGTCGGGACGGCCGATCCTGCGACCGCAGGCCGTGCATTGGCTGCGCGAGGCCGCGGATGCGCTCGACGCGGCACAGGCGCTGGGGATCGTCCACCGCGACGTCAAGCCCGCCAACCTCCTGCTCGACGAGCGCGGCCGCCTGGCCGTGGGCGACTTCGGCATCGCCAAGGTCGCCAGCGAGGCGTCGGTGACGATGACCGGGCAGGTTCTCGGCACCGCCGCCTATCTCTCGCCCGAGCAGGCGCTGGGCAAGCCCGCCACGCCCGCCAGCGACCGCTACGCCCTGGCGGTCGTCGCGTACGAGCTGCTCACCGGCGAGCGGCCCTTCCAGGCCCCGCATGTCGCCGCCCAGGCGCGCGCCCACGTCGAGGGGGAGGTGCCCGCGGCAAGCGAGGTCGCCCCACTGCCCCCGGCCGTCGACCGGGTGCTGCAGGACGGGCTGGCCAAGGACCCCGCCGACCGGCCGCCCACGGCCGGCGCGCTCGTGGACGAGCTCGAGCGCGCCCTGGGGCGCGACGCCGAGCCGATGGCCGACCCGACCGAGACGACGCGCCAGGTGCCCGCCCCCGTCGCGATCCCGGCCGCTCGCGCGGCGGCCTCCGCGCCGGTGCGCCGGCGCGAGCCGCGACCCCGGCCGCC
>JAOPZW010000307.1 GCA_025963905.1 Solirubrobacterales bacterium | reverse complement strand
GCACCCGCCGGACACGCCGGCGGGCACAGTCGATGCGTGAGGGCTAGCGGCGGCCGCGGGAGCGCTGCTGCTGGCGCGGGCGCCGGCTCGGGCGCTGCGAGCGCACCGAGGCGGGGCGCGAGTGGCTCGACGGGGCGGTCTCGAAGCCGGCCCCGGCGAACTGGGAGTCCAGGCCGAGCCCGGTCGCGATGCGCCCGATCTCGTGCGCCTGGTCGGCCAGCACGAACGTGATGCCGATGCCGCTGCGCCCGGCGCGGCCGGTGCGCCCGATGCGGTGGACGTACGCGTCGCTGTCCTCCGGTGCGTCGAAGTTGATCACGTGCGTGATGCCGTCGACGTCGATGCCGCGCGCGGCGACGTCGGTGGCGACGAGGGTGCGCACGTCGCCCGCCTCGAAGCGCGCGAGCGCCTTCTGGCGCTGGGCCTGCGAGCGATCGCCGTGCATGGCCACCGCGGACTCGCCGCGGGACCCCAGGCGCTTGACGAGCCGGTCGGCGCCGCGCTTGGTGCGGACGAAGACCAGCGTCAGGCCGCGCGTGTCGTCGTTGAGCTCACGAACGAGGTGGTCGATCTTCTCCTCGTGCAGCACGGGCAGGAACCGGTGCTCGGTGACGGCCTTCGGGTCGATCTCGGGACGGTGCGAGTGGCGGCGGGCGTCGCGCGTGTACGCGGCGGCCAGGTTGCCGGGGGCGCCGTCGAGGGTCGCCGAGAACAGCAGCGTCTGGCGGTCGGCGGGGGTGCGCTTGACGATCCGGTCGATGGCCGGGCGGAAGCCCATGTCGAGCATGCGGTCGGCCTCGTCGAGGATCAGCGTCTGGACCCGGCTCAGGTCGACGGCGTCGCGATCGAGCAGGTCCTGCAGGCGGCCGGGCGTCGCCACGAGGATGTGGGCCTTGCGCACGGCGCGGATCTGGGGCTGGATGCCCACACCGCCGTACACGGCGGTGATCGACAGGGCGCGGGCGTGCGCGACGGTGCGCGCCTCCTCGACGATCTGGGAGGCGAGCTCGCGCGTGGGCACGAGGATCAGCGCCGCGGGGCGCGGGCCGGTCGCCTGGAGGCGGTCGACCAGCGGGACGGAGAACGCCAGGGTCTTGCCCGAGCCGGTGGGCGACGCGACGAGCACGTCGTGCCCGGCGGCCACGTCGCCGATGACCAGCGACTGGACGGGAAAGGGTGTGGTGATGCCGCGCTCTTCGAGGGCGGCGCACACGGCCGCGGACACGCCGAGGCCGGCGAAAGACGTCTTGGACATCGGACTTCTGCTCCTTCTCACGGCGGCTCAGGGGCGGCCGTGGGTGATCCGGGAGATTCGACTGACCCGGACCACGCGGAACGCGATGCAAGACAAGAACCTCAGGGCGACGGCGTCGCCCGTGCCGATGACGGTAGCAGGGACGGCGTTCGGCCCTGCTACCGGGTGGTTTTCATGCGCGGGGCACCCGCCGCCTGGGTCGCACGAGCAGGCCGCCCCTCCCACGGGGCCGGCAGGCGTCAGCGCGGTGCGGGGTCCCGCACCCGTAGCGGAGGAACAGATAGCCCCCGGACTCGTGGACGCTCAGGAGCTCCAGCGCGAGCGGCGGCTCCAGCTCGGGCCCCTCGAGGATCGTCAGCGGAGCGGGGCTGCCCGCCAGCTTGGCGGCGACCACGAGGTGCAGCTCGTCGACGAGGCCGCCCGGCAGGAGCGTCCCGTTGAGGTGAGGGCCGCCCTCGCAGACCATCGATGCGATGCCGTGCTCGGCGCGCACGCGGCGCAGGGCGGTCGCGATGTCCGCCTCGCGCACGTAGGCGACCTGCGCCGCGCACGGGGGCAGCTCGCGATCGGGCGACGCGGTGAGCACGACCACCCGGTTGCCCGGGGCGGCGAGCAGCCCGCGATCGACCGGCAGGTCCAGGGAGCGGCTGGGCGACGACGGCGACCTGCTCCATCGGGCCGTAGCCCTCGGCCCGCACGGTCCCCGCGCCCACCAGCACCGCGCCCGCGCGCTCGCGCAGCGCGTGGAAGAGCTCGTAGTCGGCGCGGTTGGCGATCGGGGCGGTCCGCCCGGCGATCGTGGCGCGGCCGTCGGCCGTGGCGATCATGTTGAGCGCCACGAACGGCCGCGGCATCGCGGCCGCGGCGCCGTCGCCGCCGAAGGCCGCCGACGCGACGTGCGCGGCGTCCAGGCCCGCCGCCGGGTCGGGGAGCAGCCGCCGGAAGCGCTCCATCAGGCCGGATGACCGGGTTCGATGCGCCTTGCGCGGTGGAAGGTGAACTCCTCCTCGGCGGCGCCCCGGTGGGCGGCGACGGGCTCCAGCAGGAAGGCGTCGTGGTCGCCGGCCCCGACGCGCTCGAGGATCCGCCCGACGAACCAGTTCGGGCAGCCACCGAGGATCGGCGCGTCTCCGGGTCCCGGGTGCCAGGCGACGCGGGAGAACTTGTCGACCGCATCGCCGGTCTCGCCGCCGAAGAGCTCGGCGAGGTCCGCGGCGTCCGCCGGGACCCAGTGGACCGCCAGCGTCCGGGCCCGGCGGGCGACGCGGTAGGTGTGATTGCTGCGGGACAGGCAGACGAGGAACCGCGAGGGATCGATGCTCGTCTGCGTCGCGAAGCCGATCAGGCACCCCGCGCGCTCGCCCTCGGCGCACGTGGTGACGATGAACATCGGGTAGTCGAGGTCGCCCACGAGCGAGTTGAACGTGGCGTCGGCGTCGCTCATTGCGGCGACCTTACCCGCGAGGCGCGCCGATCACTGCTTGCGCTGAATGGCCTTGGCCAGCTCGTCCTTGGTCATGCTCGAGCGGCCCGGGACCCTGAGCTCCTTCGCGCGCTCGTAGAGCTCGTCGCGGGTGTTCCCCATGACGTCCACGCCGCCGCGCGTCTCCTTGGGATGGTCGCGTGCCTGGCGACCACCCTGCGCGGCCTGGGGGTCCGAGGGACCGGGCTCGTCCTTCAGCTCCCAGTGGTCGCCCCGCTTCTCCGCCACGTGCTTGACGGCGGACCAGGCGGTGCGATGCGCGCGCTCCTCGGAGTCGTACTCCTCGTGGGCGCTGTCCAGCGTCTTCTCGTAGGTGCGCTTGACCTTGCCCGGCGACCGCTCGAGCGTGCCCGGGAGATCCTCCTTCTTGGCCGGCATGGTGCCTCCTTGGTGTTGGACCACCAGGGTGCTCCCCGCGATGCCGCCGGCGCGAACACGCGGGCGGCACTCGCCCTACGGCTGCTGCTGCCGCGCCTCCGCCTCGGCGTACGCCAGGCGCTCGGCCGCGGCGGTCGCCTCGCGCTCGAGCTCCCGCAGCCTGGCCGCGCTCGTCGGGCGCCCGCCGTAGGCGCGTGCGGCGTACAGGTCGCGGCGCTCGCGCCGGTAGCGCGCCTCTGCCCTCAGCTGCTCCAGCCGTGCGGCGTCCATCCACCGAGAGTAGCCACCGGGGCGGGCGGGGGCCGATACCGTGACAGGCAGATGGAGCTCGTCGACCAACGCCCCAACGTCGAGCTGCGCCGGGGCACCGAGGGCGAGCCGATCGTCGTCCTGGCCTTCCCCTACGACCCGCACATCGTCGCCGTCGTGCGGGGGATCCCCCAGCGCCGCTTCGACTGGGACCGGCGCGAGTGGTTCGCCCCGGTCGACGACTGGGCCGGCGTGCACGTCGCCGACGTCCTCGCGCGCTTCCCCGAGCTCACGACCAGCGCCGAGGTCGACGCGTGGCTCGCCGGCATCGAGCGCCGCTGGGTCGGGCGCGTCACCACCGCGCGCCACGACGGGCGGGGCTGGTGGGCGCTCAACACGCGCGCCGGGACCGTGCCCGCAGCGCTGCGCGAGGGCGCCATCGAGCGTGACGGGCTGCTGCTCGCACCGCTGACCCTGGCGGGCGGGCGGGCGCTCGCCGAGCAGCGCGGCGCGCGGATGGAGGCGGCCGCGCAGCGATGCATCGACGCCCTCGAGCGCGGCGACGATCCGCCGCCGCCCGCGCGCCTGGTGCTCGCCCGGGGCGTGGACGGCGACCGCCTGCGCCTGGACGTGCTGTGGGACCCCGACACCGGCGCGGGCTTCGCCAAGCTCCCCGGTGCGGGCGACGACCGCCAGTCGCTGCCGATCGACCCGTGGGTGATCGAGGCGCTGGACGGCTTCCTCGCCGCCCATGGGGTCGAGGTGGACGGGTCGGCACGGCCCATCCTCGAGGCGCTGCGTACCGAGCACGAGGAGGCCGCCGCTGCGATCCGCCGCTCACGGGCCACCTCCGGGGACGAGATCGCCGAGACCGCCGCGGTGCTCGGCGGCGAGCTGCAGCCGTTCCAGTGGGCCGGCGTGCGCTACGTGCTGGACGCCCGCCGTGCGTTCCTCGCCGACGAGCAGGGCCTCGGCAAGACCGTCCAGGCGCTCGCCGCGCTGGAGTCCGACGGCGCCTACCCCGCGCTCGTCGTCTGCCCCGCCTCGCTGAAGCTCAACTGGGAGCGCGAGGCCGCGCGCTGGCTGCCCCATCGCTCGATCGCCGTCATCGAGGGCCGCGTCGCGGTCCCCCCCACCGCCGAGATCACGATCCTCAACTACGAGATCGTCGCCGCCCACCGCGACGCGCTGGCGCGGCTGCGCCCGCAGGCGCTCGTCGTCGACGAGTCCCACTACTGCAAGAACCCCCAAGCCAAGCGCACGCAGGCCGTGCGGCGCTTGGCCGAGACGGTCGCCCGCGACGGCCTGCGCCTCGCGCTGACCGGGACGCCGGTGCTCAACCACGCCGACGAGCTCGTCAGCCAGCTGCGCGTCATCGGGCGCCTGGGCGACTTCGGCTCGGGTGCGCGCTTCTCCCGCGAGTTCCGCGGAGACGCGAGCGAGGCCCGGCTGCACTGGCACCTGCGCCGGCGCTGCTTCGTGCGCCGCCTGAAGGCCGAGGTGCTGCCCCAGCTCCCGGCCAAGCGCCAGGTGGTGGTGCCCGTGGCGCTGGACAACCAGCGCGAGTACCGTCTGGCCGAGAAGGACGTGATCGCCTGGCTGCGCGAGCAGCCGCTGGACCTCTCGACGCTCAACGCGAAGATCGCGGCGACGCTGCGCGCCGAGCGCCTGGCGCAGCTGGGCACGCTGCAGCGCCTGGCGGCCCGGGGCAAGCTCCACGCCGCGCTGGCGTGGATCCACGACTTCCTGGCGTCGGGCGAGCCGCTGGTCGTCTTCACGCGCCACATCGAGGTGCAGGATGCGGTCCTCGAGCGCTTCCCGAGCGCACTGCACCTGCTCGGGCGCGACAGCACCGCCCAGCGCGACGACGCGATCCGCGCCTTCCAGGACCCCGGCGGCCCGCAGCTCATCGTCGGCGCCACGCGCGTCGCCGCCCAGGGCATCACGCTCACGCGCGCGTCGAACGTCGCGTTCCTCGAGCTCGAGTGGACCCCGGCGATGCACGACCAGGCCGAGGACCGCTGCCACCGCATCGGCCAGCGCGACGCCGTCACCGCCTGGTACCTGCTGGCGGCCGGGACGATCGACGAGACGATGGCGCGCCTGATCCAGCGCAAGCGCGGGATCGTCGCCGCCGTCACCGACGGCCGCGCGCGCGACGACGAGGGCCTCGTCGAGGGCGTCATCCGGGAGCTGCGCGACGGCGAGCCGTTCCGCCACCTGCGGCGGGTCGAGTAGCCGGGCGCCGGCACGGCGCCTGACGGCGCCGGTATTCCGGCTTGCAACATGCCCGGCTCGGGAGGACGCCGGACCCGGCGGCACGATACCGTCGCGTCCCATGGCCTTCGCGAACCCGGAACCCCTGCGCGTCGAGCTCTCGCGCGCCCTGCCCGAGCGTCCGTTCACCCTCCGCTTCTGGGATGGGTCGGAGCTGCCCTCCACGAACGGCGGCGGGCCCACCCTCGACGTCCGCAGCCCGCAGGCGGTCGCCCACGTCCTGCGGGCCCCCGGCCAGCTCGGCCTGGGGCGCGCCTACGTCACGGGCGACATCGACGTGGACGACCTGACCGCCGTCATGAGCGTCGTCGACGGCTGGACGCCGCCCCCGATCGACGCCCGCACGCGCGCCCGTCTCACGCTCGCGGGCCTGCGCGCCGCGGGCGTCACCCGCCCGCCCTCGCCGCCCGCGGCCGAGCTGCGCCCACGCGGTCGGCGCCACTCCCTCGAGCGCGACTCGCGGGCGGTGCGCCACCACTACGACGTCTCCAACGACTTCTTCGCCCTGTTCCTCGACAGCTCGCTGACCTACAGCTGCGGGATATTCTCGCGCGGTGCCACGACGCTCGAGGAGGCACAGGAGGCGAAGCTCGACCTGGTGTGCACGAAGCTCGCCCTCGGCGAGGGGGACACCGTGCTCGACGTCGGCTGCGGTTGGGGCAGCTTCGCCATGCACGCGGCGAAGCAGTACGGCGCCCGCGTGGTGGGTATCACGCTCTCCCCCGCCCAGGCGGAGGGCGCCCGCCGGCGCGTCGCCGAGGCCGGGCTGTCGGACAAGGTCGACATCCGCGTGGCCGACTACCGCGAGATGCGGGGCGAGCGCTTCGACGCGATCGCCAGCATCGGGATGGTCGAGCACGTCGGCTCCGAGCAGATCGACGTCT
>JAOPZW010000304.1 GCA_025963905.1 Solirubrobacterales bacterium | reverse complement strand
GGTACGTGTTGGCGAGGGTCTGCGCCTCGACGCCCTGCGAGGCGTCGACGACCAGCAGCGCCCCCTCGCACGCCGCGAGCGACCGAGAGACCTCGTAGGTGAAGTCGACGTGGCCCGGGGTGTCGATGAGGTGCAGCTGGTAGGTCTCGCCGTCGCGCGCGTCATAGAGCACCCGGACGGCCTGGGCCTTGATCGTGATCCCGCGCTCGCGCTCGAGGTCCATCGAGTCCAGGACCTGCGCCCGCATCGACCGCGCGTCCACGGTCTTGGTCATCTCGAGGATGCGATCGGCCAGCGTCGACTTGCCGTGGTCGATGTGCGCGATGATCGAGAAGTTGCGGATGTGCGCCTGGTCCATGCCGACTGACAGGGTAGGGCGCGGGCGCGGTGTGCCGCGGGCGGCCGCTGGCCGAGTCCCCGGGGCCGCTCAGGCCGTCGGCCCGCGCAGGACCTGCGACTCGTCGCCTGCCAGGGCGACGCCGTCGCGGCCTTCGGCCTTGACGCGGTAGAGCGCGCCGTCGGCGCGCGAGAGCACGGAGGCATCGGGCTCGTCCCCGACCGGGACGGCGACGCCGATCGAGACCGTCACCCCGATGCCGGCCTCGAGCACCGCTGCGCGCAGGCGGCCGCCGGCCTCCAGCGCCTCGTCGGGGCCGGCCACGACCAGCAGCGCAGCGAACTCGTCGCCGCCGACCCGGAACAGGCGGTCGCCACGGCGCAGCGCGCCGGTCAGCGCCGCCGCGACGCCACGCAGGACGTCGTCGCCGTGCTGGTGGCCATAGGTGTCGTTGAGGGCCTTGAAGCCGTCGATGTCGCAGAGGAGCACGGCGGTGTTCGGCCGGCGATGCGATGCGCTGAGCGCCTTGTGGAAGGTCGCGTGGTGGCCCAGCCCGGTGAGCGGATCGCTGGCCGCCTGGAGGCGCAGCGCCCGCAGGGCCTCCGCCGTGCGCAGGCTGCTGGCGGCGTGTGCGGCGAGCAGCTCGAGCAGCTCGGCGTCTTCTGTGGGCAGCGGGACGGCGCGCCGTCCGGCGAGGATGAGCAGTCCGTGCATCGCCCCATGGGCGAAGAGCCCGACCGCGGCGATCGAGGCGGCGCCGCCCGCCTGGACCGTGCCCAGCTCGGCCGGCCAGCCGTCCGGGTGGTCGCCCGCGGCGTGGCACGAGGCGCCGTTGCCGACCCAGTGGGCGATCGCCTCGAGCGCCTCTGCCGGAGCATCGCCGAGCAGCTCGGCCAGCGGCCCGGTCGCACGCGTCGGCTCGAGATGGCCGAGGCTGTCGCGCCGCACGAGCACCGCGGAATCCATCTCGGTGACGTCCAGCGCGGCCGCCAGGACGACGCGGCCGATCTCGGCGGGGTCCTCGAGGGCGCTCAGGCGCGCGACGTGGCGCAGGAGGCGGCGAGCGGGCAGCTCGGCGGGCGGGCCGCCGAGCACCGCGATCCGCTCGCCCAGCGCCTTCGCGGTCTCGCGTGCGCGGTGCAGGTAGTCCTCGTCGATCGGGCTCGAGCTGGCGATGTGCAGCACGCCCGCCAGGTCCCCGCCACACCGCACGGGGACGCAGACCTCGGCGCGGATGGCCGCCGCGCCCGTCGCCGCGGCTCCCGCCGCCTGGGGAATCGCGTCTGTTGGGGGCGCGGGATCGAGCGCCAGGACCTCGTCACCGGTGCGGTAGGCGCGGCCCAGGGCGCCCGCCGACGGCGGAACGCCGTCCTGGGCACGCCACGGACCGGCCTGCGCTTCGCAGCGCAGGCGACCTCCCCGCGCCAGGTAGACGGCAGGGACGAGGGCCGCGTCCGATCCCCGGCGCATCAGGACCTCGACCGCGGCGCGGCAGGCGTCACCGATGTCCCCGGGCTCCCCGAGCGCGAGCCCCCTCAGCGCTCCACGATCCATCTCGGCCCCTCATCGGCAGATGCGTTGCAGAACTTGAGGCCTTTCCGCCGTTTGCCGTGCAATATGCGCCGTCAGGCACGGCGTTGCAGCCGCCGGCCCAACAGCGCCTCGATCTGCCGGGCCTCCGGGATCCGCATCGCGTGCACGAGTCCCGCATAGACGACCGCGCCGGCGCCAAGCCCGACGCAGACCGAGATCGTCTCCCCCGCCAGCCCGCGGCCGAGCGCCCGATCCAGGGCGAACCAGACGCCGTAGGCGACCCCACCCAGGGCCGCGGCCGCCACGGCGATCTGCCCGAGCGCCACCAGCGTGCGCCGCCCCTCGAGGCGCCCATGGAGCTCACGGCGCAGGAAATGCACCTGCGCCAGGGTCATTGCGGCGCTGCCCACGACGGTCCCGACGACGATCCCGGGGATCCCGAAGGGCTTGTACAGCGCGACCGACACGACGACGTTGACGCCGAGGTTGAGCACGGCGATGCCGGTCGTGATCCAAGGGCGCTGCAGCGAGAAGAACGTCCTCGTCAGCAGGAGGTTGACGCCGCTGGTCGGCAGGCTGAACGAGAACCAGAAGAGCGCGCTGGCCACCTGCTCGGTGGACCGCGGGCCGAAGGCGCCGTGCTCGTAGATCAGCCGCGTGATCGGTGTGGCCAGGACGAGGGTGGCCGCGGCGGCCGGCACGAGCATCAGGAAGATCTGCCGCATGCCGTTGGCGGTGAGCGCCCGCAGCCCGTCGTGGTCGCGGCGCGCCGCGAAGCGGCTGAGGGCCGGGAACAGGACGGTGGCGATGGCGACGCTGAACACGCCCTGGGGAAGCATGTAGATCCGGAAGGCCGCGTCGATCGCGCGCGCCGCTCCGGCCGAGACCAGCGACCCGAGCGTCGAGTTGATGAGCAGGTTGAAGTTGATGAGCCCCAGCCCGAGCGTCACGGGGAGCATGAGGCGCAGGACCTGGCGCACTTTCACGTCGCGCAGGTCGAAGGCGAGCTCGATCCGGAAGCCGACGCGCCGGAGCGCCGGGATCGCCATCGCGAACTGCACCGCGGTGCCCGCCAGGACGCCGATCGCGTAGCCGTAGAGCTGCTCGTTGCCGTGGAGCACCCGGTTGCTGCCGACGAGGCAGACGAGGATCACCATGTTCCACACGAGCGGGCTGAGCGCCGGGATCGTGAAGTGGTCGTAGGCATTGAGGATGCCCACGGCCAGCCCGTTGAGGCCCAGGATGAGCACCACGGGGAACAGCACACGCGCGAGGCCCACGGTCAGGCCTTGGACGGCGTCGAGCCGGGACCCGACGAAGAGCGGCATGACCACCCCGGCTGCGACGACGAACAGCACGGTCAGCGCGCCGAGCACGGTGAGCATCAGGAAGAAGAGCGTCGAGGCCAGGCGGAAGGCCTCCTTCTTGCGCTTGTGCTCCAGCAGCTCGGTGAACACCGGGACGAAGGCCGCGCCCAGCGCCGCGTCGGCGAAGAGGCTGCGGACCACATTGGGCACCTGGAAGGCGATCGTGAAGGCCGAGAACGCCCCGCTCGTGGCGAAGTAGCTCGAGGCGACGATCTCGCGCAGGAGGCCCGCGATGCGCGACAGGCCCGTGAGGATCGAGAAGATGACGGTGTTGCGCGCCACCCCGCGACCGCTCCCGACCGGCTCCTCGGCCTCGTTGGCGTCGGCCACCCGTGCGATGGTGGGCTCCGGGTTCACGCGACGAGGATCGCATGGACGTCGGCGCGCCGGCCGCGCCGTGCGCCGGCCCCCGGACAGCCTCGCGGCCCGCCCGGGCGCGGGCCGCTACACTCCCTCGCCGCCTCATGGCCAACATTCATTCACAGAAGAAGCGCATCCTCCGGGCCGAACGTGAGCGCCTGGAGAACCGCCGATACACGTCGACGATCCGGACCTACTTCCGCCGTCTGCAGGCCGCTGTCGCCGGTGGCGACGACGAGACCGCGGACAGCGAGCACCTTGCGCTCGTGCGGACGATCGACAAGGCGGTCAAGCGCGGCGCACTGCATCGCAACACCGGCGCCCGCAAGAAGAGCCGTGCCGCGCGCGTCCGCGCCGGCGACGCCTCCTAGCCCCGCCTCCGCGCGACCCTCACCGACGCCCGCGGCCTTCCGGCGCGGGCGTTTTGTCGTGATCCACGAGCCGCGGGAGTGGTCGAGCGGCTGACGCCCGCGGGAACTCACCGCGCGGTTGGCCGGTGACCCGCTACGCGGCGATCTCGGCGATCGCGCGCACCGCACAGGTGTCGTCGGAGAGCTCGCTGTTCCCGCGCCCCGCCAGCTCGAGATCGGCGAGCGCCTCCAGCGTGCGGCGCAGTGCCTCGGCGTCGGTGCCGCGAGCCTCCTTGATGCGCAGGTCCGCCGCGAACGGGCTCATCCGCAGCGAGGCCTTGACCTGTGCCGGGGACTCCCCGGCCTCCAGTCGCGTGGCGATGGCCAGGACGTCACGGACGCGCCGGGCCATCGCGGGGACGAGCCGCGGCATCGCCTCGCCCTGCGCCCGCAGCTCGAGCAGCGCGCGCGTCGCCTGGGGCCCGTCGCGCGCGACCAGCGCGTCCACGAGCCCCCAGACCTGACGCTCGGCCGACGGAGCCGCGACCGCCTCGACGTCGTCGACCCCGATCCTCGCGTCCCGGCCGTGCTCGAGCGCGAGCTTCTCCAGCTCGCGCAGCAGGCGCTGCTGACGCTCGCCGACGTGTCTCACCAGTGCCTGCGCGGCGGGCAGCTCCAGGGTGATCCCCAGCTTGGCGGCCTCCGCCACCGCCCAGCGCGGCAGGGCCTTGGCCTTGAGCACCGCCTCGCCGGCGACGTCTCCTCCGGCCTGCCGAACGGCTGCCACGAGCTTGGCGGAGACCTTGGCGCGGCCGTCCTCGCGGGCGAAGAACGCGACGGTGGTGTCGGGCGGCATCGCGGCCAGCGCCGGACCGAGATGCTGCGCCACCTCGGCGTCCTTCCAGCGCTCGACCCCATCGACGATGAGGAACCGGCGACCGACGGCGAACGTCATGGCGCTCAGCGCCAGCGCGACCGCCTCGGGGGTCGCCGTGTCGCCTTCGAAGAGCTCCACCCCACCGCTGCCCGACTCGGCCTCCGCGACGGCGCGCAGCCGCGCACGCCGCTCGCCGATGCGCCCGTGATCGTCGCCGTGGATGAGATAGGCGGGCTTGAACGCGGGCACGAGCCTGAGTCTAAGGGCCGATCTCGGTTGGTCTGCGCGGCGGCGGCGCTCCTCGACCCTCACGCATGGGTCTGGACCCGTAGGCCGGTCCCGTCCGGCTCGATGCGGACACTGCCGTCGCGGTCGGTCCGGTACACCACCGCCCCGGCGGTGCGCAGCGTCGCGATGGTCGCCGGAACCGGGTGGCCGTAGGTGTTGTTGCGACCCACCTCGATGGCGGCGATGCGCGGATGCAGCCGCGGCAGCAGCGCCTCCAGGCCCGGATCCGCACTGCCGTGATGAGAGACCTTGAGGACGTCCACGGGAGCGAGGTCCAGGCCCGCGAGCACGTCGGACTCGGCATCGGCGGTGAGTAGGACCCGGAGCCCGTCGACGTCCGCCTCGGCGACGACGGCCCGCTGGTTGGGATCCTCGCCGGGGATCGCAAGCTCGCCGGCCCGGCGCGGCGGCGACAGCACTCGCAGCCGCACGCGACCGGCGCGCAGCACCTGCCCCGCGGCCGGCGCGACCCGGCGGACGCGCCGGCGGTCGGCCTCTGCCGCCATCTGCGTGCCCCACGCCTGACGCACGCCGTCACGGCCGTCGAGCACGACCTCCACCGGCATCGCGCGGAGCACGGCGGCGGCGGCGCCGTCGTGGTCGTCCTGGGCGTGGGTCACCACCAGCGCGTCCAGGCGCCGCACGCCGGCGCGGCGTAGGCGCTCGAGCACCGGTCCGTCGGGTGGGCCGGTGTCGACGAGCACGCTCGTCCCACGCTCCTGCACGAGCGTCGCATCCCCCTGGCCCACGTCGAGGAACGTCACGCGAGCGCCGCTGGGCGCGGGCACGACCGTCCCACCGGGCCGTAGAAGCCCGCCGGCCGCGACCACGGCGGCGAGCGCCACCGCCGCCAGGACGAGCCGCCGCCACGACGCCCTTCGACCCCCGTGCCGCGCCAAGCGGTGTGACGCGGCTATGGCGAGGGTCACCGATCCGCACACCAGCGCCACGAGGCCCGCGGGCGCCTGAATCTCCGCCAGCGGGACGTCCGCTGCCGCACCCGCCAGCCAGGCGAGATAGGCCAGCGGATACCCGGCGAGCGCGGCGATCGCCTGCCCGAGGGCGGGCGCGACCTGGCTGACGGCGGCGGCCGTCATCCCGAGCCACATGACGGGGGCCACCGCCGGCGCCGCGAGGACGTTCGCCGGCAGCGAGACGAGCGACGTGCGGTCGAAGTGCAGCGCGATGAGCGGTGCCGTCCCGATCGTGGCGGCGGCGGTGAGCGCGATCGCCTGTGCGAGGCCCGCCGGGAGGCCCCGATCGGTCATCGCTCCCGTCGCGCGACTCGCGAGGAGGAGGATCGCCGCCACCGCGGCGAAGCTGAGCTGCCAGCCCGGCTCCTGGGCCGCGCGGGGATTGATAGCCAGCGTGATCGCAGCGGCCAGCAGCAGGGCGTACCAGCGCGCGGCGGGGCGCCCGGCGAGCACGGCCACCACCCCGGCGGCACCCATGACGCCGGCTCGCTGGATGGAGGGGCCGCCCCCGGCCAGGGGCACATAGATGGCGATCGCCGCGAGGACAAGCAGGAAGCGCACCCTCAACCCGGCGCCGGCGGCCGCCGTCGCCGCGAGCACCAGCGCCGCGAGCAGCATGACGTTCTGGCCGGATGCGGCCACCAGGTGTGAGAGGCCCGCCGCGCGAAACGCTTCGCGCAGATCCGATGGCAGCGCCTCGTCCTGGCCCAGCGCCATGCCGCGCAGCAGCGCCGCCTCGGCCGGTGGCAGGCCGTCGCTGAGCCCTCGCTCGGCGCGTCCGCGGATCGCGTCCAGCGTGCCGGCCGCTCCTCCGCGCCTCGAGCCGGTGGCCCGCACGGTCTCGGCGCGCAGCTCGGCGTGGACGTTGCGCGGTCGCAGCCAGGCGTCGCGCTCGGCGAGGGCGCTCAACACACCCTGGACGGCGAGATCGCCCCCGACCGCCACCGCCGGCCACCGGACGCGGCGGCCGGCCCGCAGCAGCACCCGTTCGCCACCAAGCTCGACCACGGCCGCCCGCGCGCCGAACGCACGCGCTCGGGGCGCCTCCAGGAGGGTGACCCGGGTGGACAGCGCATGGCCGAAGCCCGGCGGCAGCGCCGTGCGGTCCAGCGCCTCGAGCCGGGCGGTCGCGACGAGGCCGCCCCCGAGCAGCGCTGCGACGAGACACAACCCCACCGACGCCCGGCCGGCAACTGCGAGCGCCAGCAGACATGCAGCCAGAAGGGCGAGCGGAGCGCCGGGCCCGGCCAGGAGACCCAGGACCACGCCCGCCAGGCCGAGATGCAGGGGCCGGGCACGGGCCTCGGCCAGCCACGCCGAGCCGTGAACGCGAACCCCGCCGGCGAGGCGCCGCAGCATCTGCGCTGTCGCTGCGAGCGCCGGCAGGTCGCCGGTCACAGCTGCACCTTCGCCCGCAGCGCGGCGAGGCGCTTGGGACCGATCCCCGGCACCTGCGCGAGGTCCTCGATCGTTCGAAACCCACCGTGCTGACGCCGCCAATCCAAGATCTTCTCGGCCGTGGCGGGACCGACGCCGTCGAGGGTGTCGAGCTGCTCGGCGGTGGCCGTGTTCAGGTTGACCGGCGCCGTGGTCGCCCCGGCCGGAGCACCACCTCCGGCTGCTGCGCTCGGGATGCCGGTCGCCCCCGCGCCGCTCGCTGGCCCGGCGCTCGCCCGGCTCGGGACGATCACCTGCTGGCCGTCGGCGACCTTGGCGGCCAGGTTGACCGCGTTCACGTCCGCGGCGCGGGTGCCCCCGCCCGCGCGGCGAACCGCGTCCTGGATGCGGGCGCCGGCACTCAGTCGGTAGACGCCGGGGTGGCGGACCGCTCCGGCGACGTGCACCATGGCGGCCCCGCCGCCAGAGGCGTCGATGCGCACGGTCGCGGCCCCGGCCGCTGCGCCATCGCGCGCCCCGCTGCGGGCCGTGCCGCCGCCCGGCCCCGCGGACCCCACGGGCGCCCGATTCGCAACCGCAGCCTGGCGGTGCATGTACCGGACGCCGAGGACCACCACGAGCACGGCCGCCACCGCGTACATCGCGAGTTGGGCACGGGTGATCTCGGACATGGCCCGAGGCTAGGTCGCGGCGCGTTGCGCGCGGGACGTGGCTCGTGACGATTCTGCGCAGTCAGTCGCGCAGAACGGACTCGATGCGATGGATCGCCTCGCCCGCCGTGGTGACGTGGTCTACGCCATGCACATCCCACGTTCCCACGCCGACCACCGGGAGCCCCGCCTTCAGCGCCAGCGCGATCTCCGACAACGTCCCCGGCCCGCCGCCGACCGCGACCACGGCGTCCGCCGCGCGGACGACGAGGCCGTTGCGCAGCTCCCCCAGCCCGGTCGCGACCGCGATGTCGACCCACCCGTTCGCCGCCGTGCGATCGGCGCCCGGGAGCAACCCCAGCGTGCGGCCGCGCCTGGACTTGGCGCCACGCGAAGCCGCCTCCATGACGCCGCCGAGCCCGCCGGTCACGACCACGGCGCCGAGCGTCGCCAGCCCGGCGCCGATCTCCTCGGCAGCCTCGAGCTCCTGGACAGACCCCTCACCGCTGCCGACGACCGCCACGTAGGGGTCGCGGCCGGGCATCGCTCAGCGGACGACGACGTTGACGAGCTTGTCCGGGACGACGACGACCTTGACGACCTGCCGGCCGTCGAGGTGCGCCCGGACGTTGGGCGCCTCGAGCGCGAGCGCCTCGAGCTCCTCGCGCGAGGCCCCGCTGGGCGCCTGCACGCGATCACGGACCTTCCCGTTGACCTGGCAGACGATCTCGCGAGTGTCGGTCTCCAGGAGGGCCGGGTCCGGCGCGGGCCATGGCTCCTCCCAGACGCGCCGGCCGGTCAGGCGCTCATAGGCGTCGGCGGCGGTGTGCGGGGCGAACGGGAACAGCAGCGACGCCCCGGTGGCCAGGGCAAAGCGCATTGCGCCGGCACCCGCCCGGTCGCGCAGGCGCGAGCACTCGTTGGTCAGCTCCATGATCGCCGCGATCGCGGTGTTGAACCCGAAGCGCCCGGCCATGTCGTTGGTGACCTTGTCGATCGCCCAGTGCGCCTTGCGCAGAAGCGCCAGGTCGGGCTCCGGGATGTCGTCGGGCACAGGGTGGTCTGGCGTGGACGCCGCCACGTCCGCGCTGAGGCGCCACAGCCGGCCGAGGAACCGGTGGACGCCCTCGACGCCTTCGTCGGACCAGTCGGCGTCCTGGTCGGGCGGCCCGATGAACAGGACGTACGCGCGCGCGGTGTCTGCCCCGTAGTGCTCGACGTAGGTCTGAGGGGAGATGACGTTGCCCCGCGACTTGGACATCTTCGCGCCGTCGCGGGTGATCATGCCCTGGGTGAAGAGCCGCGCGAAGGGCTCCTGGACGTCCAGGTGCCCGAGGTCGGCGAGCGCCTTGGTGAAGAAGCGCGCGTACATCAGGTGCAGGATCGCGTGCTCCACGCCGCCGATGTACTGGTCCACCGGCATCCACTCGTGCACCACCGCCGGATCCCACGCCGCCTCGTCGTTGTGGGGGTCGCAGTAGCGCAGGAAGTACCACGACGAGTCGACGAAGGTGTCCATGGTGTCGGTCTCGCGCCGGGCCTCGCCACCGCATACGGGGCACGTCGTCCGCACCCAGTCCTCGGCCGCGGCGAGCGGCGACTTGCCCTTGGGGGCGTAGTCCTCGATGTCGGGCAGCAGCACCGGAAGGTCGGCCTCGGGCACCGGGACGATGCCGCACCTCTCGCAATGGAGGACCGGAATCGGGCAGCCCCAGTACCGCTGGCGCGAGAGCAGCCAGTCGCGCAGGCGGTAGTTGACGGACGCGTGGCCCTTCCCCTCCCGGTCGAGCCAGTCGACGATGCGCCGCAGCGCCTCGCGGTTGTGCAGCCCGTCGAAGTCGGGGTGGGAGTGGGTCAGCGGGCCGTCGCCCGGATAGGGCAGGTGGCCGCCTTCGGGGTCCGAGACGACGCGGCGGATCGGCAGCCTGAACGTCGTCGCGAAGGCGAAGTCGCGCTCGTCGTGTGCCGGGACCGCCATGATCGCGCCCGTGCCGTACTCCATCAGGACGTAGTCGGCCACGTACATCGGCAAGCGCTCGCCGTTGACCGGATTCGTGACGTGCCGCCCCAGGAAGACGCCGGTCTTCTCCTTGTCGGCGTCGCTGCGCTCCTCGCTGGACTCGTTGAGCGCGGCGTTGACGTAGTCGCGGACGGCCTCCTCCTGGCCGGTGCCCGCCGTCAGACGCTCAATGTCCGGATGCTCGGGCGCCATGACGAAGAACGTCGCGCCGAACAGGGTGTCGGGCCGGGTGGTGAAGACCGGGTAGTCGATGCCCAGCTCGTCGCAGCGGAAGACGACCTCAGCGCCCTCCGAGCGCCCGATCCAGTTGCGCTGCATCGTCTTGACGTGCTGCGGCCACTCGAGGGTGGCGAGGTCGTCCAGCAGGCGGTCGGCGTAGTCGGTGATGCGGAAGAACCACTGCTCGAGCTGCCGCGCTTCGACGAGCGCGCCGCAGCGCTCGCAGTGCCCGTCGATGACCTGCTCGTTCGCGAGGACGGTCGCGTCGTTCGGGCACCACTTGACCGCCGCCTCCTTGCGGTAGGCGAGCCCGTGCTTGAAGAGCTGCAGGAAGATCCACTGGGTCCAGCGGTAGTAGCGCGGCTCATGCGTGGCGAACTCGCGCGACCAGTCGATCGAGATCCCCCAGCGGCGCATCTGCTCCTGGAACGCGACGATCGCCGTCTCGGTCGAGGTGCGCGGGTGCTGGCCCGTCTTGATCGCATGGTTCTCGGCCGGCAGGCCGAAGGCGTCGTAGCCCATCGGGTGCAGCACGCGGCGGCCCGTGCGGCGATGGAAGTGCGCGACGGCGTCGCCGACCGAGTAGACCTTGAGGTGACCGATGTGCGGCTCGCCGCTGGGGTAGGGCAGCATCTCGAGGACATAGGACTTGGGGCGCTCGTCGGGCTCATTGGAGACCTCCCACGTCCGCTCGTCGGCCCAGATCCGCTGCCAGCGCGGCTCGATCTCCTTGGGGTCATATCGGTGCTCGGCCATCAGGACGGCCAAGGATAGAGTCCGATGGCTCGCCGACCCCGACCCGGTCCGCTCGGCCGGCGCACGCTCGCCCCGGCCTGTCGCCGCGCGCCACCGGGGTGCGCCCGTGACCGCGGCCGTGCGGTGGTCGCGTTCTTGCGGAATCACCGAGGTGGGCGATCTAGCATCGCCCGTCTGATGACAGAGCACGCACGGCACCAGACCACCGAGATGGCGATCGCCTCGGCGCGCGTCGCCGCGATCGTCGAGGCCGCCGAGAGGGCCGCCGACGAGTTGCGCGACCAGACGCGGCGCGACGCCGACGAGCTTCTGGCAGCCGCCGATCGCGACCGGGCCGACGGGCTCGCCCAAGCAGAAGCTCAGGCCCGCGAGATCCTCGAGGTGGCCCAGCGCGAGGCGCACGGGCTGGTGGCCGAAGCCCGCGACGAGGCGGCCCGGCTTCGCGCCGGCGCCGAGGGCGACGCCGCAGCGCTGCGCCGCGACGCCGAGGCGCAGGCGCGGGAGATCGTCACCGGCGCCCACGCCACGGCACGTCAGGTCCTGCGCGACGGCACGGCTCTGTCAGAGCAGCTCGACCAGCTGTCGGGTTCCCTGCGGCGCAACGCCGAGCGCCTGCTGCGCGACATCCAGCTCGCCCATGTGGCGATGGTCGCCGAGCTCGAGGACGCCGCCCCGGGCAATGGGGCCACCGTCGCCCCGGAGGGGTCGCCCGACGCGGACGGCGCGGACGGCGGGGACGACGTGCGTGCGTGGCACCGCGACGGCGGTGACGAGCGCGAGGCCGTCGACGAGGCGCCGGCCGTCATCCGCACGGAGTTCGGCATCCCGGAGTTCCTCCCGCGCTCGCGCTGAGCACGGCCTCCCGGGCCGGTACGGCGGGGCGATGCCGGGCCGCTCGAGTCCGCCCCGCCAAGAGCAATCGGTCGATCGATGTAAACTGGGCCCCGCAGTTCGAGCGTGGGGCTATAGCTCAGCTGGGAGAGCGCCTGCATGGCATGCAGGAGGTCGCCGGTTCGAGCCCGGCTAGCTCCACTTCCGAGTATCACCAGAAAGGGTCCGCACGGCGGGCCCTTTCTGTTTGGGGGGAGGCGAAGCCTCGTGAGTGGGCGCTGCCGCCGGTCGCCGACTTCAGGCTTGCGGCTCTGTCGGTGCCTCGTCGGCCACTGGCGCGACCTCCGACGCAGCCGGGGCGTCGTCGCGGCCGCGCTGCCCCATGCGGCGGAATCCGGGATGGACGCCTGGTGTCAGCGCCTGCTCGTCGGCGATCCGTCGCAGGAGCGACGCCAGCTGCTCACGCTCCTCGTCGTGCAGTGCGGCGGTCAACGCCTGCTCGTGCTCCTTGGCCACCGCAGCGATCTGGCGCATCGTCTGACGGCCGGCGTCGGTGAGCGAGATCGCATAGTTCCGTCGGTCGCGCCGGTCGCGGCGACGCTCGACCAGGCCGCGCGCCTCGAGGTCGTCGATGAGGGCCACCAGGCGAGGAGCGTGCATCCCCAGCGCGTCGGCGAGCGCGCGCTGGCTCTCGCCGGGCGATCGAGCCAGCCGGCCCAGGACACCGGCGTCGGGCGGGCGCAGGCCGAGCGGGAGAAGCCGATCGGCGAAGGCGGAGGCGGCGTGCGCGCCGAGCTGGGCGACGAGGAACGCCACGCCGCCCCCGGGGCGATCGTCGGGAGGCGCGCTGCGCGAGTCGGAAGTCGTTGAGGGCGACACGGCCTGAAGGGTAGCCTGGCAGTATTCGTTACAGATTGTAAGCATTACTGCTAGTATCGACTCATGGCCGGTTCCCACCCCAAGCGCGACGAGCTCGGTCGCTCGCGTCACGTCGGCCCCCCGCTTGGGCCGGTCGCGGTGATCGCCACGGCGCTGCTCGTGGCCAGCCTCGTCGTCGGAGCCCTCGGCGGGGGCCCGTTTCCTTCGCCCTACGACTCGACCCCCGACGTGCTCGGGTTCTTCGCCGGGCACCGCACCACGGTCCGGGTGGCGGCGACGTTGCAGTTCGCGTCCGCCGTCCCACTCGTGATCCTGTCCGCCGCGCTGGTGAGCCGGCTGCAGTTCCTCGGCTTCGGCCGCGTGCCCGGCACCCTGATCGCCCTGACCGGCGGCATCCTCGCAAGCGGCTTCCTGGTCGTCAGCGCGGTGGTGCAGTGGGTGCTCTCGCGCCCCGAGGTCGCGGCCGACCGGGTGGTCGTGCGCCCGCTCGCGGACCTCTCGTTCGCGGCCGGCGGTCCCGCGCACGTCGTCTTCCTCGGGCTGCTCATCGCCGGGCTGGCCGTGCCGTCGGCCGTCGGGCGGCTCCTGCCTCGCGGACTCGCGCTCGCCGGCGTCGCGATCGCAGCGGTCGCCGAGCTGTCCACGCTGGCGCTGATCTCCCAGCCCGCGGCATTCCTCCTCCCGCTGGCCCGCTTCGGCGGCCTGGCGTGGCTCATCGGCGCCGCCGTCCTGCTGCCCGCGCGGCACCGTACGTCCAGCCCCTCTCCCGAAAGGAACACCCCATGACCAGACTCGATGGGAAGGTGGCGATCGTCACCGGCGCCAGCCGCGGCATCGGCGCCGCCACGGCGCGTGCGCTCGCCGCCGCCGGCGCCTCGGTCGCCCTGGCGGCGCGGGATGTGGACGCGCTCGAGCGTGTCGCCGGCGAGGTCCGCGCCGCCGGTGGGCGCGCCCTGGCCGTCCCGACCGACATCCGTCAGCCCGCCGCGGTCGAGGAGCTCGTGGGGCGTACCGTCGCCGAGTTCGGCGGGCTTGACATCGCCTTCAACAACGCCGCGGGCGGGGGCCATCCCCCCACGCCCCTCACCGACGTCGCCGTCGAGGATTTCGACAGCGCTCTCGCGATCAACCTCCGGGGCACGTTCCTGTGCGTGAAGTACGAGATCCCGGCGATGCTGGACGGCGGCGGGGGCGCGATCGTCAACATGGCCTCGACCGCGGGCCTGGAGGCCGTCGGCGGACTGGCCGCCTACGTGTCCAGCAAGCACGGCATCGTCGGCCTGACGAAGGTCGCGGCCCTCGAGTATGCCGCTCGCGGCGTCCGCGTCAACGTCGTCGCGCCCGGACCGATCCTCACCGAGCAGCTCGTTCGGGCCGGCGAAGTCGCCCGGCAAGGCGCAGCGCAAGCCGTGCCGATGCGGCGGGTCGGCGAGCCCGAGGAGGTCGCCGCGACCGTGGCCTGGCTGTGCGGCGACGCGGCGTCGTTCATCACCGGTGCGGTCGTACCGATCGACGGCGGCAAGATGGCCGGCATGGCGCCGTTCGCCCGGAAGGCGCCCTGAGAGCCCGCATGGTTCGTGCGTTCGGCGCCGCGGGCGCTTCGAGATCATCGACGCGGCAGTGCCGGACCCGGCCCGGCGACGGGGAGGCCGCCCCTCGGGGCGGTCTTCTGCGTTCGGGCCGGCGCCGCGTCACCCCGCGGCGCCGCGCGGGGCTACCCGGCGACCCGCCCCGCGCCGGCGACCGGCGGCAGCTCCTCGGGGTCGAACTCGCGGCGCGGCACGTCGCCCCACAGCGCCTCGAGGCGGTAGAAGTCGCGCGTCTCGGGGGTGAACACGTGGACGACGACGTCGAGGTAGTCCATGAGGATCCAGCGAGCCTCGGAGAGGCCCTCGACGCGGCGGGGCAGCAGGCCGTCCTCCTGCTTGAGCCCCAGGTGGATGCCGTCGTGGATCGCCTTGGTCTGGCGGTCGGTGTTGCCCGTGCAGATCACGAAGAAGTCCGTGTAGCCGGCTATCTGGCGCAGGTCGAGCGCGACGATGTCGCGCGCCTTCTTGTCGGCCGCGTGAGCGGCGATGATCGTTGCGAGCCGATCCGGGCTCATGGTCATGCGGCAGGCCTCCCCGCTGCTGTTCGGTACAGAGATCGCGATTCGATCGCGGTTGCGACGGCGTCCGGTACCAGGTACCGGATCGGCCGGCCGGCGGCCGCGCGGCGCCGGATGGCGGACGAGGACAGGTCCATGCGCGGCATGTCGAAGAAGCGGATGCGCTCCGGGGGCGCCAGGGACGCCAGGCGGGCGGCGATGTCGCTGCGGCGCAGCTCCTCGCGCTCGGCGACCGCCAGGTGCGCGAGCTCCAGCACGGCCGCCGGCTCCCGCCACGAGGGCAGGCTGTAGGCCATGTCGCCGCCGACGATGAAGGTCAGCTCGTGCTCCGGAGCGCTCGCATGCAGCTCCCTCAGGGTATCGATGGTGTAGGACGGGCCTCCGCGCTCGATCTCCAGCGTCGAGACCGCGAAGCGCTCGTCGCCCGCGACGGCCAGCCGGCAGAGCTCCACGCGCGCCGCCGCGCCGGGGTCGTCCTCGGTCTCCTTGTGCGGCGGGTCGCTCACGGGCATCAGCAGGACGCGGTCGAGCTCGAGCTGGTCCAGCGCCTCCTGCCCCATGACCAGGTGACCGAGGTGAGGCGGGTTGAACGTGCCGCCGAGGATGCCGAGCGAAGCCATGGACACCGAACGGGACGGCGGCGGCTACGGCCGCACGTGCCCGTCGCCCTGCACGACGTACTTGAACGTGCACAGCTCGCGCAGGCCGATGGGCCCGCGGGCGTGCAGCTTCTGCGTCGAGTTGCCGATCTCGGCGCCCATCCCGAACTGCCCGC
>JAOPZW010000294.1 GCA_025963905.1 Solirubrobacterales bacterium | reverse complement strand
GCACCGCCGACCCGGCGAGCAGGATCGAGTGCTCGATCTCGGCCTGCTCGACGACGCAGTCCTCGCCGATCGCGGTGTAGGGCCCGATGTAGCAGTCGGTCAGCCGCGTGCCGGCGCCGATGATGGCGGGCCCGCGCACGGTGCAGCGCTCGAGGCGCGCCCCGGGCGCCACGACGACGCGGCCGTTGCAGTTGGAGTCCACCAGCTCGCCCTCGATGCGCGCCTCGATGGTGTCCAGGATGAGCCGATTGGCCTCGAGCATGTCCTCTAGGCGCCCGGTGTCCTTCCACCAGCCGCGCACGACGTGGGGCTCGACCCGGCGGCCGGTGTCGACGAGGTGCTGGATCGCGTCCGTGATCTCCAGCTCCCCGCGGGGGCTGGGCTCGATTGCGCGGGCGGCCTCGTGGATCTGCGGAGTGAACATGTAGACGCCGACGAGCGCGAGGTCGGTCTTGGGCTCGGGCGGCTTCTCGGCCAGCCGCACGACACGGCCGTCTTCGAGCTCGGCGACCCCGTAGTGCTCGGGGTCAGGCACGGGCGTGAGCAGGATGAGCGCCTCTGGCTCGCTGGAGCGGAAGGCGTCGACGAGCTCCTGGATGCCGCCCTGCAGGAGGTTGTCGCCGAGGTACATGACGAACGGGCAGTCCCCGAGGAACGGCTCGGCGGTGAGCACCGCGTGGGCCAGGCCGGCGGGCTCGTCCTGGACGATGAACTCGATGCGCACGCCGAAGCGCGAGCCGTCGCCGACGGCATCGCGGATCTCGCCGCCCGTCTCCGGCGCGATGATGATCCCGATCTCCTCGATGCCGGCAGCGGCCATCGCCTCGATGCCGTAGAACAACACCGGCTGGTTGGCGACCGGCACGAGCTGCTTGGCGCTCGTGTGGGTGATCGGGCGCAACCGCGTGCCGCGCCCGCCGGACAGGATGAGTCCCTTGAGGCGCTCCATGACCGCGGGGAGGCTAGTGCAATGCCCCCGTCGGGGCGCGGTCGGCGCGATCGGTGCTAATAGACGCCACCGAGCTTGCGGTGGTCCCAGGTCGCGCGCGAGCGCTCGGCGAACTGCAGCCCGACGCGCTTGGGGGCCTGGCGGCGCACCATCTCGCGCACCTCGCCGGACGGCTGGCCTGCGCGATCGCCTCCGTAGCGGCCGAAGATCTCCAGGCCCAGCGCGGTCACGGTCTCCACGTCGCGATGCAGGACGACGTCGCATCGGAGCATCGCGCCGCGCAGCAGGTGGTACTCCTCGCCTGCCTCGACCTGGAGGGTCGCGCGCGGGTTGCGCTCGAGGTTGCGGACCTTCTGCGACTTCGCGAACGTCCACGCCCAAAGCTGGGGAGTGCCGCCCTCGCCGGTCTGCCGGATGACGTACCAGAGGGGCATCAGGTGCGGCCAGCCGTCCACGCCGTTGGTGGCGCAGACGACGGTCTTCTCCCCGGCGAGGAAGGCCAGGGCCTCGTCGTCGGCCATCCGGATCTGCTCGCGACGACTCATGGGCGGGCAGCGTATTCCGCCGCCCGCCCATGGTCACGTGCGCTCTCGCTACTGCTTCAGCGAGGGCCGGTCGCGGAGGAAGTAGCGAACCTCGCATCCCCGCGTCCGGTTGCGCTCGTTGTAGTTCGCCCGCACCTTGTCGCGGCCGGTGCCGCAGTCGGCGAACGCCGGCCGGCCGGCTGTCGCGATGTTCAGGTAGTCACGGCCGGGGCCGCCGTACAGGCGATCAGCGCCGAAGCCGGCGTTCAGCGTGTCGTTGCCGGCGCCGCCGTCGAGCATGTCGTTGCCGGACCCGCCGTTGAGGTGGTCGTTGCCGGTCCCACCGTAGATCCGGTCGTTGCCCAGCCCGCCCGAGAGCGAATCATCGCCGCTGCCGCCGTCGATGCAGTCGTTACCGCGACCGCCGTCGACGGCATCGTTGCCGCCCAACGCCAGGATCCGGTCGTCCTTGTTGGTGCCGGTGATGTGGTCGGCCTTGTTCGTGCCGATGATCGCGTACGCCGGCCCGGCGCCCTTGACGCACGGGCTGTTCGGGTACTTCTTGCGCGCCTCGTCGAGCGTGATGACGGTGCCGCCGCTCGGCCCGTCGAACGGGCGGCCGACGACGACGTCGGTTCCGTTGGCCTGGTAGCCCAGGACGCCGTTGCGGTCGATGATGCACATGCCGGAGCCGGCGTCGAAGGTCGATCCGGACGGGCACGGGCGGACGTTCGGCGGTCCCGGCACCTGCTTGTCCGGGTTGCAGACCTCGCCGTTGAAGCCCGACTTCGTCTCGCCGAGCACGACGTCGACCAGCGGCGTCTTGTCAGGGGTCAGGAGCTTGATGTGCATCGCGCGCTGCGTGAGCGACGTCGCGTCCTTGAGCTGCTCGTTGAGCTTGATCTCGATGATCTGGTTGAGGGGCTTGAGCGCCTCGGCGATCTGCGTCAGCGCGTCGTCGAGCGAGACCGGCTTGCCGCCCAGGGTCAGGCCCACGGCCTGGCTGGAGCCCGACAGCGAGGGCTTGCCGTTGACGCACGAGCCCGCGGCGTGGGACTCGATGAGGTTGACGCCCAGCGTCACGCCCGAGCCGGGCGGGAGCTGGATCGCGAGGTCCTCGACCCGAGCCGTGGATGCGACCTTCTGGTCGATCGCCAAGCCGAGCGGAGGGTCGATGCGCGTCATCGCGACCGCCGTCTTGGCCGAGATGAAGTCCGTGGGCAGCCCGAGCGCCCCGGCGAGATCCTCGGGGCCGGCGTCGTCGTTGACGCACTGTGGACGGTCGAGCGACTGGCCCGGAGCGGGCGACGGGTTGCCGTTGGCCAGGAGGAGCTCCACGCGATTGGTGCCGTTGATGACGATCGGCGCGACGCTGGCGCGGCACTGCCACAGCGGCGCCGCGGTGTACGCGCCCGCTGTCGCCGCCGCAGCGCCCATCCCGGCGATGCTCAGCGCGAACGCCGGTCCTACCAGCCACAGCCGCCGGCGAAGACGCGCTGCCGCATTCATGCCTTTGCGCATGTCAAACCTTTCTGCTGATTCCCCCGTGCCCATGCCGGACCGGAGCCGGGTCAGGCCGCTGAGGTGCTCCCGTCGGCCGAGACCTTCGAACGTACCCTCGCCCGTGCGACCCAACACACTGAAATCAAGCACATTGCGCCACGCGCCTGCGTAGGTACGTGCCGGCCGGCGCGGAACAGGGGCGGTTCAGCGCAGCTTCGCGACCGCTTGGCGCACCGCGTTGCGGGCGTCGGCGGGCTCGAGTACGGCGGCGTCGCCCGCCTCCTCGAGGATCTGGCGGACGAGCCAATCGGTCCCGGCGAAGCTCAGCTCGACGACGACCGAGCCGTCGGCGAGCTCCTGGTGCACGCGACGCTCCTCGCGCGCCCAGCGGGCGCGGTCGGGCGAGACCCAGACCCGCGCGGTGCGTGAGGCGGGGACCTCGCCGGTGCGCGGCCAGCCCTCGACGTCGGCGGCGGGATCGACCTCGGGTCGCAGCTCGAAGGGCTGATCGGTCACCGAGGCGTGCTTGATGCGATCCAGACGGAAGTGGCGCTGGGCGTCCCGCTCGGGGTCGAACGCGGCCACGTACCAGCCCTCGCGCCCGTTGATGAGCGCGTAGGGCTCGATCGTGCGGGTGGAGAACTCGTCCTCGTTGGGCTTGTAGTACTCCATGCACAGCAGCCGGCGCTCCGTGATCGCCTCGCTGACGAGGCGGGCGACATGCGAGTCGTCGCCGCCTGCGCGAGCGACCTGCAGCCCCTGGTCCATGGGGTCCTCGCCCAGCGCCGCGACGACCTTCTCGCGCGCGGAGGTCAGGGCGCCCTCCGGGAGATGCTCGCCGATGAGGTCGATCGCCGCGACCAGTGCCTTGGCCTCGACGGGGAGCAGACGCGCGGGCCGGGCGAAGTTGTCGGAGTAGGGCTCTGGATCGACCTCGATCCAGCCGTCGTCGCCGACCTCGGCGTAGAGCACGTAGGAGCCGCCCCCGAAGTTCACGACGTTGAGGACGTTGACGTCCTCGCGCAGCTCCGCGTCGGAGATCTGCAAGCGCTCGCAGACGTCCTCGATGCGCAGCCGGTCGCCGGCGCGCCCGGCGAAGATGAGGATCGACGCCAGCGTGACCAGGCGCGCGAAGCGCTCGGGCCGGATCGCCGCCTCGCGGCGCCCGGCGCTGTCGGCGGGGGGTGCGGCCCCGTTCCCGTTGCCGTTTGCGCCGGTAGCCGGGGCCGCCGCGCTGGGCACGACGGCGGCGGCGAGCTCGGGCTCCTTGTCGTGGCGCTCGGCCAGCAGCCCGATGCGCTCCTCCACGGACTGGACCAGCGCGGGCGGCTCGACGACGCGCGCGTGCTCTCCCAGGCCGAGCACCCAGGACGCCAGCTGGCGCGAGGACGCGAAGTCGGTGCGGAAGTGCACGCCGCCCTCCGCGGGCTCGACCGCGCCGAAGCGGCCGAAGTGACGCTCGACCTGCCAGGCGATCCGGTCCGAGACCCAGATGTCGGCGGTGCCGACCGTCTCGCCGTACTGCCACTCGGCGCGGTTGGCGTAGGCGCGGGGGTCGAAGTCGGACGGGCGCTTGAAGTCGTGCTCGGCCTTGGTGGCGTAGGCCACCTTGCCGCGGATCCGCGAGAGCCGGAAGACGCGGAGCGCCTTGCGCTCGTGCGAGTGGCCCAGCAGATAGAACTGCCCGCCCTGGAAGAGCAGGTGGAAGGGGTCGACCTTGCGAGCCCCGACCTCGTCGCGTTCCATCGTGTAGTAGTCGAACGTGATCGTCTTGTGGCGGAAGATCGCCGTCTCGATCTTGGCCAGGCGCTGGCCGAGGTCGTGGCCGCCCGCCGAGCCGGTGATGCCCAGGGCCAGCGTGCGCTGGTCGGGCGAGCGCAGGGGGCTGGGACGGCCCCACGAGATCTGCTGCAGCGCCAGGCGCAACGGCTCGGCGTAGGCGAACTCGCCGTCGAGCAGGTTCAGCGCGAACTGCAGCGACGCGAGCTCCTCGTCGCTGAAGGCGATCGCCGGAAGGTGGAAGTTCTCCGGGCGCAGGGAGTAGTTCTCCTGCTCGGCGACGCCGTCGACGGGCTTCTCGACGGTCAGCTGGATGCCGAGCGAGTCGAGCTCCGCGCGGTCGGCGTAGAACCGGCGGGCGAACGCATCCTCGTTCATCCCGCTGTAGCCCTCGACGTCACGCCGGATCTCGAGCGCGGTCACCGGACGGCGCTCGGCCATCAGGTAGGAGATGAGCGACAGCTGTCGGATGAGCTTCTCGGTGTCCTTCGCCATTGCCGCTGAAGATAGAGATGTGGGGTGGACCGCCGGACGGTCGGGGGGTCCGAGCACCCGCTCTTTGCGGTGTTTCCCGACGCACCCCTCCAGATGCGGGTCCGGGCGAAGGGGTCCAAGGTACGCGTTAGGGTCCGGGCGGTGACGAAGCTCGTGATCGTCGACGACCACGAGGCTCTCCGTGAGGGCCTGGCCGCGCTGCTCACCGCCGGCGGCATGGAGATCGTCGGCGTCGCCGGCAGCTTCGCCGGGGGGCTCGACCTCGTCGACCACGCCGATCCCGACGTCGCGATCATCGACATCCGCCTCCCGGACGGCAGCGGCATCGATCTGACCCGCGAGCTGTTGGGCCGCCGGCCGGACCTCGGGGTCATCCTCTACACGGGGGACAGCGAGGTCGACCTCCTCTACCAGGGCCTGGACTCGGGAGCCCGCGGCTACGCGCTCAAGGCCGGCTCGATGGAGGAGCTGGTCCGCGCGATCGAGCAGATCACCGCCGGCGGCTCCTACGTCGACCCGCGCCTGGACCGCATCCTGCTGTCGCCGCGCGCCACCGCGCACGTCCCCCACCTCTCGCCGCGCGAGCGCGAGATCATGCACCTGATGGCCGAGGGGTTCACCGCGGAGGCGATCCGCGCCCAGCTCGGCGTGTCGGTCGAGACCGTCCGCACGCACGTGCGCAACGTCATCCGCAAGCTCGAGGCCCGCAACCGCGTCCACGCGATCGCGCTGGCCCTCGAGCGCGGCGAGATCGCGCTGGACGGCGCGGAGCGATGAGCGCCGACGTGCATGCCCTGGTTCACGACCTGCGCACGCCGCTGACCCTCGTCGAGGGCTTCGCCGAGCTGCTCGTGCGCCGCGGCGACGACCTCACGCCGGCCGAGCGCGCGGAGCACCTCGAGCGCATCTCCGCGGCGGCGCGTGAGATGCGCGCCGTGCTGGAC
>JAOPZW010000264.1 GCA_025963905.1 Solirubrobacterales bacterium | reverse complement strand
GTGCGCGCGAACGTCATCTCCTCGCAGGGCATCCACGACCGCTACGGGGGCGTCGTGCCCGAGATCGCCGCGCGACACCACCTCGAGCTCGCCAACCCGGTGGTCGACGACGCGCTCGCCACGGCGGGCGCGACGCTCGACGACATCGACCTCGTGGCCGTCACGCAGGGCCCGGGCCTCGTGGGCGCGCTGCTGATCGGCATGGCGACGGCCAAGGGCCTCGCCGCCGGTCGCGGGCTCCCGCTGGCCCCGGTCGACCACCTGCAGGGCCACGTCGCCGCCAACTTCCTGGCGCTGGACGGCGCGCCCTTCGAGCCGCCCTTCGTGTGCCTCGTCGCCAGCGGCGGCCACACCTTCCTGGCCCGCGTCACCGGCCACGACGGCTTCGAGGTGCTCGGGCGCACCCTCGACGACGCCGCCGGCGAGGCGGTCGACAAGGGCGCGCGCCTGCTGGGCCTGCCCTATCCGGGCGGCCCGGCGCTCGAGCGTCTCGCGGCCGAAGGTGATCCCGGGGCGTTCGCGTTTCCCGTGGCCTCGCGCGTGCCCGGGCTGGACTTCTCGTTCGCCGGGCTCAAGACCGCGCTGCTCTACCGCCTGCGCGACATGGGGGAGGAGGAGGCGGCCGCGCGCCGAGCCGACCTCGCCGCCTCCTACCAGCACGCGATCGTCGAGGCGCTCGCCGGCCGTGCCGAGCGCGCGCTGGCCCAGACGGGGCTGAGTCGCCTGGCGATCGGCGGCGGCGTCGCGGCCAACGGGCCGCTGCGCGAGCGCCTGGCGGGCCTCGGCGTCGAGCTGAACGTCCCGCCGCGCGCGCTGTGCACCGACAACGCGGCCATGATCGCCAGCGCCGCGCGCTGGGTCACCCCGCTGGCCCCCGGCGCCTACGAGGCGCTCGACGCCTACGCGACAGGGGAGCGCGGCCTGTGAGCCTGCCGACGATCACGCTGCTCGGCCGCCCCGGGTGCCACCTGTGCGACGAGGCGCGGGCCGTGCTGCAGCGGCTGCGCTCCGAACGGCCCTTCGTGCTGGAGGAGGTCGACATCGAGGCCGACGACGAGTTGCTGCGCGCCCATCTCGAACGCATCCCCGTCGTCGTCCTGGACGGGCACGAGCTGTACCACTTCCATGTCGACGAGGGCGATCTGCGGGAACGGCTGGCGGGCCGTGTCTCGGTAGAGTGAGCCGCCCAGTGAGCAGCCTCGGCGACCTGACGCAGACCACCTCCGCGGATGCCGACGACGGCGCTCCGGCACCCGAGCGGCTCTCGCTCGGCGTCGCCGCGCGCCTCTCTCGGTACCTGCAGGTCCTCACGCAGGCCAAGAAGATGGGCAAGGAGACGATCTCCTCCCAGGAGCTGAGCGACTACACGCACGTCAACTCGACCCAGATCCGGCGCGATCTCTCGGGCTTCGGCAAGTTCGGCAAGCGCGGCGTCGGCTACAACGTCGACTCGCTGGTGTCGCAGATCCGCAAGATCCTGCGGACCGCGGGCCAGCACAACATCGCGCTGTTCGGCGCCGGCCACCTGGGCAAGGCGATCGCCTCGTCGGACATCTTCGCCGACCACGGCTTCCGCGTCGTCGCCATCTTCGACGCCGACCCGCGCAAGGTCGGCCAGAGCGTGGGCAGCCAATCCGTGCGCCACATCGACGACCTGAACCAGGTGGTCGAGGAGGAGGACATCGTCGTCGGCGTCCTCGCCGTGCCCACCGCGGCGGCCCAGCCGCTGGCCGACAACCTCGTCGCGTCCGGCGTCAAGATCATCTTCAACTACTCCGAGGCGCTCCTGCAGGTGCCACCCGACGTGATGGTGCACACCTCGAGCCCCGCAGTCGATCTCCTCTACGCGCTCTACTTCTACCTGACCTAGTGGTCACCCCTGGCCTGGATCTCGACGGCGTCGCCGAGACGTTCGCCGCCTCGACCGACTTCACGGTCGGCATCGAGGAGGAGTACGCCGTCCTCGACGCCGCGACGCTCGACATGGTCCCGCGCTTCGAGGAGCTGCGCGATGCCGCGGCCGCCGGCGACCCGCTGCTGGCCGGGTCGATCGCGGGCGAGCTGATCAGCTCGGAGATCGAGATCCGCTCGGGCCGCGGCGAGGACTTCGCCGACGCGGTCGTGCGCCAGCGCGCCATGCGCGAGCGCCTCTTCCGCCTGGCCGGCGACCGGGGCATCGCGCTGGGCTCCACCGGCACGCACCCGTGGGCGGACTACCGCAAGCAGCGCAACATCGACACCGAGCACTACCGCCGCGTGGTCGAGGGCCTGCAGTACGTGGCGCGGCGCAACAACACCTTCTCGCTGCACGTCCACGTCGGGGTGCGCGGCATCGACCGCGCCGTGCGCGTGTGCGATCGCCTGCGGCCCGTCCTGCCGGTGCTGCTGGCGGTGAGCGCGAGCTCGCCGTTCCTCGAGGAGCAGGACACCGGGCTGCACTCGGTGCGCAGCCAGATCTTCACCAAGTCCTTCCCGCGCTGCGGGATCCCGGATTGCTTCGGCTCGTGGGCGGCCTATCGGAAGTACATCGAGTTCCTCGTCGGTACGCACTCCATCGTGGAGCACACGCAGGTGTGGTGGTCGATCCGCCCGCACTTCAGCTTCGGGACGGTCGAGGTGCGGATCTGCGATGCCCAGGCGACCGCCGCCGAGAGCGAGCGCCTCGCCGCGCTGATCGTCGCCTGCGTCGCCCAAGCGGCGCGCGACGACGACGACGGCCTGCCGCTCGTCGCTCCCGAGCGCCGCTTCGTGGAGGAGAACCTCTGGCGGGCGATCCGCTTCGGGCTGGACGGGCGCTTCATCGACCTCGAGCGCGCCGAGGAGGAGCCCGCGGCGGCGACCGTCGAGCGCCTCCTGGCCTGGTGCGCCCCGGCGCGGGCGGAGCTCCGCCTCGACGCCGAGCCGGCGGGCCCCAACGGCGCCCAGCGCCAGCGGGCCCTTCACCATGCGGGTGCGTCCCTGCGCGAGACGTACGCCGCCACCGTGGCCGAGTCCCGCGAGACCTACGCCCATCCCGAGCGCAAGCAGGAGATCCGGATCCCATGAGCGACCAGCAACCGCCACAGCAGCCCTCCGAGGAGGAGCTGCGCGCCGCGTACGAGGCGTACGAGGCCCAGCTGAAGCGCATCACCGTCGACGACGTGCTGGTGCAGACGATCGCGACCCTGCTCGACCTGGGGGGCCGGCGCACCGGGCTGGCGCCCGGCACCGAGGACGAGCGCGACCTCGCCCAGGTCCGCCAGGCCGTCGAGGCCGTGCGGGGGCTCCTGCCCCTCGTCGAGGAGCGCCTGGGGCCCGACGCGGGCCAGCTGCGCAACGCCCTGTCCCAGCTCCAGATCGCCTACGCGCGCCTGAGCGGGGCCGAGCGGGGCGGCGATGCCGGTGGCGAGGGCGGTCAGGGACCGGGCGATCAGGCGCCGGCCCCCGCCCAGCCCGGCACGGGCCCGGCCCAGAGCAGCGGCCGGCTCTGGGTGCCGGGTCAGTAGCGCTCCCCGGTGGTCCCGTGGCCGTGGCGCCCCGGCCACCTCGCCGCGGTTCCGCCGTTCTTGGATATAGGATGCGGCGGCTTCTGAGCCGGGCAACGGGCGTCCTCGCGGGCGCCTTTCGCCGTTCACGTGCGCGCGGCGGACCGTCCCCTGTCGCCACGCGCATCTCTCGACACTTGCCGGAGGAATCGACCCTTGAGTGACTTTCTGATCCACCACGGCGTGGTCGTCGCGCTCGTCTGCGCGATGTGCGCTGTGGCCTATGGCGTGCTGACCACGCGGTCGCTGCTCGCGCTCTCGCCGGGCAACGAGGCGATGGTCCGCATCTCCGCCGCGGTTCAGGAGGGCGCCCGTGCGTACCTCAACCGCCAGTACACCACGATCGCGGCGGTTGGCGTCGTGCTGTTCGTGGTGCTGATCTTCGTCCAGAACTTCTCCGTCGCGGCGGGCTTCGCGATCGGCGGCGTGCTGTCCGGATCGGCGGGCTACATCGGGATGAACGTGTCGGTGCGCGCCAACGCGCGCGTGGCTGAGGCGGCGCGCGGCGGGGTCCCGCCGGCGCTGAACGCCGCCTTCCGCGGCGGCGCCATCACGGGCCTGCTCGTGGTCGGCCTCGCCCTGACGGGCGTCGCGGGGTACTACGGCGTGCTGACGGCGTTCTTCGGCAAGAGCCAGAAGGAGGCCGTGGACGCGCTCATCGGCCTCGGCTTCGGCGGTTCGCTGATCTCGGTGTTCGCCCGCCTGGGCGGCGGAATCTTCACCAAGGCGGCCGACGTCGGCGCCGACCTCGTCGGCAAGGTCGAGGCCGGCATCCCCGAGGACGATCCCCGCAACCCGGCCGTGATCGCCGACAACGTCGGCGACAACGTCGG
>JAOPZW010000226.1 GCA_025963905.1 Solirubrobacterales bacterium | reverse complement strand
AGGACTCGCGGTAGTTGACGGTGATGTGGTGGCCGTAGGCCTTGGCCACGCCGTAGGGCGAGCGGGGGTAGAACGGGGTGGACTCGGTCTGGGGGACCTCGCGCACCTTGCCGAACATCTCGGAGCTGGAGGCCTGGTAGAAGCGGGCCTCGGGACAAGCCTCGCGCATCGCTTCGAGCATCCGGGTGACGCTGACGCCGCTGAACTCCGCGGTCAGCGTGGGCTGGACCCAGGAGACCGCGACGAAGCTCATCGCGGCCAGGTTGTAGATCTCGCCGGGACGGGCGGCGCGCATCGTGTCCACCAGCGAGCGCTGGTCGAGCAGGTCGCCCTGGTGGAGCGTGATGCGATCGCGGATGTGCTCGATGCGGTCGAATTTCTCCGTCGAGGCGCGGCGGACCATGCCGTGCACCTCGTAGCCGCGCTCGAGCAGCAGCTCGGCGAGGTAGGAGCCGTCCTGTCCGGTGATGCCGGTGATGAGCGCTGTCTTGGCCATAGCGCCGGGCAGCTTGCCACAGACGGCGGCAGCCTGACCTACGAGGTCGCCGTCGACTTCCGGGCCTGACCGGCGAAGGCGGCTCCCGCCAGCAGGTCGTCGAACGCGGCGGCGGTCCGGTCCCATGTCCAGCGGCGCTTCGCGTCGTCGCGTCCCGCCGCGCCGAGCCGACCCGCCAGGGCCGCGTCGTCGATGACCCGGGCGAGCGCGGCGGCCATCGCGGCCGGGTCGCGCCGGACGAGGATGCCGGTCTCGCCGTCCCGCACCGTCTCGCGGAAGCCGCCCTCGTCGACTGCGACGACCGGCCTCGCGCACGCCATCGCCTCCAGTGGGACCAGGCCGAAGGGCTCGCGCACCTGGCCGCAGGCGACGACCGCGGCGCCGCGGTAGAGCTCAACGACCTCCGCGAACGGCAGCCCGCGGCGCACGTCGAGCGTCACGCCCGAAGCCACCGCGCGCCGGCGCAGCGCGGGCTCCGCGCCGCCGCGATCGCCGACGACGACGAGGCGCGGGCGCGGCTCCGGCAGCAGGCCGACGGACTGGACGACGAGATCGTGGCCCTTGAGCGGGTGCAGGGCTCCGACGGCCAGGACGTAGCGCTCGCCGGCCCCGTCGACGCCACCAGGGGTGAACGCCTCGGCGTCGACGCCGAGCGGCACGACGCCGGCATCGACGCCGTAGGCCGCGTGCAGGGTTCCGGCGGTGAACCGCGAGTGCGTCACCACCCGCTCGGCGGCGGCCATGTAGCGGCGGTCCAGGCGGCGGCGCCGGAGCTCGATGGGATTCAGCCCGTGACGCGTCACGGTCTCCCGGAGGGTGCCGCCGGGCCACACGAGCTCGGGCGGCTCGTGGGCCGATCGCAGCGGCTCGGGCGCGTAGTGGACGTGCGGCGTGCCCAGCCACGGGAGCACGTCCGGCGCCTGGGTCAGGACGCTCGGCAGGCAGAACGCGACGTCGTGGCCGCCGGCGTCGACGCGCGCAGCGAGCGCGCGACCGGCGGCTGGGGATGCCAGCAGGCGCTGCAGGTCGCCGACCGGCCCGGCGCGCCCGGCGCGCGGGAGCGCCACCACCGGCGTGCCGCCGGGCAGCGGCGCGAAGTCGTGCACTGCGGCGTCGCGGCAGTAGACCGTGACGGCGTCCGCCGACGTCCGCCGGAGCCACTCGACGGCCACCCGCAGCGCCCCGCCGGTGGGCAGGTCGTGGACGAGTGCGACGTTCACGCCGTCTCGATGCGGCCCCGCCCGCGCCCCGTCGCCGCGCCGCTGACATGCTCCACGCCGCAAGCATGGCGCACTCCGCATCGAACAACGGGCCCGACGTCACCGTCGTCGTCGTCAACTACCACAGCGCCGACCTCGCGCTCGCCGCGCTCGCGGCCTGCGCCGACTCGGCGGGGGAGCTGGCCGTGCAGGAGATCGTCGTCGACGGCGCGTCGGGGGAAGACGAGGTGCGGCGGCTGCGTGCCGGCCGCCCCGGCGCGGAGGTCGTCGCGCTCCAGGACAACCGTGGCTTCGCGGCGGGCAACAACGCCGGCATCGCGCGGGCTCGCGGCCGCCACGTGCTGCTGCTCAATCCCGACGCGCTCCCGCGGGGCGACGCCGTGGCGCGCTTGGTCGCCCACCTCGATGCCCGCCCGCACGTCGGGGTCGCGGCGCCGCTCCTCGTCAACCGGGACGGGTCGCCGCAGGACAACGCGTATCGCCGGTTCCCGACGCTCGTGACGCTGTTCGTCGACTACTGCGCGCCGCTCGCGGCGATCGTGCGCGGCACCCTCCTCGACCCGCACAACGTCCCGCGCCGGTGGCTGCGGGACGGTCCGGTGCCGATCGCCCACGCGACCGGAGCGGCCCTGCTCGTGCGCGCCGAGGCGGCGCGCGCCGCCGGTCCCATGGACGAGCAGTACTTCCTCTACCTGGAGGAGACGGAATGGCAGGGCCGGATCGCCGCGGCGGGATGGGGCCGCGACGTCGTCCCGGACGCGGTGGTCGTGCACCTCGGCGGCGGCAGCTCGGACGTGAGCCCGGTCGCCTCGGGCCATTTCCTCGACTCGATCTCGCGCTACTACCGCCGTCCGCGCACGGCGCTGACGGTCGTGCGCGTCGCGGCCGCGATCACTCGAGCGGGGCTGGCCGTCGCGGTCGCGCTGCCGCTGCGGAGCGCACGCATCCGCGACCTGCACGGAGCCTACGGCGCGCTCGCCGCCGAGCTGCGCCGCCGGCGCTGACCACGCCCGCGCCTATCCTGCGCGGCGATGGCTCCACGCGCCGGACGTCTGCGCCGGGTGCTTCGACCGATCCTCGGCCACCCGCTGCTCCTGCCGGCGACCGCGCTGCTGCTCCGGGCGTGGACGGTCCGCGGCAGCGGCCGCTTCGTCGCGCGCGAGCTCCTTCGGCGCCGCGGACCGGCGACGTATGCGCTGCGGGGCGCGTCGACGCGCGTCGTCGTGCGGCACGGCACCGGTGACGTGGCGACGCTCGGCGAGGTCTTCCACGATCGCCTCTACGAGCCGCCGGCGAGCGTCGTCGCGCTGCTCGGACCCGACGGCCCTGCCCGCGTCCTGGATGTGGGGGCGAACGTCGGCATGTTCGGCGCCTGGGCGGCCGACCGCTGGCCGGGCACGACGATCACCGGCTACGAGCCCGATCCGGTCAACGCCGCCGCGCACGCGGCGACGATCGCGGCCAACGGCCTGGGCGATCGCTGGCGGCTGGTGCAGGCCGCGGCGACCGACCACGCCGGCGAGATGCTGTTCGTGCCGGGCCTGGACGCGGACTCCCACCAGGCGACCGCCGGGGACCCCGGCGCGATCACCGTCGCCGCGCACGACGTCCTCGGCGAGGTGACCGCCGCGGACCTCGTGAAGCTCGACGCCGAGGGCGGCGAGTGGGCGATCCTCGGCGACGAGCGCTTCCGGCGGTCGCCCCCGCCCGCACTCGTGCTCGAGTACCACCCGCAGCTCGCGCCCGGACCCGACGCGCGGGCCGCGGCCGGCACCCTGCTGGCCGCCGCGGGCTACACGACCGCCCCGATCTTCCACAGCCCCAAGGGCCACGGGATGCTGTGGGCGTGGCGCGGCTGAGTCCGAGCCGATCGAGTCTCAGCCGGCGAGGCTCGCGAGCAGCGCGTACGTCTCGCCCGCGGTGCGCTGCCAGGAGAACGCCGCGGCGCGCTCGCGGCCACGGGCGCGCAGGTCGTTCGCCAGCGCGGGCTCGGTGAGCAGGCGCGTCAGCGCCGCGGCGATCGCGGCCTCGTCGCGCGGGTCGACGAGGAGCGCGGCGTCGCCGGCGACCTCGGGCAGGCTCGACACGCTCGAGGTCACCACGGGGGCGCCGGCGGCCATCGCCTCCAGCACGGGCAGGCCGAAGCCCTCGTAGAGCGAGGGGTAGGCGAACGCGGCGCAGCCGGCGTACAGCGCGTGCAGGTCGTCGTCGCTGACGTGCCCGAGGAGGCGGGCGCCGGCCGACCGCGCCGAGGCGAGGAGCGCGTCGTCGTCCCAGCCCCGCGGGCCCACGAGCGCGAGCACGTGCGCGCCGCGGACAGCGTCGGGCAGCCGGGCCCAGGCGCCGAGCAGGCGCTCGAGGTTCTTCCGCGGCTCGACCGTGCCGACCGCGAGCACGTACGCGCTGTCGATGCCATGGCGCGCGAGCACCGGCGCGGGGTCGACGGGCGTCCCGAAGCGCGCCTCGGCTGCCAGCGGGATCACCGACGCCTTGGCGGCGGCGGCCGGGAAGCGGCGCACGAGGTCGTCGTGCGCCGCGTGCGAGATGCACGCCAGCGCGGCGGCGCGGTGCAGCGCGGGCCGGATCGTCAGGCGCTCGATGCGCGCGGCGCGGGACTGCGCCTGTGCCTGCGGCACGAACGCGACGAGGTCGAAGACGACGACCGCGGTCGGCTTCCACGTGCCCCACGCTGTCAGGTAGCTGTTCGTCGAGAGCACGACGTCGGCGGCGCGGCTGGCGCGCGCCGCCACGGCCAGATGCCACAGCGGGTCGGGGAGCGGCACCAGCCGCCAGTCGAACCGCGCGTCGAGCGCCGGGTCCTCCCAGCGCTCGCGGGCGTAGAGGAGGAAGCGCGCATCGGCGGCCTCGGGCAGCACCGCGAGCGCGCGCAGCAGCTCGCGCACGTAGCGCCCGCGGCCGGCGGGTACCTCGGCGGCGGCGCGGGCGTCGATGGCGGCGACGAGCCCCATGGCGGCCGCAGGCTACTGTCCGGGCGCTCATGCACGTCGGTCTGAACCTCGTCTACCTCGTCCCCGGGGAGACCGGCGGCATGGAGGTCTACGCCCGTGAGCTCATCCCGCGCCTCGCGCAGCTCGACGGACTGCGCCTCACCGCGCTCGTCAACCGGGAGGCGGCCGAGGCCGGCGGGGGGCCGTGGGGCGAGGTGGTGCCGATGGAGGTCGTGCCCGTCCGCGCGCGCAACCGCATCGAGTGGGTGCGCGGCGAGCAGCAGCTCGTCCCCGGCCTGGCCGACCGCGCGGGGGTCGACGTCCTGCACAGCCTGGCCTCCACCGCGCCGCTGCGCGGGCGCGCCCGCCGCGTGACGACGATCCACGACCTCAACTACAAGCTCGTCCCCGACACGCATTTCGGCCTGCGCGGGCTGGGGATGCGCGTGCTCGTGCCCGCCGCCGCACGGCGCTCGCACCGGATCGTCGTCGACGCGTCCTCGACGCGGCGCGACCTCGTCGAGCATCTCGGCACCCCCGCGGACAAGGTCGACGTCGTCCCGCTGGGCGTGACCCGGCCGCCGGCCGCCGTGGCGGCGCCCGAAGCGGCCCTGCGCGACGAGCTCGGCCTCGGCGAGCGGACCGTGGTGCTGAGCGTCAGCGCCAAGCGCCCGCACAAGAACATCGAGCGCCTCCTCGACGCGCTGGCGGGCATCGCTCCCGAGCGCCGGCCGGTGCTTGTCGTGCCCGGCTATCCCACGCCGTACGAGGCCCGACTGCGCGAACACGCCTACGCCGCGGGCATCGGGGGCGACGTCGTGTGGCCGGCGTGGATCGGCGCGGCGCAGCTGGAGGGCCTCTACGCGCTCGCCACGCTCGTCGTGTTCCCCTCGCTCTACGAGGGCTTCGGGCTGCCGGTCCTCGAGGCGATGGCCCGCGGCGTGCCGGTCGCGACGTCGAACCGATCGTCGCTGCCCGAGGTCGCCGGCGACGCCGCGCTGCTGTTCGACCCCGAGGACACGGGCGCGATCCGCGCGGCGATCGAGCGCCTGCTGGCCGACCCGGGCGAGCGCGCGCGCCTGCGCGACGCCGGCGTGGCGCGGGCGCGCACGTTCACGTGGGAGCGGACCGCCGAGCTGACCGCGGCGGCCTACGAACGCGCGCTCGGCTCGCGCTCGTCGTAGCCGGCGACGACCGCGTCCAGCGAGCCGTCGAGCGACAGCCGCCGCGCGTTGGCGGCGAACCATGCGCACGTGCGCTCGCGCAGCGCGTGCCCGCCCTCGTGGACGCGCACGATCGCCGCCGCGAGGTCGTCGGGCGAGGCCGAGGCGGCGACCGTCCCGTTGACGCCCTCCTCCACGAGCTCCACCGCCGCGTTGTCCTCGCCGGCCACGACGATGCTCGGCGTGCCCCGCGCCGCCGCCTCCACCACGATCAGCCCGTACCCCTCGCGCCGGGACGGCAGCAGCATGCACAGCGCCGTGCGCAGCGCGTCCTCGACCTCGGTGGCGGCCACGAAGCCCGGGGCCCGCACCACGCCCTCCAGGCCCTCGCGCGCGATCGCGGCCAGGACGTCGTCGCGCTCGGGGCCGTCGCCGAAGACCGTCGCGCGCAGCCCGGGGAGGGCCTGCCGCGCACGCCCCACGGCGGGAACGACGGCGGGCGCGCGCTTCTCGGGGATGAGGCGCCCGGCGAAGACGACGACCGGTCCGGCCGCGTTGGGCTCGGGTGGCGTCAGGTCGCCGGCGTACTCGCCCTCGAGGATCCGCGGCGTGCCGCGCAGGCCCTCCCCGACCAGGCGGTCGCGGTGCAGGCGACTGAAGCAGAACGCGCGCTGGGGCAGGCGCACGCAGGCCAGCTGGACGGCGTGGCCGATCGCTCCACCGACCCGGCCGAGGTACTCGCGCCAGTAGCGCCGCGACCACACCTCGTGCCAGTCGACGACGAGCCCGAAGCGCCCCAGCGGGCGCAGCAGCCCGGCGGCGAGCAGCGAGAAGTACGGGAACGAGGCCGTGTGCACGACGTCATAGCGCCGCCCGTGGCGCAGCAGGTGCCACGCCACCCCGGCGCCGAAGACGAGCGGGGGCAGGACGCGGCGGCGTCCGTCGCGCCCGTAGAGCGCCAGGCGCGGGCCGACCGCGCGGACGCTCACGCCGGGCAGGCCGGGCTCGTCGCCGGCCTCCCACTGGCGCAGCGTGAGGTAGGTGACCTCGTGGCCGTGGGCGGCGAGGCGCTCGGCGAGATTGCGGTACCACCGCTCGGCGCCGCCGACGGTCCACGGGAAGAGGCAGTCGTAGACGATGCAGATGCGCATGGGCGGGTGGGTGCGGCAGACCGGTGCCTCGGATACCGTTGGCCGCCGGGGAGCCATGAGGATGACCGAGGAGACGACCCAGCAGGCCCCGGAGCGGGAGCCGGCCGCCGGTGACGAGCTTCTCGTCTCGGTCGTGATCCCCTGCCTGAACGAGGCGGAGAACATCGAGCGGTGCGTCGCCGCGGCGCTCGAGGTGCTTGCGCGCGAGGGCCTCCCCGGCGAGGTCCTCGTCGCCGACAACGGCTCGGACGACGGGAGCGCCGAGCTCGCCGCCGGCGCCGGGGCGCGCGTCGTACACGAGCGGCGCCGGGGCTACGGCAGCGCCTACCTGGCGGGCTTCGCGGCCGCGCGCGGGCGCTACATCGTGATGGCCGATGCCGACCTGACCTACGACTTCGCGGAGGTCCCGCGCTTCGTGCGCGAGCTCGACGGCGGCGCCGACCTCGTCATGGGCGACCGCATGGACAACATCGAGGCGGGCGCGATGCCGTGGCTGCACCGCTACGTCGGCAACCCGCTGCTCTCGGGCGTCCTCAACTTCTTCTTCGACACCGGCGTCCGCGACGCGCACTGCGGCATGCGCGCCGTGCGCCGCGACGTCCTTCCGCGGCTGGCGCTGCGCACGCGCGGGATGGAGTTCGCCTCCGAGATGGTCATCCGCGCCGCGAAGGAGGGACTCGTGATCCGCGAGTTCCCGATCCGCTACCACCCGCGCGGCGGCGAGTCCAAGCTCTCCAGCTTCCGCGACGGCTGGCGTCACCTGCGCTTCCTGCTGGTCCACAGCCCGACGCACCTGTTCCTCATCCCGGGGCTGGTCATGGCGGTCCTCGGCGCGCTCGTGGCGCTGGCGGTGCTCACGCACATCGACGTCCTGGGCCGCACCTGGGACCTGCACGCGATGATCGCCGGCTCGCTGTTGATGATCGTCGGCACCCAGGTGATCGCCCTGGGGCTGTGCGCCCACGCCTACGCCGTCTACTTCATGGGCGAGCGCGACCGGTGGTTCACGCACATGCGCGAGCGCTTCCGCCTCGAGCACGGTCTGATGCTGGGCGCCGCCATCGCGCTCGCGGGCGCCGCGATCGCCGCCGTGATCGTCGGGATCTGGGTCAACCGCGGGCTCGGAGTGCTGTCCGAGGAGCGCCTGGCGGTGCTCGCCGCGACGCTGATCATCGTCGGGATCCAGATCTTCTTCTCGTCGTTCCTGCTGAGCATCCTCGGGCTGCGCCGGCAGACGTGAGGCCGGCGGCGGCCGGCGAAGGTGCGCCGCCTCAGCGGGGGCCCAGCACGAACAGCCGGATGTCCCGCGCCGTCCGCTCGCGGTAGCCGTCGAAGCCGTCGTACTGGTCGTTCATCCGGCGCCACAGCTCGGCGCGCTCCTCGCCCTCGGCGACGCGAGCGCGCACCCGGCGGCGCTCGCCCCGGATCTGCACCTCGGCGTCGGGGTCGGCCAGCAGGTTGAGCGCCCACGCGGGCGGGCGCTCGTTGCCGGCGTTGGAGCCGATGACGACGAGGCGCGGTCCGTCGGCCAGGTACAGGATGGGCGCGGTCCGCGGCTCTCCGGACCGGCGCCCGGTGGTCGTGATCAGCAGGACCGGGGCGCGCCCGATGCGCCCGAACAGGCGCCCGCGCGTGGCGCGGTAGAGCGGGACGTTGAGCTTGCCCACCGCGCGCAGGCCGGACGCACCCAGGGCCATGGAGAAGCGCGCGTAGGTTCTGTCACTTGGCATCGCGAAACCCTCTCAGAACGGGCCTCGCGGGGCGCCGGTGGCTTAGACCCTCAGGCGACCCGCACCGCTCGGGCGCAGACGACCATCTCGTAGTCGGGGTCGTGGGGGGC
>JAOPZW010000084.1 GCA_025963905.1 Solirubrobacterales bacterium | reverse complement strand
GCGCCACGAGTCGCGGCGCATCGACAACCAGCTGCGCGGGCGCTCCGGCCGCCAGGGCGATCCCGGCGAGTCGCGCTTCTTCCTCTCCGCCCAGGACGACCTCGTGCGCCTGTTCGCCGGCGACCGCATCTACAAGATCCTCGATCGCCTCGGGCCGAAGTCCGACGAGGGCGAGGAGGAGCCGATCGAGGCGAAGATCCTCTCCAAGCAGATCGAGAACGCCCAGCGCAAGGTCGAGGAGCAGAACTACCTCATCCGCAAGCGCGTGCTCGAGTACGACGACGTCATGAACCAGCAGCGCGAGGTCGTCTACCGATACCGCGACGAGGTGCTCGAGGGCCGCGACATGGGCGAGGTCGCGCGCGAGCAGGTCGAGTCCGTGATCGGCCGCACGGTCGACGAGTTCACGCTCGGCGACTTCGCCGACGAGTGGGACTTCGAGGCCCTCTGGAGCCAGCTGGACCAGATCTACCACGTCGACTTCGGGCCCGAGGAGATCGATCGCCAGGCGACCGACCGCGAGGAGCTCAAGCGCATGCTCGTCGAGGACGCGCTGGGCCTCTACGACGAGCGCGAGGAAGAGCTGGGCTCCGAGCTGATGCGCGCGCTCGAGCGCTACCTGATCCTCCAGATCATCGACCAGCGCTGGCGCGAGCACCTCTACGACATGGACTACCTGCGCGAGGGCATCCACCTGCGCGGGTTCGCGCAGATCGATCCGCTGGTCGCGTACAAGAACGAGGCGTTCGATCTCTTCACGGACCTCATGAACACGATCTGGTCGGACTTCGCGCGCATGGTGTTCCACGTCGAGGTGGAGGTCGAGGGCACCAACGGCGACGAGCCCGTGGGGCAGTACACGCCGGGCGGCAGCGCCACGCGCGCGGGCACCGTGTCGTACTCCGGCGGCGTCGGCACCGCCCAGCCCAGCGCGCTCGCGGCCGCCGCGGCGGGCGCTCCGGCGGCCATCGGGGCCGACGGCTACGCCGAGGAGCCCGAGGCGATGCCGGCGGTCCAGCAGCGCCGCGTCGAGGAGGTAGAGCAGACCGGCCGCAACGACCCGTGCTGGTGCGGGAGCGGCAAGAAATTTAAGAAGTGCCACGGCGCGTAGCGCCGTGACACGGCCGAGTTACGTCAAGCCACGGCGCGTAGCGCCGCACGGCACCTGAACCCGCCGCAACGCACCACAAAACTGGGGATGGTGCTCAGCCGTCCCGGCCGCAAGACTGGGCGTCATGCCGAGCGAGCGGCTCACGATGGTCCGCGGGATGGGGTTCCTCTTCGCCGCCGGGGCGACGCTCACCCTCATCACGCTGCTGCTGCCCGGCGCCGGCCATCGCAGCGAGCTCCCGCTCGCGCTCGCGGCGGCCGCCTCGTACTGCGTCGCCGGCGGCCTGCTGGCCTTCGAGGAGCGCGTGGCGCCCGCGGCGCTGCACGCGCTGCTCGCGTTCGGCTCGCTGCTGGTCACGCTGTGCGTCGTCGTCGGCGGGGGAGCCGGGACGGGGTACGCGCTCTTCTACGTGTGGGTGGCCCTCTACGCGGCCTACTTCATGCGGCCGCGCGCCGTCGCCGCCCACACGACGCTGGCGGGCGCCCTCGCCGGGCTGGCGTTCGTCGTCCAGGACGACATCCGCGCGCCGGCGCCCCACTGGGTCATGGGCGTCGGCACCGCGGCAGTGCTCGCGATGCTCGTCAATCGCCTCGCGCGCTCCATGCGCGGCCAGCGCAGCGACCTCGCCACTGCGGCCGCCCTGACCGGCGACCCCGGCGCCCTGGAGGGCTTCCGTGAGCGGGTGTGCGAGCGGCTGCGCCGCGCCACCCGCGCCGACGCCGTGGCGCTGCTCGAGTGGCCGGCCGGCGGCGGCGGCCTGGCCGTGTCGAGCGTCGCCGGCGAGGACCTGCCGGCCGCGCTGGGCGAGCCGTGGGGGCAGATCGCGCTCGAGCGCTGCCTGGCCGAGGGCCGGCCGGTGGTCATCCTCACCTCGGACAGCCCGCCGGGCAGCCTGAGGCTCCTGCACCGGTCGGTCGCGGGGCTCGCCGAGCCGGTGCTCAGCGACGGGGTGGCGGTGGGCGTCCTCGCGGTCGCCTGGCGCCGGCCGCGGCGCGCCATGCCCCAGCGCACCGCGGGCGCCGCGTTCATCCTGGCCTCGACCACGGGGCGCCTGCTCGAGCGCCTGGAGCGCCTCAACCGCGACCGGGCACGCCGCGCGCTCGAGATCAACGACGCGATCGTCCAGGGGCTCGTCGTCATCAAGTACGCGATGGCCGCGGGCAACGTGACGGAGGCCGCGCGGGCGGTGGACGAGACGCTCGAAGCGGCCCGGCGCCTCGTCACCGCCCAGCTCGACGAGGTCGCCGCCGGTGGCGTCCGGCCCGGGGACCTCGTGCGCGGCGGCGCACGGTCCTGAGTGGGCCGCCCCGCTCCTGCTAGCGTGGCCCGAATGGCCACTGCCTCCCACTCGGAGCCGACGCCGCAGCGCCTTGCGGCGATCCGCGACCAGCTCAAGCTGCTCGCGGACTATCTTTGACCCAGCCGGGCTGGGCGCACGCTTGACCGAGCTGGAGGCGCAGATGGGCGCCCCCGGATTCTGGGATGACCAGGACACCGCGCCGAAGGTGAGCGCGGAGCACGCGCGCGCCACGCGCAAGCTCGACGCGTTCAGGGCGCTGGAGGCCGACGCCGAGGACCTCGAAGGGCTCGCCCAGCTGGCCGAGGAGGATCCGTCGGTCGCCGCCGAGGTCGAAGCGCAGATCGCCTCGATCGAGGACCGGCTGGCCGCGCTCGAGGAGCAGCGGCTGTTCTCGGGGCGCTACGACAGCGGCGACGCGCTGATCACCGTCAACGCGGGCGCAGGCGGCACCGACGCGCAGGACTGGGCCGAGATGGTCCTGCGCATGCTCATGCGCTGGGCCGAGCGCCGCGGGTTCGGCGTCGAGCTGCTGGAGGCCAGCGCGGGGGAGGAGGCCGGCATCAAGTCCGCCACGTTCCGCGCCAGCGGCGAGAACGCGTACGGCCTGGCGGCCGCCGAGAAGGGCGTCCATCGCCTCGTGCGGCTCTCGCCGTTCGACTCGGCCAACCGGCGGCAGACGTCGTTCGCCGGCGTGGAGGTCGCCCCGGTCGTCGAGGAGGCCGGCGACGTCGAGATCGACGAGGACGACCTGCAGATCGACACCTACCG
>JAOPZW010000142.1 GCA_025963905.1 Solirubrobacterales bacterium | reverse complement strand
GGGCGTCGCCGTCCAGCTCGCGGGCCTTGTTGAGCTCGGGCAGCGAGCGCGTGCGCTTGACGGACATGACCCCGTAGCGCCACTCCATCTCGCGCACGAGGTTCTGCAGCGCGTTGGCGGCCATCCGGGGGCTCGTGATGACCGGCGTGAGCAGGTGCGGGATCGCCTCGTAGTGGTTGAGCTCGACCTGCTTGGGGTCGACCAGCACAAGGCGCACCTGGTCGGGGGTCGCGCGCAGGAGGATCGAGGACAGCATCGCGTTGACGCAACCGGACTTGCCGGCGCCGGTCGTGCCCGCCACCAGCAGGTGGGGCATCTTCGCGAGGTCGGCGTGGATCGCCGCTCCGCTGACGTCCTTGCCCAGCCACACGGTGAGCGGCGAGGTGCCCTTGGGCGCGACGCCCAGGACGTCGCCGAGCGTCACGACGCGCCGGTTGCGGTTGGGCACTTCGACACCGACGGCGCGCTTGCCGGGGATCGGCGCCAGGATGCGGATCTCGGTCGCCGCGAGCGCGTAGGCCAGGTCGTTCTTGAGGTTGGCGACCTTGGCCATCTTCACGCCGGGGGCGAGCTGCAGCTCGTAGCGCGTGATGTGCGGGCCGGCGACGGCGCCGAGCATCTGGGCCTGGACGCCGAGATGGCCGAGGGCCTCGATGAGGCGCGTGGCGGTCTTCTCCTGGCCGGCCGTGTCGGGCCGGGCCTGCTCGGCGGTGGACCGCCGGAGGATGCGCGGGTCAGGCAGCCTGTAGTCGACGTCGTCGCCCGGCTCGCGCTCGAGCGCGAGGGGAAGCGGCACGTCCTCGGCGTCGGCGGCGGTGGGCCGGCGCGCGGCCGGCTCGGGCAGCGGCGGCTCGTCCTCCGGCACCGGCGGCGGGGGATCGGCGGAACGCCCGTTGCGCTGGTCGCGGATCCCCGGGCCGACGGCGATCTCGATCGGATCGCCGAAGAGGTCGGGGAAGCGGATCGCGCCGTCCAGCGAGTCGCCGCGCTCCCCGGGGCGGATCACGACCTCCTCGTCGGGCGGCTCGGGCGGGCTGATCGCCGGAACCGTGGCGGTCCCTGCGGCGGTCGCCGTGGCGCTCACCGCGGCGACGGTCCCCGGCCGGCTCGCTCGCGGCCTCGGACCGCCGCCGGTGGTGCGCAGCGCGCGCGTCGTGTCGGCGACGGTCGCCGACGTCGCGCGCAGGACGCCCGCCACCGACGCGCCGGTGAGCAGGAGGACGCCGGCGAGGAAGAGGAAGACGGCGATGATGTGCGCGCCGACGTCGGAGAACAGGCGCGACGACGCGTAGTAGAGGCCCTCCCCCACCGCGCCTCCGCGCACGCGCATCGCGTCCAGCACCCAGAACGCGCCGTGACCGCCGTGCGGGCCCAGCCCGAACGTGCCCGCGGCAAGGGCCAGGGTCGACGCGGCCAGCAGGCACACCGCGCCGGCGCGAAACGGGCGCACCGAAGGCAGGACCGGCCGCATGACGAGCACCGCGCCGGCGGCGACCAGCGCGGCGGGCGAGGCGTAGGCGACGGCGCCGAGGATGTCGCGCAGCCCGGCCACGAGCGCTTCGCCGGCGGTGCCGCCGTCCCAGGCCAGGTAGAGCGGGAAGGCGAGGAAGACGCCCGTTGCCACCAGGCCGAGGCCGAAGAGGTCGAGGTGGCGCTGCTCGAGCAGGGGCAGCCGCGGGCGCCACGGCGCGGCCGAGCGTCTCGCCCGCGCGCGCGCGGCCTTCTTGGAGGGGGGCTTCCGGGCAGGCGGCATGGTTGACGTGGTTCTCTTCGACCCGCGGCCCGCCTCCCCTGCCGGACACCGGCGGACCCGCCTTCACCCCGGCTTCATCCCGACGCCCTACGGTTCGCCCAAGCCGATGGCCGCTTCGCTCGTCAGCGCCCGCGGGCTCGTCAAGACGTACGGCAGCGGCCGCGCCGCCCGCCGCGTCCTCGACGGCGCGAGCCTGGACGTCGCAGCGGGCGAGATCGTGGCCGTGACCGGGCGCTCGGGCTCGGGGAAGTCCACCCTGCTGCACCTGCTCGGTGCGCTGGACCGTGCCGAGGCGGGTGAGATCGAGATCGCCGGCGAGCGGGTCGACGGCCGGCGCGAGCGCGAGCTGACGCGGCTGCGCCGGCGCCGCCTGGGGTTCGTGTTCCAGTTCTTCCACCTGGTGCCCGAGCTGACCGGAGCCGAGAACGTCCTGCTGCCCGCGAGGCTGCCCGGCGCGGGGGCGGGCGCCGCCGACCGCGCCCGGGAGCTGATCGTGCGCCTCGGCCTCGAGGACGCGGCGCGGCGCCTGCCCCACGAGCTCTCGGGCGGCGAGCAGCAGCGGCTGGCGGTGGCCCGGGCCCTCGTGAACGACCCTCCGGTGCTGCTGGCGGACGAACCGACCGGCAACCTCGATGCCGCCTCGGCCGACCTCGTCCTGGACCTCCTGCGCCAGGCCGCCGGCGACGGCCGCGCTGTGGTGATCGTCACCCACGAGCCGGCCGTCACGGCCACGGCGGACCGCGTCCTGCACCTGCGCGACGGGTGCCTGGTGGCGTGACGGCGACGGCGGCGGCCGCCTGGCGCACGCTGCGCGCCGCGCGGGGTCGCTCGCTGCTCGCCGCGCTGGGCATCGCGCTGGCGTCGGCGATGGCCGGCGCGGCGGTGACGGTCGCCTACGGCCTGTCGACCGGCTTCGACCGCGCCGCCCGGCAGGCCGGCCTGCCGGACGTCGTCGTGCGCTTCGCCGACCAGCCGCAGTCGCGGATCGACGGCATCGTGCGGCGACTGCCCGACCTCGAGGCGCGCGCCTACCGCCTCGAGCTCAGGGGCGTCGACGTCGCCGCGGGCTACGAGATCTCCCATCGCGGCGTCGTACAGGCCGTCGACGGCCCGCGCCGCGGATACGCGATCGTGGCCGGACGCGACGTCGGCGGGCGCCCGCGCGAGGCGGTCGTCGAGCGCGGGCTCGCGCGTGCCTGGCACCTGCGGTCCGGCGCCGAGATCGACGTCGGGCGCTTCGGCCCGCTGCGGGTGGTCGGGATCGCGGTGTCGCCGGACAACGTCGCCTTCCCGCTGACATCCACGCCGCGCGTGTACGTGTCGCGGCGGTGGCTCGAGCGCGACGTCGCCGGCGGCCGGCTGCCGGTCAACCAGGCGCTCATCTGGGCGCGCAACCGCCGCGACGTAGACGTGCTCCTGCAGCAGGCCCGCGCGACGAGCATCCCGATCGCCGGCGTGCGCTTCATCACGCGCGACGGGGTGCGCGTGCTCATCGACGGCGCGGCGGGCGTGGTCGTCGCGCTGCTGGTGGCGTTCTCGCTGGTCGCCCTGGTCGCGGCGGCGATCATGCTCGGCGCCGGGACACGGGGCGAGGTGGCGCGCCGGCTGCCGGCGATCGGGGTGCAGCGGGCGGTCGGCGTCTCGCGCGGGTCGGTGGCGGCCCAATGGGCGCTGGGCGCCGGCACCGTCGGCCTGCTCGCCGGCGCCGCCGGGCTGGCGGCCGGCGCGCTGCTGGCCGGCGGCCCGAGCGGCCGGCTGCTCGAGGCGCTCGACGAGCAGCCGCCCGGCGCGGCGCTGCTCGTGCCACTCGGTGGCGCGCTGATCGCGATCGTCGCGCTCGTGGCGGGCGCCGCGCCGATCGTCGGCTTCGACGGC
>JAOPZW010000135.1 GCA_025963905.1 Solirubrobacterales bacterium | reverse complement strand
GGTGCGCACGCCCGGCCGGCCGGGGTCGGGCGCGGAGCCGGCAAGCACGAGCGGCAGCGCCGCCGCCCCCGCCTCCGCCCGGTGCCGGGCGTGGGCGCTGAGCAGCAGGCCGAGGTCCTTGCGCGGCTCGTCGTCGCCGACGTAGAGGAAGTGGGTGGGCGGATCGGTGCGCGGCGGGGGCGGCTCGGACGCCTGGCCGGGACCATGGGCGGCCACGACGATGCGCGCGGGATCGATGCCCCAGCGCTCGCGCACGTCCTCGGCCGTCGCCTGCGACACCGCGATCACCACGGCGGCGCGGCGGGCGGCGGAGCGGTGCGCCCGCCGGGCGTAGGCGCGAAAGCGCGGGTCGAAGCGCTCCGGCACGCGCTCGAAGGCGAGGTCGTGGACCGTGACGACCTGCGGCACGCGGATCGCGCGCGAGCCCGCCGGCAGCGGGTGGTGGACGAGCCCGGCGCCGGCCGCGCGGGCGCGCCCTGCGAGCCCGAGCGCGGTCCACGCCCGGTCGGCGGCGAGGTTGCGCACGCTGCCCAGCCCGCCGCCGGCGGGCGCCCGGCGGCGAGCGTTGGCGGCCTCGACGACGTCCACCCCCAGCGCGCGCAGCTCGGGCACGAGGCGCTCCAGGTAGACGGCGGTGCCGCTCGGTCCGCGCCGGGCGAAGGTGGTGTCGATCAGGACGCGCACGCGTGGAGCCCGTGTCGCAGGAGCGGGAGGCCACCGACCGCGCGCAGCTCGACGTCGCGGAACCCCGCGTCGGCCAGGACGGTCCTCAGCGAGCGCGCGGTGAAGAACCGCAGGTGATCGCTGCGGGGATCGAAGTGGTTCTCCGCGGCGCCTGGGCGCAGCGCGAGCGCGGCGAACGTCGCCGGTCCGTGGAACGGCGTGGTCACGATGAGCCGCCCGCCCCAGCGCAGCACGCGGCGCACCTCGGCCAGCAGGCCGGTCACGTCGGCGACGTGCTCGACGACCTCGCCGGCCCATACGGCGTCGAAGGCATCCTCGGCGAACGGGAGCCCCGCGCCCTCCGCCACGTGGACGAGCTGCGCCTGCGGCACGCGCTCGCCGGCGCGGCGCAGCGCCTCTTGCGAGACGTCGGCGCCGGTCACCTCCGCGCCGGCGTCGACCAGCCGCGCCGCGAAGGCCCCGTCCCCGCAGCCCAGGTCGAGGACGCGCTCGCCGGCGCTCACGTGGCCGAGCAGGAACGCCAGGCGCGACGCGAAGCGCTCGGGCTCGGCGCCCTCGGGCACCGCCCGCCAGATGGCCTCGCGCCAGTCGTCCACGGCGCGGACAGTAGCCCGGCAGGGGGCGCGGCGGCCGCACAGGGCGGCCGCCGCGGGCGGGTCTAGACCTCCGCCATCTCCCGGATCTGCGTGAGCCGGACGCTGTTGCCCGACGGGTCACGGAACCCCGAGTCGATCCCGTAGGGGCGCTCCTCGGGCTCCTCGGAGAACTCCACGCCGCGGCCCTTGAGCTCCTCGTAGGCGGCCTGGCAGTCGTCGGTCGTGAGGAAGACGGTCCCTGCGAAGCCCTTGGCCACGAGGCTCCGAACCTCCTCAGCCGTCTCGGCGTCCATGACCGGCGGGCCGGGGATGGCCATCAGCACGATCGAGACGTCGGGCTGCCCGGCCGGCCCGACGGCGAGCCAGCGGAAGTTGCCCATCTCCGGGAGGGTCACGTCGCTGCGGACCTCCATCCCTACCTTCTGCGTGTAGAACGCGAGCGCCTCGTCCTGGTCGTGCACCCAGAGCTGCGCGGTGGCGATCCTGTACATCGTGTCCTCCTTGGTTCAACGGAACGGTCGCGGCCCACGCTAGTCGGGCACCGGCACGCTGTCTTCTCGAAACGTGCGGCGTTGCGGGCGCCCGTACACGCGCAGGACGCACATCGGGATCCGCGCTTGGTGGGCCGCGGGCGGGAACGTCGCGCGATAGGCGGTCGGCGAGAGGCCGTACGTGCGGGTGAAGCTCGACGTGAACGACCCGACGCTCTGCAGGCCCACCGAGAAGCAGATGTCGGCGACCGAGCGGTCGGTGGTGCGCAGCAGGGCGGCGGCGCGCTCGAGCCGGCGGGTGAGGAGGTAGGCGTGCGGCGACTCGCCGAAGGCGCGGCGGAACTCGCGGCTGAAGTGCGCGCGCGAGAGGCCCGCGGCCGCCGCCAGGTCGTCGACCCCCAGCGGCTCGAAGTAGCGGGCGTCGGCGAGGTCCTTGGCGCGCAGAAGGTGGCGGGCGGGCGGAGCGAAGGCCATCCACTCCAGTATCGCCCTCAGGCGCAGCAGTCGCACGCCCGGCCGCGCCACGCCTCGCGGGCCTCGCGCAGGGCGGCGGCCGCGATCACGAGGCCGGTGACCGGATCGGCCCACCACCAGCCGGCGATCGCGTTGGCCATCAGGCCGGCGAGCAGCGCGGCCGACAGGTAGGCGCAGAGCATCGTCTGACGGCTCTCGCTCGCCGTCGCCGACGAGCCCAGCCGCTCGCCGACGCGCCGCTTGGCGATCGCCAGCGGCGGCATCGTCGCCAGCGTCACCACCGCGAGGCCGATGCCGGCCCAGCTCGCGTCCGGATGGCGGCCCGCTGCGAGATCGCGCACGGCTTCGACGCCGATGTAGCCGGCCAGCGCGAGGAACGAAAAGGCGATCAGCTGCTGGGCCCTTCGCTCGGCAGCGGGCGAGGCGGACCGCCCGCCGGTCATCAACCAGAGCACGACGACGCCCGCGGCCCCCTCGACGAGGCTGTCGGCGCCGAAGCCCACGAGCGCCACCGAGCCGGCGATGATGCCCGCCGCGATGGCAACCCCGGCCTCGACGAGATGCCAGCCGAGACCCACACGTGCCAGCAGCTGCGCACGCCCCACCACGCGCTCCCGGTCCGCCTGCGCCGTCGCCATCGGAAGCACCGCCGGCGGCGTCTGGGCCCTCATCCCACAACGGTAGCTCCCGCCCGCATGGACGGACGTTCCATGTCGCAGCGGCGCCCGGCTAGCCTCGCCGCTCGCCGCCAAGGAGGGTCAAGCCATGCGCAGGTGCCTCGTCTCGCTCGTCGTCGCCGCCGCCGTGTCCCTCGCCGGGGCCGGCCCGGCCATGGCCGCCGGCGGCCTCGACGCGCCGTGGTCGGGCTCCGGCACCGGTACCAGCACCGTCGTGGCGGACGGCTCCTCCGGCGATCCGGTCTTGACCTACAACGCGAACGGGTTCAACGGCACGTGGACCTTCGGCGCCACCGCCGCCTCGGCCCGGACGGCGACCGTCGCCTACGACTACAGCGGCTTCCACTCGTTCTTCCAGGTGACGGTCGGGCTCACCGCGTTCGTGTCCCACGACGGGACGCTCACCGAGAGCACGCTGGTCGCCGCCGGCCCGGCGAACTGCTGCTCGCCGCCGTCCGGCGGGTTCTCCTACAAGGGCCAGACGACGTTCGCCCTCGCGGCCGGCGACACCTACGGCTTCCGGATGCAGGGCGGCAACTTCGACAGCGCCCGCACGCTCTCGGGCCGGCTGGAGCTCGCGCCGGTCGACACGACGCCGCCGCTCATCGCCCCCGCGGTCGACGGCACGCTCGGCGACAACGGCTGGTACACGTCGGACGTCGGCGTCGCATGGACGGTGACCGACGCCGAGTCCGCCGTCTCCTCGACCACGGGCTGCGCCCCCGCGAGCGTCGCGACCGAGACCACGGGCACGACGTTCACCTGCGCGGCCACGTCGCTCGGCGGGGCGTCGAGCGACAGCGTGACGATCAAGCGCGACGCCACCAGCCCGACCGTCGACCTCTCCGGCGGCGGGACGTACACGGTCGACCAGACCGTCACGATCGCGTGCGCGGGGAGCGACGCGACCTCGGGCGTCGCGTTCGACACCTGCTCGCAGGCCGCGGGTGCCCGGCCCGCCTACGAGTACGGGCTCGGAACGACGACCGTCTCGGCGTCGGCGACCGACAACGCCGGGAACACCGGCGGCGCGTCGCAGGACTTGACGGTCACGGTGACGCCGGACAGCCTGATCGCCCTCACGCAGCGGTGGGTCTCCAAGGAGGGGGTCGCACACGCGCTGGCGGCCAAGCTCGAAGCCGGCGGCGAGGGCTCGCTCGGCGCGTACCGCAACCAGCTCGCCGCCCAGACCGGCAAGAGCATCACCGCCGACCACGCGGAGCTGCTGGCGACGCTCTCCAAGAGCCTCTGAGCATCAGCGCGGCCGAGGCGGCCGCGAGAACGGGAGATCGATCAAATAGCCTCCCGGTCCCCGTGCCCCCCTTCGTGGTCGCCATCCCCGCCGGCCCGGCGCCGGAGGAGGTCGAGCGTGTCGCAGATCTGCTCGCCTCGTTGCGCGCGCACGAGCCGCGCGCGAGCACCGTCCTCCTCGTCGACGACGCGCCGGCTGCGCGCCGCTCCTGGCCGCAGGGCGTCGACGTCATCGCCAACCCCCGCCACGGGCGCGGCATCGGCACGCTCGGCGGCACCTGCGCGGCAACGCTCGCCGCACTGTCCTGGACGCACGAGCACGCGCCGGGCGCGTGGTGCCTGCGCCTGGACACCGACGCGCTCGTGATCGGGCCGTTCGCCCAGGCGGTCGAGGCGGCGCTGGCGCCCCAGGTCGGCGTGCTGGGCTCGTGCCGGCGCACCTGCAACGGCGAGCCGCGCGACCTGGGCTCCTGGGCGCCGGTCGTGCGCCGCCACGCCCGCCGGCTGTGGCTGTGGCGCCACCCCCCGCGGCGCTGGCTGCCGGTCCAGCCGGCGATCGGGGACGTGCGCCGCACGGTGCGCGCCGCGCTCGCGCGCGGCTACGAGCCCGGCGAGCACTGCATCGCCGCCGCGTGCGCGATCGGCCCGGCGCTCATCGCGGGCCTGGCGGCCGCCGGGACCCTTGCCCGCCCGCGCCGCTGGCTGAACACCCGCTTCGGCGACGACGCCATGCTCGGCGTCCAGGCCCGCGCCATGGGCCTCGAGCTACGCGACCTGCACGCCGTCTTCGGCCTGCGCCACGTCGGCCTGCCCGACACGCCCCAGCGCCTGGCCGACCGGGGCTTCGCGCTGATCCACTCCGTCCGCAACGACCCCGCCCACGAGGAGTCCGAGGTCCGCGCGTTCTTCGCCGCGCGCCGCGGTCGGGCGGGTGCGGGGGCTGGATCGCCCTCGTGAAGCTCCTGGGCGTCAACGCGGTCGACCATCCCGGCGGCGCGGAGATCGGCCTCCTGCGCCTGGCCGCCCGGCTGCGCGAGCGCGGCTGGGACATCACCCTGACCTCGCCGGGAGAGGGCGCCCTCAGCGACGCGGGCTACCCGTGGGTGAAGCTCGACGTCGGCGGCCTGGGCCAGGGCGAGGGCGCCCGAGCGGTCGCGACGTGGCCGCGCGCACTGCGCCTGGCCCAGCGCTTCGACGTCGTCTACCTCAACTCCACCGTGTGCGGGCGCCTGCTGCCCGCGCTGCGCGGGACGCGCACGGTCCTGCATGTCCACGACATCGTCGACCGCGTGCCCCGCCACTGGCACTCGGCCGACGTCGTGCTGACCGACTCGCAGGCGGCCGCCGAACGCCTCGACGGGCTCGAGGCGCACGTCGTCTACTGCCCGATCGAGCTCGACCCGCCGCCGGCCGAGCCGCCGTGGGCGCCGGGGCCCGGCCGCGTGGTGGGGTTCCTCGGGCGCATCGAGCCCCGCAAGGGCGTGCTCGACCTGATCCACGCGGTGCCGGCGATCCAGGCGGGAGCGCCCGACGTGCGCGTGGTCATCATGGGCGACGACTTCTACGAGAGCGACGCCGGGTACCTGGAGCGCGTGCGCGCCGCCCGCGACGTGGAGCACCTGGCGTGGGTCGAGAACGCCGGCGGCGTCCTGCGCCACCTCGACGTCCTCGTCGCGCCCTCCCACCAGGAGCCGTTCGGGACGGTCCTGTCCGAGGCGATGGCGGTCGGCACGCCGGTCGTCGCCACGCGCGTCGGCGGGCTGGCCGAGGTCGTCGAGGACGGCGTCACGGGCGTGCTGGTCGAGCCGGGCGACCCGCCCGCGCTGGCCGCCGGCGTCCTGCAGGTCCTCGAGCGCCGCGAGGCGATGGGTGCGGCGGCGCGCGCGGCCGCCCGGCGCTTCGGCGCCGACGCTTACGCGGAGCGCGTCGAGGCGCTCATCCGGCCGTGAGGGTCGCCTTCGACAGCCGCGGGGCGACCGATCCCCGCGGCATCGGGCGCTACGTGCGCTGCCTGCTCGACGGCCTGCGCGCCACGGCGGACGGCCACGAGCTCGTCGAGGGCCATCGGCCCCGCGACGCCGACGTGTACCACTCGCCCTGGATCGACGGCGCGGCGCTGCACGCGCGCTGCCCACAGGTGGTCACGCTGCACGACCTCGTCCCGCTCAAGCGCCGGGCGGAGTACCTGCGCACCGGCGCGCGCTTTCGCCTGCGCTACCACGCGGTCCAGCGGGCGGCGCGGCTCATCGTGCCCACGCACGCGGTCGCGCGCGACGCGGTCGCCCAGCTGGGGATCGTGCCGCAGCGCATCACGGTGATCCCCGAGGCGGCGGCCGCGCCGATGCATCCGCGCCCCGCCGGGGAGGTGCACGCGGTCCGCGAGCGCCACGGGCTGCCCGACGAGTACCTCGTCTGGGTCGGCGGCCTCGAGCACCCCGACCCGCGCAAGCGCGTCGCTGCGATGGCGCGCGCCCCGCGCGAGCTGCCGCTCGTGCTCGTCGGGCCCTGCCGCCCGTGGGCCCGGGAGCTGCCGGACGTCATTCTCACCGGCCTCGTGGACGACGACGACCTCGCCGCGATCTACACCGGCGCGCGGGCCCTCGTCTTCCCCTCCGACGACGAGGGCTTCGGCCTGCCGACGGTCGAGGCCCTGGCCTGCGGCACGCCCGTCGTCGCGTGCGAC
>JAOPZW010000130.1 GCA_025963905.1 Solirubrobacterales bacterium | reverse complement strand
ACCCGCGCCGAGTACTACGACTCGGCCGGCGCGCTGCGCGACCTCATCCAGAACCACATGCTCCAGCTCCTGTGCCACGTCGCGATGGAGCCGCCGGTCGACTTCACCGCCGACGACGTGCGCAACGAGAAGGTCAAGGTCCTGCGCGCCATCCGCCCACCGACACCGGACGAGGTCGACGAGATCGCGGTCCGCGCGCAATACGCCGCCGGGAACGTCGGCGGCGAGGACGTGCCCGGGTATCTGGACGAGCCGGGCGTCCCGCCGGACTCCAACACCGAGACGTATGCGGCGCTGCGCCTGGAGGTCGACAACTGGCGCTGGGCGGGCGTGCCGTTCTACGTGCGCACCGGCAAGCGCCTGGCGCGCAAGGTGACCGAGATCGCGATCACACTCAAGCCCGTGCCCCACCTGGCGTTCGTCCAGGACGGCTCGATCGGCGTGCGCCCCAACCAGCTCATCCTGACGCTGCAGCCCAACGAGGGCGTGTCGCTGTCCCTGGGCGCGAAGATCCCCGGCACGCGGATGCGCATCCGCCCGGTGAACATGGAATTCCTCTACGGCACCGCATTCCTCTCCCAGTCTCCCGAGGCCTACGAGCGCCTCATCCTCGACGCGATGCGAGGCGACGCGACGCTGTTCACGCGCAACGACGAGGTCGAGGCGCAGTGGCGCATCTGCGACCCGATCGTCCGCCGATGGGAGTCCAGCCCGGGCCCCCTGCCCCAATACCCGGCGGGCTCGCAGGGCCCCGTCGAGGCGAACCGCCTGCTGGTCAGCGACGACCAGTGGCGCGCGATCTGAGCGCCGGCCGGTTATGCCCGCAGTGAGCGACAGCGTCTGGCGCGAGCAGAACACCACGCCCAGCCGCATCGACGCGGCGCTGCGCGAGCTGCTCAAGGAGCGCTTCGCCGAATCGGCGGGCTATGCGCCGGCGCGCGCGCTGAACATGGTCTGCATCGTCGACCGGGAGTGGAGCGGCGAGATCGCCAACCGCCTGCGACACGTGGGGCGCTTCCACGCTTCGCGCACCGTCGTGCTGGCCTACGACCCGCGGCGCACGACGATGGATGCGACCGCGACGGTCGCTTCGGAGTCCGCGCCGCGGTCGGGCGAGCTCACGCTCCTGCGCGAGACGATCATCGTGGAGATCGGCCCCCGCCACCTGGCGCATGTCGACACGATCGTGGACCCGCTCGTGGTCACCGACCTGCCGACCCTCGTGTGGTCGCCCCACGGCCACGACGATGCGGTCGACCGGCTGCTCGGCCTGGCCCAGGTCGTGCTGATGGACTCCGTCGACGAGCCCGACGTGCGCGACGGCCTGCGCCGTGCCGCGCAGCTGCTCGAGTCCGTCTACGTCGTCGACCTCGCCTGGCTGCGCTCGACACCCTGGCGCGAGCGCGTCGCCGCGACCTTCGACCCGCCGAGGCTGCGGCTCGAGCTGCGCACGATCAGCGCGGTGACGGTCCGCCACCATCCGGACTCGGCCGCCGCCGCCCTGTTGCTGATCGGCTGGCTGGCCTCCCGCCTGGACTGGCGCGTGAGCCCCCTCGTCCCGCGGGGCGGCGCGCTGTGCGGCTCGATGCACGCCCGCCGCCAGGACGTCGACGTGCGCCTCGCGCCCGATCCCGGCCTCCACGTCCGCGGCCTGCAGGGCCTCACCCTGGAGACGGCGTCGGGCCGCTGCTTCTCGCTGGACCGCGGCGACGGCGGCCTGCGCGCCCGCTACGCCAACCGCCGCGGCGACGTCCGCGAGTGGATCGTCGTCGGGGCGTCCCGCGGGGAGGGCGGAATCCTCGGCGAGGGCATCCGGCAGGCGCTCCTGCGCGACCCCACGTACGGCCCCGCGCTGCGCGCTGCGAATACGCTCGTCCCATGAGGCAGGTCGTCGGCGACGTTCCCCTGGGCGGAAGCCCCTTTCCGCCGATCGCGGATTACGCGTTCCTGTCGGACTGCGAGGTCACCGCGCTGGTGGCCCCGAGCGGCAACATCGAGTGGATGTGCCTGCCGCGGATGGACGGACCGTCGATCTTCGCGCAGATGCTCGACCGCGACGCCGGCGGCTTCCGGCTGGGGCCCGTCGACACCAAGGTCCCGGCCGGCCGGCGCTACCTGCCGGGCACGATGGTGCTCGAGACGACCTGGGGCACCCGTACCGGCTGGATCATCGTCCGCGACGTCCTGCTCATCGGCCCCTGGCACCACGAGGCCGACCGCTCGCACACCCACCGGCGCTCCCCCACCGACGACGACGCCGACCACGTCCTGCTGCGCACGATGCGCTGCGTCAACGGCTTCGTCGAGATGCACATGGACTGCGAGCCGGTGCTCGACTACGGCCGCCGCCACGTCAACTGGGAGTACGGCTCGGGCGGCTACGACGTCGGCATCGCCGAGGCCGAGGGCTTCGACCTCCAGCTGCGCCTGACGACCGATATGCGGCTGGGCTTCGAGGGCGCGCGCGCCCGCGCCCGCACGACGCTGCGCGACGGCGACACCGCGTTCGTCGCCCTCTCGTGGAGCGAGCATGGCGCCCCCCAGACCTACGACGAGGCCTACCACCGGCTCGTCCACACCGCCGACTTCTGGCACGAGTGGCTCAGCCACGGCGACTTCCCCGACCACCCGTGGCGCACCTACCTGCAGCGCAGCGCCCTGACGCTCAAGGGCCTGACGTACGCGCCGACGGGCGCGATGTGCGCGGCGGCGACGACCTCGCTTCCCGAGACCCCCCACGGCGAGCGCAACTGGGACTACCGCTACAGCTGGATGCGGGACTCCACGTTCATGCTCTGGGGCCTGTACACCCTCGGCTTCGACGAGGAGGCCAACGACTTCTACTACTTCATCCGGGACGTCGCGACGGCGCACGACGAGCTCCAGGTGATGTACGGGATCGGCGGCGAGAAACAGCTCGACGAGATCACCCTCGACCACCTCTCGGGCTACGAGGGCGCCCGTCCCGTGCGCGTCGGCAACGGCGCCTACTCGCAGAAGCAGCACGACGTGTGGGGCGCCGTGCTGGACTCGCTGTACCTCCACACGAAGTCGCGCGACGGCCTGGCGGAGTCGTCGTGGGTGGTCATGCGCAAGCAGGTCGAGGACGCGATCGCGCACTGGCGCGAGCCCGACCACGGGATCTGGGAGGTCCGCGGCAAGCCCCAGCACTTCACCTCGTCGAAGATGTTCTGCTGGGTGGCGTGCGACCGAGGAGCGCGCCTGGCGCGGCTGCGCGGCGCCGACGACCTCGCGGAGCGGTGGCAGGCGGCGGCCGACGAGATCAAGGCCGACGTCCTGGAGCACGGCGTCGACGATCGGGGCGTGTTCACCCAGCACTACGGCACCAAGGCGCTCGACGCCTCGCTGCTGCTCATGCCGCTGATGCGCTTCCTCCCGCTCGACGACCCGCGGATCGTCGCCACTGTCCACGCGATCGCCGACGAGCTGTCGGTCGACGGCCTCGTGCTGCGCTACCGCACCGAGGAGACCGACGACGGGCTCTCCGGCGAGGAGGGCGCGTTCGTGATCTGCTCGTTCTGGCTGGTCAGCGCCTTCGCAGAGATCGGCGAAACCCAGCGCGCGCGGGAACTGTGCGAGAAGCTCCTCGGGTATGCCAGCCCCCTGTACCTCTACGCAGAGGAGATCGATGCGAAGTCGGGCCGGCATCTGGGCAACTTCCCGCAGGCGTTCACGCACCTGGCGCTCATCAACGCCGTCATGCACGTGATCCGCGCCGACCAGGAGCTCGCCGCCGGCCAACAGACCCTGGATGCCAGCCGAAGGGAGCGCTGACATGACCGGCCCGCTGCTGACCGTCACACACGACGAGGAGGAGGCGGCCGAGCGCGTCGCCGAGGTGCTCGCCACCGCGATCGAGTCGGCGCGCACGGTCCGCGGCGTGGCGCATCTCGCGCTGTCGGGCGGCTCCACGCCGAAGCTCGCGCACCGCAAGCTCGGCCCGCGGGTGGGTGACTGGGAGGGTGTGCACGTCTGGTTCGCCGACGAGCGCTGCGTCGGTCCCGACGACCCGGAGTCGAACGCACGCCTGGTGCGCGAGACGCTCGACGCGCCGGGGGCGATCGTGCACCGCATCCCCGGCGAGCTCGGCCCCGAGGCGGCGGCCGCCGCCTACGCCGAGGAGCTCGACGACGTGGTGCTCGACGCGGTGCTGCTCGGGATGGGCCCCGACGGGCACACCGCCTCGCTGTTCCCCGGCCATCCGGCGCTCCACGCCGACGGCGCCGTGGTCGCCATCCGCGACGCCCCCAAGCCCCCGCCCGAGCGGGTGTCGCTGACCTTGCGCACGCTCAACGCCGCCCACCGCCTCGTGCTGCTGGTGACCGGCGAGGGGAAGGCCGACGCGCTGGCGCGGGTGGTCGCGGGCCCGGACCCGGAGATCCCCGCGTCGCTGCTCGAGCGTGAGCGCCTCGAGATCGTGGCCGACGAGGCCGCCCTGGCTCGCGTGTCCGGCGATGGCTGACGGCCCGGAGGTATGGCTGATCCGCCATACCGAGACCGAGTGGACGCGCGCCAAGAAGCACACGGGGCGCACCGACCTCGGGCTGACCGACACCGGCCGTGAGCAGGCACGCGCGCTGCGCGCCCGGCTGGCGGGCAAGGAGTTCTCGCTGGTGCTCTCCAGCCCGCTGGGCCGCGCGCGGGAGACCGCCGAGCTGGCGGGGCTCGGCGAGCATCTCCAGCTGGCGGACGACCTGGTCGAGTGGGACTACGGCGACCACGAGGGGATCACGACGGCCGAGATCCGCCAGAACCACCCCGACTGGCAGCTGTGGCGCGACGGCGCGCCCAACGGCGAGTCGCCCGAGGACGTCCGCGAGCGCTGCGACCGCGTGATCGCGACCGTGCTGCGCGCCGGCGGCGACGTCGCGATCGTCGCTCACGGCCACTTCCTGCGCGCGCTGGGCGCCCGCTGGGTCGAGCAGCCCGTGGCCTTCGGCGCCCGCCTCTACCTGGGCACGGGCTCCATCTCGATCCTCGGCTTCGAGCGCGAGGTGCGGGTGCTGCGGCTCTGGAACGAGGTTGCCGGCTAGCGCCGTCGCGACGCCGGGGGCACGCCCGGATCCTCGAGGCTGCCGCCGCGCGAGCGGCGCACCAGGTAGACGATGAGGGTCGCGAAGGCCGCGGCGATCGGGATCCCGGCACCCGACGAGTGCCCGGTGACGAACCACACGACGAGACCGGAGAGCCAGGTCGCGACGATGCCGATCAGCATCGTCATCCACAGGCTCATCGGGTCCGGACCGGGCAGCGCCAGGCGCCCGAGGGCGCCGATGAAGAGCCCGAAGAGGCCGGTGATGATGAGGTAGGTGAGCAGGCCCATGCGCGAACGCTAGCGCGCTCGCGGCCTCCCTCCGCGATCTTCGCGATCCCGCGTGGAGCGCCAACTCGGAAGGCCGGATGTAATGGCATGCAACCATTGGGGACCGGATCGTCAACGGATGCCCCCGACCACGAGCACGGCGCCCAGCGCCGCCCACGTCGTCGCGGCGCTGGATGAGGCGCGCGAGCACACCTTTGCGCTCGTCGCACATCTCGGCGACGCCGACCTCGAGCGCCAGGTCGACCCCATCATGAGCCCGCTCGTGTGGGACCTGGCGCATATCGCCGCCTACGAGGACCTGTGGTGCGTCCACCGCCACACCGGCGCGCCCCTCCTGCACGCCGACCTCGCGGCCACCTACGACGCCTTCGAGACTCCTCGCTCCGTCCGCGGCGAGATCGAGTTGCTCGACGCCGCCGGTGCGCGGGCGTACCTCGCTGCCGTGCGAGAGCGCACGCTGGCCGCCATCGACGAGCGCGGGATCGATCCGGTCATCCACGAGATGGTCATCCGCCACGAGCTGCAGCACACCGAGACCATGCGCCAGGCGCTGGCCCTGGCCGGGATGCTCGCGCCCGGCGAGCCGGGACTGCCGCCCCTGCGCGACCAAGGGCGCTCCTGGGTCATGGTGCCCGGCGGGCCGTTCGCGATGGGCGCCCGCGCCGACTCCGACTCCGGCTTCGCCTACGACAACGAGCGGCCGCGCCACGAGGTCGAGGTCGCGGACTTCCGGATCGCGCGCCGGCCGGTCACCAACGCCAGCTGGCTGCACTTCAGCGAAGGCGGTGGCTACGTCCGGCGCGAGTGGTGGTCCGACGAGGGCTGGGCGTGGAAGGAGGAGTACGACATCACGCATCACCCCCGGGTGGCGGCGGGGCACGAGGATGCGCCCGTCTGCCATGTCTCCTGGTTCGAGGCCGACGCCTTCGCCCGAGCGCACGGCGCGCGGCTCCCCACCGAAGCGGAGTGGGAGAAGGCGGCGACCTGGGACCAGGGGACGCTCTTGGAAGGAGTGGGCCTCGTCTGGGAGTGGACCGCAAGCCGGTTCACCGGCTATCCCGGCTTCGTCGCCCACCCCTACCGCGAGTACTCCGAGGTCTTCTTCGGCGATGCCTACCGCGTCCTGCGCGGAGGCTCGTGGGCCACGCACCCGCGCGTTGCCACGCCGACCTTCCGCAACTGGGACCTTCCCCCGCGACGCCAGATCTTCTCCGGCGTGCGCCTGGCCGACGACCCGGAGGACTGATGATGCCCGTGAACCAGGCCGACCAGGTCGTCGTGCACACGTACCTCGGGCCGAGCGACGAGCGCTCGCTCGCCGACGACGTCCTCGACGGGCTCACCAAGCCCTTCAAGGAGCTGCCCCCCAAGCACTTCTACGACGCTCGCGGCGCCGAGCTCTTCGACCGCATCTGCGAGCTGCCCGAGTACTACCCCACCCGCGCCGAGCGCGCGATCCTGGAGGAGCGCAGCGCCGACATCGCCGCCCTCACCGGCGCCGGCGAGCTCGTGGAGCTCGGGTCCGGGACGGCGGCCAAGACGCGCCTGTTGCTGAGCGCCCTCTACGACGGCGGGACGCTGCGCCGCTACGTGCCCATCGACGTCACCGAGCGCATGGTCCGCGACTGCGCCGAGGCGCTCGTGGGCGAGTACCCCGGGCTGGCGGTGCACGGCATCGTCGGCGACTTCGAGCGCCACCTCGCCCACGTGCCCCCGCCCGACGTGCCGCGCATCGTCGCCTTCCTCGGCGGCACGATCGGCAACTTCACGCCCGGGAGCCGGCGGCGCTTCCTGCGCCGGCTGGCCAAGCTCCTGCGCCCAGGCCAGGACTTCCTGCTGCTCGGCACCGACCTCGTGAAGGACCCGAGCGTGCTCGAGGCGGCCTACGACGACCGCGCCGGGGTGACGGCGGACTTCAACCGCAATGTCCTGCGCGTCGTCAACCGCGAGCTCGGGGCCGACTTCGACGTCGACGCCTTCGAGCACGTCGCCTTCTTCGACCACGAGCGCGAGTGGATCGAGATGCGCCTGCGCGCGCAGCGGCGGATGACGGTGCGGATCGCCGCGCTGGACCTGGAGATCGAGTTCGCCGCCCGCGAGGAGCTGCGCACCGAGATCAGCGCGAAGTTCACGCCCGAGCGCCTCTCGGGCGACCTCGCCGCGGCGGGCCTCGAGCTCGTCGACGTCCTCACCGACCCCGACGAGCGCTTCGCGCTGTCGCTGAGCGCGCCACGGCAGTGACCGGCGGCGAAGGTGACGCACCCGTCATTAGGATGCCGGGCCATGAACATCGAATCCACTGGAGCACTGGTCGTCGGCGGAGCCTCGGGGCTCGGCGCGGCGACGGTCCGGCACCTGCACGAGCGGGGCGCCGTCGTGACGATCGCCGACGTCAACGCCGAGAAGGGCGAGGCCCTCGCGAGTGAGCTGGGGCTGCGCTTCGTCGCGTGCGACGTGCGCGAGGAGGAGCAGGTGCAGGCTGCCGTCGACGCCGCGGGCGAGGCCGCCGGCGGCCTGCGGATCTCGGTGTGCTGCGCGGGCACCGGCTGGGCGCAGAAGGTGGCCGGGAGCAAGGGCCCGCACCCGCTGATGCCGTTCGAGGTCATCATCGGGATCAACCTCATCGGCACGTTCAACGTGCTGCGCCTGGCCGCCACGAAGATGCTCGAGAACGAGCCCGGCGACGAGGGCGAGCGCGGGGTGTGCATCAACACGGCGTCGGTCGCCGCCTACGACGGCCAGATCGGGCAGATCGCCTACTCGGCCTCCAAGGGCGGCGTCGTCGGGATGACCCTGCCCGCCGCGCGCGACCTGTCCCAGTCGGGCATCCGCGTGATGACGATCGCGCCGGGCCTGTTCGACACGCCGCTCCTGGCCGCGCTGCCGCAGGAGGCCCGCGACGCGCTGGGCAAGTCGGTCCCGTTTCCCCAGCGCCTCGGCCGCCCCGATGAGTACGCCCTCCTGGCCGCCCACATCGTCGAGAACCCGATGCTCAACGGCGAGGTCATCCGGCTGGACGGCGCGCTGCGGATGGCGCCGCGCTGACGGCATGACGCAGCAGCGGTGGAGCGCGGTCGACCGCTACATCGCCGATCTCCTGCTGCCGCCGGACCCGTCGCTGGACGCGGCGCTCGAGGCGAGCGCCGCGGCCGGCCTGCCGGCGCACCACATCTCCCCCGCCCAGGGCAAGCTGCTCCAGCTGCTCGCGCTGATGCAGGGGGCGCAGACGATCCTGGAGGTCGGCACGCTGGGCGGCTACAGCGCGATCTGGCTCGGGCGGGCGCTGCCTGTGGGCGGACGCCTCGTCGCCCTGGAGGGCGACCCGGGGTACGCGGCGGTCGCCCGCGCCAACGTCGACCGAGCAGGCCTGGCGGACGTCGTGGAGATCCGGGTCGGGCCCGCGCTGGACACGCTGCCGCTGCTCGCGGAGGAGGGCCGGGGGCCGTTCGACATGATCTTCATCGACGCCGACAAGCGCAGCAACGCGGAGTACCTGGCCTGGGCGCTGGAGCTGTCGCGCCCCGGGAGCGTGATCGTCGCCGACAACGTCGTCCGCGGCGGAGCCGTGGCCGGCGACGGGGACGGCGACGCGAGCGTCCAGGGCGTCCGCCGCTTCTACGAGTTGCTCGCGTCTGATCCGCGCGTGAGCGCTACGGCGATCCAGACGGTCGGCCTCAAGGGCCACGACGGCTTCGCGATCGGCCTGGTCACCGGCGGCGCGTAGGCACGAGCGTCAGCTCGCGGCTGCCGCCGGCGACCGCACACCGCCACGGGCCGGCGTCCTCGGGCGGGCCCTTGCGGTTCAGCAGCAGGCCGGCGAGCGCGCGCAGCGTCGGCTCCGGCAACGGGCCCAGGCGCAGCTCGGTCAGGTCGCCCTCCCGGCTCTGGCGGACCTCGAGCAGGGCGTAGGGCTCGACGTCGAGCGCGAGCTGGGAGTCGTCGGCTCCGGGGTCGGTCACCCCGGCATTGTGACCGCCGAACGACCCGGCGGGCACCCCGACCGGGGTGCCCGCCGGGGAAGGTCAGTTCAGGCGCTCGACGAGCATGGCCTGCCCCATGCCGCCGGCGACGCACATCGACTCGATGCCGTAGTGCCCGTCGCGGGTCTCCAGGCCGTTGAGGAGCGTCGTCATGATCCGGGCGCCCGTCATGCCGAACGGGTGGCCGAGGGCGATCGCGCCGCCGAACGGGTTGAGCTTCTCCCCGTCGATCCCCAGCTCCTCCATGCACGGCACGATCTGGGCGGCGAACGCCTCGTTGATCTCGATGATGTCGATGTCGTCCATCGACATCCCCGTGTTCCTCAGCAGCGCCTGGATCGCCGGGATCGGGCCGAGGCCCATGATCTCGGGGCGGATCGCGGCGACCGTCGAGGCGATGATCCGGGCGCGCGGCTCGAGGCCGAGCGACGCGGCCTTCTCCTCGCTCAT
>JAOPZW010000119.1 GCA_025963905.1 Solirubrobacterales bacterium | reverse complement strand
GCTTCCACCACCACGAGCTGACGTTCAGCCTCATGTACGCCTTCTCGGAGAACTTCATCCTCCCGCTGTCCCACGACGAGGTCGTGCACGGCAAGGGCTCGCTGCTGAACAAGATGGCCGGCGACCGCTGGCAGCAGCTGGCCAACCTGCGCGCGCTGTACGCCTACATGTGGGCCCATCCCGGCAAGAAGCTCCTGTTCATGGGCTGCGAGTTCGCCCAGGAGGCCGAGTGGAGCCACGAGCGCTCGCTGGACTGGCACCTGCTGGAGGACCCGGGCCACGCCGGCGTGCAGTCGCTGGTGCGCGACCTCAACCGCGTCTACCGCGACCAGCGCGCCCTCTGGGACGTCGACTTCGACCCGTCGGGCTTCTGGTGGCTGGAGGCCAACGACGCCGAGCGCAACGTCGTCGCGTTCTGCCGCGCGTCGGAGGGCGCGAAGGAGGTGCTCGCCTGCGTCTGCAACCTGGCGCCGGTGCCGCGCGAGCGCTACCGCGTCGGCCTGCCGCGCGCGGGCGCGTGGCGTGAGGTCCTCAACACCGACGCCGCGAGCTACGGCGGCTCCGGCACCGGCAACCTGGGGACCATCGAGGCCGAGCCGATCCCGTGGGGCGGCCAGCCGTTCTCCGCCGAGCTCGTGCTGCCGCCGCTCGGCGTGCTGTGGTTGGTTCCGGCGTCGTGAGCACAGCCCTGTTCCCCTGGGAGCGGCCGCTCGGGGCGACGCCGCAGGAGGACGGCACCGTCGAGTTCCGTGTCTGGGCCCCGGTGCCCGAGCGCGTGGCGGTGCGCGTCGGCAAGGCCGACCACGAGCTGCTCGACGAGGGCTTCGGCGTGCGCGGCGTCGCCGTGCCGGCCGCGCCCGGTGACGACTACTGGATGCTGGTCGACGGCAAGCGCCTGCCGGACCCGTGCTCGCGCTGGCAGCCCAAGGGCCTGCGCGGCCCGTCGCGGGTGCTGGACACGCGCGCCTTCGCGTGGACCGACGAGCGCTGGGCGGGGCTGGACCTGGTCGATCTCGTCCTCTACGAGCTGCACGTCGGGACCTTCACCGCCGAGGGCACGTTCGACGCGGCCATCGAGCATCTGCCCGAGCTCGCCCGCATCGGGGTGACGGCCATCGAGGTGATGCCCGTCGCGGAGTTCCCCGGCGCCCGCGGATGGGGCTACGACGGCGTCTACCTGTCGGCCGCCCAGTCCAGCTACGGCGGTCCGGAGGGCTTCCAGCGCCTCATCGACGCCGCGCACGGCGCCGGGCTGGGGGTGATCCTCGACGTCGTCTACAACCACCTCGGCGCCTCGGGCGTTCGCGCCATGGAGACCTTCGGGCCCTACTTCACCGACCGCTACGAGACGTTCTGGGGCAAGGCGATCAACTTCGACGACGCCGGCTCGGACGCGGTGCGCGAGTGGGTGCTCCAGAGCGCCGAGGGCTGGGTCCGCGACTTCCACGTCGACGGCCTGCGGCTGGACGCGATCCACGCCATCCACGACGAGTCCGCCCGCCCGATCCTGCGCGAGCTCGCGGAGCGCGTCCACGCGGTGGACCCGCGCGCGCTCGTCATCGCCGAGAGCGGGCTCAACGATCCCAAGGTGATCCGGCCCGCGGCTCAGGGCGGCTTCGGCCACGACGCCCAGTGGGCCGACGACTTCCATCACGCGCTGCGCGTCCTGCTCACCGGCGAGCGCGAGGGCTACTACGAGGAGTTCGGCGAAGTGGCGCAGCTGGCCAAGGCGTTCCGGCGCCCGTTCGTCCACGACGGGGACTACTCCACCTTCCGCGACCGGCGCTTCGGCGCTCCCGCGGGCGACCGCCCGGTGCAGCAGTTCGTCGTCTTCGCGCAGAACCACGACCAGGTGGGCAACCGCGCGTTCGGCGATCGCCTGCCCGCCCCGGCGCGGGCGCTCGCCGCGTTCTGCACGCTGCTGTCACCGTTCACGCCCATGCTGTTCATGGGTGAGGAGTACGGCGAGGACGCGCCGTTCCAGTTCTTCAGCGATCACATCGACAAGCGCATCGCGACCGCGACGCGCGAGGGGCGCCGGCGCGAGTTCGCCGCCTTCGCGGCGTTCGCCGGCGAGGAGATCCCGGATCCCCAGGATCCCGCCACGTTCGAGGCGTCCAAGCTCAGCCGGGTCCAGGACGCGTCGCTGCGCGAGCTCTACGGCGCGCTCCTGCGCGCCCGGCGCGAGCTGCCGCCCGGCGACGCCGATGACGTCCTCTTCGACGAGGACGAGCGCTGGCTGCTCGTGCGTCGCGGGCCCTACGACCTCGTCGCGCACTTCGGGGAGCATCCCGCCGCGATCGCGGTGCGCGGCTCGCGCGTCGTCGTCGCCACGGACGAGGGCGCCGCGGTGCGCGACGGGCGCGTCGAGCTCGAGCCCCGGTCGGGGGCACTTGTCCGATGAGCGTCGAGCAGTGGCCGGGGGCGCCCTTTCCGCTGGGGGCGCAATGGGACGGCGAGGGCACGAACTTCGCGCTGTTCTCCGAGCACGCCGAGCGCGTCGAGCTGTGCCTGTTCGACGATGGGGACCGCGAGACGCGCGTCGAGCTGCGCGAGCGCACGGCGATGAACTGGCACGTGTACCTGCCCGGCGTCGGCCCCGGCCAGCGCTACGCCTACCGCGTGCACGGCGCCTACGCGCCGCGGGAGGGCCATCGCTTCAACCCCTCCAAGCTGCTCATCGACCCCTACGCCAAGGCGATCGAAGGCGGCGTGCGCTGGGACGTGGCGTGCACCCTGCCCTACGTGCCCGACGCCACCGACGACGCCGACCTCGAGCCCGACGACGAGGATGACGCCGAGGCGATCCCGAAGTCCGTCGTCGTCGACCAGCGGTTCGACTGGGAGGGAGACCGCCCGCCGCGCACGCCGTGGCAGGAGACGGTGATCTACGAGACGCACGTGCGCGGCTTCACGCTCACGCATCCCGGCGTCCGCGACGACCTGCGCGGCACCTACGCGGGCCTGGCCTCGGACGCCGCGCTGAGCTACCTGCGCGACCTGGGCGTCACGGCGGTCGAGCTGCTGCCCGTGCATCACATCGCGGACGAGAGCTTCCTGTTCGAGAAGGGCCTGAAGAACTACTGGGGCTACAGCTCGATCGGCTACCTCGCGCCGCACGCCGCCTACGCGGCGACCGGCCGGCGCGGCGATCAGGTGCGCGAGTTCAAGGGCATGGTCAAGGCGCTGCACCGCGCGGGCATCGAGGTGATCCTCGACGTCGTCTACAACCACACGGCCGAGGGCAACCACCTCGGCCCGATGCTGTCGTTCAAGGGCGTGGACAACAAGTCCTACTACCGCCTGATGCCCGACGACGAGCACCACTACATGGACTTCACGGGCACGGGCAACTCGCTGAACGTCCTGCATCCCAGCGTCCTGCGGCTCATCATGGACTCGCTGCGCTACTGGGTGAGCGAGTGCCACGTCGACGGCTTCCGCTTCGACTTGGCCTCGGCGCTGGCGCGCGAGCTGTACGACGTGGATCGCCTGTCGGCGTTCTTCGACGTCATCCACCAGGACCCCCTGCTGTCGCAGGTCAAGCTCATCGCCGAGCCCTGGGACGTCGGGCCCGGCGGCTACCAGGTCGGCAACTTCCCGGTGCTGTGGAGCGAGTGGAACGGCATCTACCGCGACACGGTGCGCGACTTCTGGCGCGGCCAGGCCAGCGTGGCCGACTTCGCCTCGCGCTTCACCGGGTCGTCGGATCTCTACGGCGACGACGACCGCAAGCCGTTCGCCTCGATCAACTTCGTCACCGCCCACGACGGCTTCACGCTGCGCGACCTCGTGTCCTACAACGAGAAGCACAACGAGGCGAACCTCGAGGACAACCGCGACGGCACCGACGACAACCGCTCGTGGAACTGCGGGGCGGAGGGCGAGACGGAGGACGAGGCCGTCAACGCGCTGCGCCGGCGCCAGCAGCGCAACTTCCTGGCCACGCTGCTGCTCTCCCAGGGCGTGCCGATGCTCTCGGGCGGCGACGAGATGGGTCGCACGCAGGGAGGCAACAACAACGCCTGGTGCCAGGACAACGAGATCTCGTGGTACGACTGGGAGCTCCACGGCGCGCAGGAGGAGCAGCTCGCGTTCGTGCGCCGGCTCATCGCCTTCCGCAACGCCCACCCCGCCTTCCGCCGTCGCGAGTTCCTCGAGGGCCGGGCCACGGAGGGCTCGGGTCTGCCGGACGTGTGGTGGTTCCGTCCCGACGGCCGGCGCATGACCCAGCGCGACTGGCAGCGCCCCGACGGCCACGTGCTCGGCGTC
>JAOPZW010000107.1 GCA_025963905.1 Solirubrobacterales bacterium | reverse complement strand
TTGTCCAGCCCGACGCAGGCGACGGGGACGCCCGGGGGCATCTGGACGACCGAGAGGATCGCGTCGAGCCCGCCCGCGGCGCTGAGGCGGCTGGAGAGCGGGACGCCGATCACCGGGAGATCGGAGTGTGCGGCCGCGACGCCGGGCAATGCGGCCGAGAGCCCGGCGCCCGCGATGATGATCTTCAGCCCGCGCATGCGGGCATTGGCGCAGTAGTCCGCGACGATCGCCGGGTCGCGGTGCGCGGACATCACCCTGATCTCGTAGCGGATGCCCTTCTCCTTGAGGACATCGCCGGCCTTCTCCATCTCGGCCATGTCGGACTTCGATCCCATGATGATCCCGACGATCGGCGCGTCGACGTCGAGGTCGGCGAACTGCGTCTCGGGATCGGTCTCGGTGATGGCTCCGCCCCGGGGGGCGGGCTCCATGCTCTCGCTCATCTGCTGCGCTCCACGGCCCGCAGCGCGATGTCTCGTCGCAGCTGCCTGCCCTCGAAGGTGATCGGATCGGCGGCAGCATAGGCGGCGTCACGGGCGGCTGCGGGGTCGCGGCCCAGCGCGGTGACGTTCAGGACGCGCCCGCCTGCGGTGACGATCGCGCCGTCGGGCCCGGTTGCCGTCCCCGCATGGGTGACCTCGACGCCGGCGGGCACCGCTTCCAGCCCCGAGATGACGTCGCCGTTGGACGCGGATTGCGGGTAGCCGGCGCTCGCCAGCACGAGCGTCACCGCCCAGCGGCTGTCCCACTCCAGCTCGGCCCCGGCGAGGCCGCCCGGCGTCGTGCAGCGCGACAGCAGGTCGAGCAGGTCCGAGCGCAGCCGCGGCAGGAGCGCCTGGATCTCGGGATCGCCGAAGCGCACGTTGAACTCGATGACCTTCGGCCCGGCGTCCGTGAGCATGAGCCCGGCGTAGAGGACGCCGTGGAACGGCGTGCCGCGGCGGCGCAGCTCGTCGACGACCGGCTGGTGGACGAGCCGCGTGATCTCCGCCGCACGCTGCGCGTCGACGCCGGCCACCGGCGAGTAGGAGCCCATGCCCCCGGTGTTCGGGCCGAGGTCGCCGTCGAAGATCCGCTTGTAGTCCTGCGCGGGCGCCATGGGCACCGCGCGCTCGCCGTCGCACAGCGCCAGGAGCGAGAGCTCCTCGCCCTCCAGGTACTCCTCGACGACGACGAGGCCGGGCCCGAAGCGGCGCTCGACGAGGAAGCCCTGGAGCGCCTCGCGGGCCTCCGCCTCGCCGGTCGCGATGACGACGCCCTTGCCGGCGGCCAGGCCGTCGAACTTCAGGACCGCCGGATAGCGCTCGATCGCCGCCATGCCGGCGTCGACGTCGTCGACGGCGGTCCACCCCGCAGTCGGGACGCCCGCCGCGGCCATGATCTCCTTGGCGAACGCCTTGGAGCCCTCGAGCTCGGCAGCAGCCCGCCGGGGCCCGAACGCGGCACGCCCGCGCGCCGCCAGTTCGTCGACGAGCCCGGCCACGAGGGGCGCCTCCGGCCCGACCACGACGAGGCCGACGTCCTCGCGCTCGGCGAGCTCGGCGATCCCGTCGAAGTCGTCGACCGCGATGTCGAAGACCCGGGCGTCGCGCGCGATCCCGGGGTTGCCCGGCGCGGACAGCACCTCGGGGCGCTGCGGCGAGCGCGCGAGCGCCCGGACGAGCGCGTGCTCGCGCCCGCCGGCGCCGACGACGAGGACCTTCACGGGCGGCCGGCGCCTAGAGCGACGCGATGAAGTCGTCGATCGGGATCGCTGACAGCGTCTCGTAGTGCACCGTTCCGCGAGAGCCGAGCTCGAGCGAGACGCGGGCCATCGTGTTCTCGTCGGGGGCCTCGACGACGTTCACGAAGTCGAAGCGACCGAGCGTCGCCCACTGCGCCTTCACCGTGGCTCCGAGCTGCTCGATCTCGCGGTTGACCTCCCGAATGCGCTGCGGGTTGTTCTTCACCGTCTGGACGCCGTCGGATGTGAGCTTCGACAGCATGATGTACGTGGGCATGGCGCCTCCGTGGTGGACCGCTTGGTGTGCGGCGTTTCTATCCCATCCGGCGGTCACGCGCACCGCCGATGCGCAGGATCGCGACCACCGTCGTGGCGAGCAGGACCCACTTCGGCCAGAAGTCGTCGAGCCCGTCGCCCGTCGCCGCCCACACCAGGAGGGCCGCCGCGTTGAGCGTCGCCCACCGCGCGGCGGCCGCCTGCAGCGACTCGGGCAGGCGGCGGTGAACCGGCACGGGCGGCGGCGGCACGGGTGGCGCCGGCGGCAGGTCGGCGGTGAGCACGGCGAGGTCGCCGCGGGTGCGCGCCGCGTAGGCCGCGCCGAGACGATCGTCGAGCTCGTCGGGGTCCAGACGGCCCTGAGCCGCATGCGAGCGCAGCACCTCGGCGACCTGGTCGCGCTCGGCGTCCGACGCCCTCAGCTCAGGGCTCGATTCCATCGACTGTGAGCGTAGGACGCGGCTCGCGCCGCGTCCAGCGCCCCGATCACGCCGCCGCGGCGGCCGGCGCCTGCGCCTTGACGAGCACCACGTCGCCGTCGCCGGCGTCGACGCGCACGGTGTCCCCCTCGCGGAAGTCGCCCTCGAGCATCGCCAGCGCCAGGCGGTCGACGAGATGCTTCTGGATGACGCGCTTGAGCGGACGCGCCCCGTAGGTCGGGTCGTAGCCGAGGTTGCCCAGCAGCAGCCGCGCGCCGTCGGTCAGCTCGACCTCGATCCCGCGCTCGCGCACCCGGCGCACCAAGCGCTCGACCTGGAGGTCGACGATGGCGCCGATCTGCGTCCGGTCCAGCGACTGGAACTCGACGATGTCATCGAGGCGGTTGATGAACTCGGGCTTGAACTGGCTCTCGGCGCCCGCGCGCCCGCCGGGGATGTTCGAGGTCATGATCACCACGACGTTCTTGAAGTCGACGGTGCGACCCTGGCCGTCGGTCAGGCGCCCGTCGTCCATGACCTGCAGCAGGACGTTGAAGACGTCCGGATGGGCCTTCTCGATCTCGTCGAGCAGCACCACGGAGTAGGGCCGCCGCCGGACGGCCTCGGTGAGCTGGCCGCCCTCGTCGTAGCCGACGTAGCCGGGCGGGGCGCCCACGAGCCGCGACACGGAGTGCTTCTCCATGTACTCGGACATGTCGATGCGGATCATCGCGTCCTGGCTGTCGAACATGAACTCGGCCAGGGCGCGGGCCACCTCGGTCTTGCCGACGCCCGTGGGGCCGAGGAACAGGAACGTGCCGATCGGCCGATCCGGGTCCTGCAGGCCGGCGCGCGAGCGGCGCAGCGCGTTGGCGACCGCCTCGACCGCCTCGTCCTGTCCGATGACGCGCTGGTGCAGGCGCTCCTCCATGTGGACGAGCTTCTCGACCTCGCCCTCCAGCAGGCGCGACACGGGGATCCCGGTCCAGCGCGCGACGACCTCGGCGACGTCCTCGGCGTCGACCTCGTCCTTGAAGAAGCGCAGCGGGCCGTGGTCGCGCCCGTCGAGCTCGGCCAGCGTGCGCTCGAGCTCGGGGATGTGCCCGTACTGCAGCTCGGCCGCGCGGCCCAGGTCCGCCTCGCGCTGGGCGCGCTCGAGCTCCGCGCGAGCCTTCTCGAGCTCGATCCTGGCGGCGTTGACGCCCTCGATCGAGTCCTTCTCGTGCTGCCACTCGGCGGTCATCGCCGCGAGCTCCTCCTGGCGGTCGGCCAGCTCGGCCTCCAGCG
>JAOPZW010000094.1 GCA_025963905.1 Solirubrobacterales bacterium | reverse complement strand
CGTACTCGGGGTTCTCCCGGCGCTGGATCGTCGGGCCCTACGACGCCGGCGTCGGCCACGTCTTCGAGACGAAGGACGGCGGCGCCTCGTGGACCGACATCTCGGGCAACCTCGTCGACGGCCCGGTCAACGACGTCGTCCTCGCCGCGGGCAACGTCGTCGTCGGCACCGACTTCGGCGCGTTCGAGACGAGCGCGGCGACGCCGGGGACCTGGAAGACCGTCGGCGGCGGCCTGCCCAACGCCGTCGTGAACGACCTGAGCGTCTCGCCCAAAGGCACCACGCTCATCGCCGCCACGCACGGCCGCGGGATCTGGACGATCCCGGTCGGCGGCATCTAGCAGCGAGGATCAGCAGACGTCCCGGCGACCCCGCGCGGTCGCCGGGACGTCCGCGTTCTGGCTCGCGGACAGCGGTGGTCAGCCGGCGACCGTGAGCTCAGGGCCACCTAGGAGCGGCGTGCTCCTCGCCCCGACGGGCCAGCCCGAGCCGATCGCGGGTCCAGCTTGCCGTTCCGCCGGGAGCGGCGACGGTATGCCGCCCACACAAGGAGACCCGCAGCTCATGACCTTGAACAAGCGCCTCACGGCCACAGCGGCCGTCCTCGGCGCCCTCGCGATCGCGGCGCCGGTCTCCGGCGCGAGCGCCGCGGCGACGAGTCCCGCGTCCACGGCGCCCGCCGCCGGCGTCTGTGACAGCGTGGCCAACGGCGGCGCGATGGCCGTCCTCGGCCCGTACGGACCGCTCGGTGCATACGGTCCGCTGGGAGACCACGCCGGGCAGCCCAATCCCGCCACGAACTGCGGCGGAGCGAGCAGCTTCGCGCTGCCGGGCTTCACCGTCGGATCGTTCGTCAACGCGAACCTCTCGACCGCGCAGCAGACCGCCGGACGGCTCGGGTAGGTCGTTTGCGGAACGGGGCAGGGGGAGTTCTCCTGTCCTCGGCGAACTTGTTCGCACTCGCCATGGTCGGTCGGCGAACCGGGCGAGGCGGGGGGACGGCCGTCTACGAACTTCCACGAGCCAACGGACAACTTCCATGACACGTCACGGCTTTGTCATCGGACTGCGCTCCGACGCTGAGGCGGAGTACCGCCAACTCCATGCCGATGCGTGGCCCGCCGTCAAGGAGCAGCTCAAGCGCAGCAATATCCATAACTACTCGATCTTCCTGCACGACGGCATGCTGTTCGGCTATTTCGAGTACGGAGGCGGTGATCTCGAGGCAGACATGCGCGCGATGGCTTCGGATCCCGAGACCAGGCGGTGGTGGGCGCTGACCGAACCGATGCAGAAGCCGCTGCCCAGCCGTGGCGAGGGGGAGTGGTGGGCCGCGATGGACGAGGTCTTCCACCTCGATTGACACCGCGCCCCATCAGGTCGCGCGTCTCCTGGCGCCGGCGGCGAGCACGATGACGAGGCGCCGCGGCCCGTGCACCCCTTCGACGCGCTGCAGCTCGATGTCCGACGTCGCCGACGGTCCCGAGATCAGGGTGATCGGGCGGCCGGCGCGTACCGCGTTCGCCAAGCGGGCGACGGCCTCGGGGACGCTTCCGACGAGGTCGTCCTCGCGCACGACGCAGACGTGGAGGTCGGGGACGAGCGTGAGCGCGCGGCGTCCCTGGGCAGGGCCGTGGTCGAGCACGACGGTCCCGGTGTCCGCGATCGCGATCGCGCATCCGGTGACGGCCCCCGCCGCCCGGTCGAGGTCGCCGATGGCGAGCCCGGTGTCCTCCACGGCGCCGGCCGGGCGCCACGCGGCGGGCAGACCCGGTGGCACGACGAGCGGCCCGTCGCCCGGCTCGGCAGCCAGGGCCCGGCCGACCGCCGCGGCGATCTCGGAGTCTTCCTGCCCGCAGCGCACGATCCGCGCCTGGTACTCGCCCGCCCGTGCGGCGAAGCGGTCGGCGAGCTCGCCAGCGGAGAGGTCGCTCGTGCGGTGGTACGCCGCAGGCGGGTCGATCGGCTCGTCGGCCCCCGGCCACACGTGCGGCTCGGCAGCCGGGACATCGGCGAGCGCCGAGCGGACGCGGTCGAGGATCGTCGCGCGCGCGTCGGTCACGACCGCTCCCGCCACCAGTCGCGGAACGACTGCGCCGCCGGGGCCGGCAGGTCGCGCGAGTGCGTCCAGGCGCGCAGCAGGCCCGGAACCGGGCGAATCTGCGGGCCGTCGCTGAGCGGCCGGGCGGCGATCCGCGCCGCTCGCTGGGCGGCCTCGTAGCGTCGCCGCGAGCGGAACAAGCGGCCCAGCAGCGCCATCGACGTGCGCTCCGGGTCCAGACGTCTACCGCCCTCGGCGCGGTCTTCGACAATCCGGCGGCGCAGGTGCACGAGGATCGCAGGGATGTCGATCTTGACCGGGCAGACCTCGTAGCAGGCGCCGCACAGCGAGCTCGCCCATGGCAGGTCTCGGTGCTCGCGCAGGGCCGAGAGCTGGGGCGCGAGGATCGCGCCGATCGGCCCCGGATAGGTCGAGCCGTACGCCTGCCCACCCGTCCGCTCGTAGACGGGGCAGACGTTCAGGCAGGCACTGCAGCGGATGCAGTGCAGGGCGTCGCGCCCGCGGTCGTCGGCCAGCACGCTGGTGCGCCCGTTGTCCAGCAGCACGAGGTGGAACTCCTGCGGTCCGTCGCCCTCGTGCACGCCGGACCACAGCGAGGTGTACGGGTTCATGCGTTCGGCGGTCGAGGACCGCGGCAGGAGCTGCAGCATGACCTCGAGGTCCTCCAGCCGGGGAAGCACCTTCTCGATGCCCATGACGGTGATGAGCGTGCGGGGGAGCGTCAGGCACATCCGCCCATTGCCCTCGGACTCGACGACCACGATGGTGCCGGTGTCCGCGACGGCGAAGTTCGCGCCGCTGATGGCCACCGTCGCGCCGAGCATGCGCTCGCGCAGGTAGCGCCGGGCCGCCGCGGCGAGGTCCGCCGGGTTCGAGGTGACGTCCTCGGCGCCCGGGATGCGCGCCCGGAACAAGGCGGCGATCTGCTCGCGGTTGCGATGGATCGCGGGAACGAGGATGTGCGATGAGCGGTCCTGCGGATCGAGCTGGACGACGAGCTCCGCGAGGTCGGTCTCGATCGGCCGCACGCCGGCCTGCTCGAGCGCCGCGGCGAGCCCGATCTCGTCAGTCGCCATGGACTTGACCTTGACCGCTTCATGCGCACCGGCCGCGAGGCAGAGCCGTGTGACGATGCCGTTGGCCTCCGCGGCATCGACGGCCCAGTGCACCGTGCCGCCGCGATCGGTCACCGATCGCTCGAGCGTCTCGAGGTGGACGCCGAGGTGGCGCATCGTGCGGGCCTTGATGCGCCGGCCGGCCTCGCGCAGCTGCTCCCAGTCGGGGACCTCGCCGACGGCGGCCAGGCGCTTGTCGCGGATCGTGTGCGTGGCGGTCCGAAGGTTGCTGCGCAGCTGCGCGTCGTCCAGGGCGGTGGCCGCGGCCTGGCGGAACGTCCCGGTCACGAGGCGAGGATCTCCGCGACGTGCATCGTCGTCACTCCGGCCCGCGCGCGGGAGAGGCCGCCGCCGAGGTGCATGAGGCACGAGCTGTCGACGGCGCAGACCACCTCGGCGCCGGTCTGCAGGACGGCGCGCATCTTGTCGGTCAGCATCGCCGTGGATGTCTCGGGGTTCTTCAGCGAGAACGTGCCGCCGAAGCCGCAGCAGGTGGCGGCCTCCGGCAGCTCGATGAGCGTCATGCCGTCCACGCGCCGCAGCAGGCGCAGCGCGGCATCGGCATTGCCCAGCGCTCGCAGGCCGTGGCAGGCGGGGTGGTAGGTGACGCGGTGCGGGAACACCGCGCCGACGTCCTCGACGCCGAGCACCGACACCAGGAACTCGGTCAGCTCGTGCACGCGCGGCGCCACCGCCGCGGCGGCGCGCGCGAGCTCGTCGTCGCCGGCCTCGCGGGCCAGTTCGGCGTAGTGCGTCCGCACCATGGCGGCACACGAGCCCGATGGGGTGACGATGGCCTCGTACGGCGCGAAGACGTCCACGAACCGCCGGACGAGCGCCACCGCGTCGCGGCCGTACCCCGCGTTGGCGTGCATCTGACCGCAGCACGTCTGCTCCTCGGGAAACGTGACGGTGCAGCCGAGGCGCTCCAGCAGCGTCACCGTCGCCCGGCCGGTGCTGGGAAACAGCGTGTCGTTCAGGCAGGTGATGAACAGCGCGACCTCCATCCCTCACACCTTCCTGCCCGGATCCAAGATCCGCAACGCCGTGGGCGTCACACCACTTCCACAGGGTTGGTCAGCGTGCCGATGCCGCCAACGTCGACCTCGACGACGTCGCCGGCGCGCAGGTAGTGCCCGGGCTCGCCCACGAGGGCGAGGTCGATGGTCAACGTCGCACCCGGAGGCCCTGCATGCCTCCGTCGACGGGCAGCGCCGTGCCCGTGGTCGACCCGCTGCTGGGCGACGCCAGATAGGCGATCGCGTGCGCCACATCCTCGGCCGAGACCAAGCGGCCGGTGGGCTGCCGCGCTTCCAGCGCGGCGCGCTCGGCGGCGGGGTCGTCGGCCGCGTCGAGCAGGCGTGCGACCCACGGCGTGTCGACCGTACCGGGATTCACGCAGTTCACCCGGATGCCCTCCCCGACGTGGTCGGCGGCCATCGCCAGGGTGAGCGCCAGGACCGCGCCCTTGGTCGCGCTGTAGAGCGCACGCTGCGGCAGCCCGGCCGTCGCTGCGATCGAGCAGGTGTTGACGATGGCGGCACTTCGCGACCGGCGCAGATACGGCAGGGTCGCGCGGGTGACGCGGACGATCCCGACGACGTTGATGTCGAGCACCTGGTGCCACTCGGCATCGTCGTTGTCGGCGACGGTGCCGCGCGCGCCGATCCCGGCGTTGTTGATGAGGATGTCGATCCCGCCGAGCCGTTGTGCCGCCGCGGCGACGGCGCTTCGGACCGACGCATCGTCGCCCACGTCGCAACGAAGCTGCTCTGCGTCCACAGGCGCGCTGTCCGCCGAGCGGTCGAGCACTGCGACGCGCGCGCCACGCTCAGCAAGCAGGCGGGCCGTCGCAAGGCCGATGCCGGAGACGCCGCCGGTCACCACCGCGCTCGTACCGGCGAACTCCATGTGCGCCATCTCGCTCCGAGTCGGCGCGGTCATGTCTCGCCCACCATCGGCAAGAGCCGGTCGCGGGCCGTGACCAGATGGGTGCGCATCGCGCGCTCCGCGTCTCCGGGCGAACGCCCGGCGATGGCACGCACGATCTCGTGGTGCTCCTCCAGCGCGTGGGAACCGAGGTTCTGCCCGTATGCCAGGCGGAACAGGTGCAGGTGCGCGTGCGTTCGCCGGAAGGCCGCGCGCACCCGCGCGCTGCCGGAGAGCTCGGCAACGAGATCGTGAAACCGGGCGTCGTGGGCGGTGATGAGGCCGTAGGCGTGGTAGTCGGTCCCCTCCGGGGCGACGGGGCAGGTATCCAACTCAGCCTCCAGGCGAGCCACGCCTTCCTCGCTGACCAGCCGGGCGGCGCGCGCCGCGGCCCACGGCTCGAGCAGGAGCCGGAATTCGTAGAGATCCTCGAGCGACTGGCGGTCGAGCAGGCTCGTCGCCGAGTAACCGCGCATCGGCTCCTTGGTGACCAATCCTTCTGACTCCAGGCGGGCAAGCGTCTCGCGGATCGGAGTCTGGGACACGTGGAGCTGGCGCGCGAGGCCATCGATCGAGAGCCGCGCCTTCGGAGCGATCGCATGGTCCATGAGCATCGCCTTGACGGTCTCGTAGACGTCGTCAGCCAGCAGATGGCGCTCGGGCAGGCGCGCCGGCGGCGGCGATAGGGGAGAGGATCCCATTTCCGACATCCTATAGGATGTGGGGGTGAGCCAGGCCGTGATCGGGCTGATCCATCACCGCGCTGTACCCGTGGAAACCCGTTGACCGTCCCGCTGCAGCGTCGCCCGGTCCGCCGCACGGGGGTGGAGTTGCCGACGGTCGGTCTCGGCACCGCGGGCATCGCCGGGTTGTACACGTCGGTTGCCGACGACGAAGCGCATGCGGTGGTCCGGCGCGCGCTCGAGGCGGGCGTCGTCTACCTCGACACGGCCCCGCAATACGGTCACGGGACGGCGGAACGCCGGGTCGGCGCCGCGCTGGCGGAGGTCGACCGCGGAGCGTTCATCCTCTCCACCAAGGTCGGCAGGCTCATCGTGCCCCGCCCGGGCGGCGACACCGGCATCTTCCCGGACGCTCCTCCGTCGGATGCGGTCTTCGACTTCAGCCGCACCGGGATTCTCCGTTCGCTGGAGGCCAGTCTCCACCGCCTCGGACTCGACCACGTCGACGTCGTCCTCATCCACGACCCCGACGACTACGAGGAACAAGCCCTGCGGGAGGCCTATCCCGTCCTGGAGGAGCTGCGCGCCGAGGGCGTCGTGCGCGCGATCGGCGCGGGCATGAACCAGACGCGGGTACTCGAGCGCTTCGTCCGGGAGACCGACGTCGATCTCGTCCTGGTCGCGGGCCGGTTCACCCTGCTGGACCGCGAAGCCGCGTCGTCGCTCCTCCCGGCGTGTCTGGAGCGCGACGTGGCGGTGGTCGTGGGCGGCGTGTTCAACTCCGGGATCCTGGCCGATCCCGGACCGGGCGCGCGCTACGGCTACGTGTCGGCCAGTCCCGACACGCTCGCCCGTGCGAGGGCCCTCGCGGTGACCTGCGAGCGCCACGGCGTCTCGTTGCGTGCTGCGGCTCTCCAATTCCCGATGCGGCACCCAGCTGTCACCTCGGTCCTGGCCGGTGCACGGAGCGTCCGCGAGCTCGACGACTGCCTGGCGCAGCTTGCGTGCGAGATCCCCGCTGACCTGTGGGAGGAGCTCGGGGCGTGACCTCCGTGGCGCGGATCGACGCTCATATGCACGTCTGGGACCTGGCTGTGCGTGACCAGCCGTGGACGGCGGGCGACCTCGCTCCGCTGCACCGCAGCTTCGCTCTGGCGGACGTGGCCGACGAGCGCGAGCGAGCCGGCATCGAGGGCGTCGTGCTCGTCCAGACGCTGGCCGTGCCCGAGGAGACACCGGAGCTCCTGATGCTCGCCGGTGCCAACACGGCGGTGGCGGGCGTCGTCGGGTGGGTCGACCTGACTTCCGCCGACGTCTCCGAGCGCCTGTGCCGGCTGCAGGCGGAGCCGTTCGGCGATCGCCTCGTAGGGATCCGTCACCTGGTGCAGGGAGAGGCCGATCCTCGCTGGCTGTGCCGCCCGGACGTCCGCCGCGGCCTCTTCGCGGTGGCCGATGCCGGGTTGGCCTACGACCTGCTGATCCTCCCGCATCAGCTCGGCGCGGCGCACGAGACGGCGGCCGCCATCCCCGAGCTCCGATTCGTCGTCGACCACCTCGCAAAGCCGGCGATCGCGACAGGGCGCATCGAGCCGTGGGCCACCGGGCTGCGGGCGCTTGGGTCGCTTCCGAACGTCACCTGCAAGCTGTCCGGGATGGTGACCGAGGCCGACTGGACGAGCTGGACGGTCGCGCAGCTGCGTCCCTACGCCGAATCGGTCCTCGACGCCTTCGGCGCCGACCGCGTCCTTTTCGGATCTGACTGGCCGGTCTGCACGCTGGCAGGCAGCTACGACGAGGTGGTCCGGACCGCCGAGCGTCTGGTCGAAGCGCTCGATCCCGCCGAGCGTGAAGCCGTGTTCGGCGGTGCCGCCCGAGCCGCCTACCGACTCTCCCCGGCAGCTCGCACGTCGCCCGGCAACGCGGAGACGTGACCGCCCGTGGACGTCTTGTCGTGGCGTTTCACGGGAGCCGACTTGACATCCGCCCTAGCAACGATCAGCATCGCCAGAAATCTTATAGGATCGGATTGGAGGGTCGAAGGGACATGCGAGACACGAACAAGCGACGGGGCCGCACTGCCTGGTACGCCGGCACGGTTGCGCTTCTGGTGGCCGGTGCCGCGGTGATGGCCGGTTGCGGAAGCTCCAACTCCTCGGGCAGCGGCGCGTCGGCTGCCACGGCAGCGGCGACCACCAAGACCGCGTCGAAGAAGGTTGTCGTCGGCTTGTCCAACCAGACGATGGCCGTCACGTTCCCGGTTGGCCTGGCGAAGGGCGCGAAGCAGGAGGCCGACAAGCTCGGCGCGACGCTCGTCGTCCTCGACAGCAAGGGCGACGTCCAGAAGCAGGGGAGCGACATGCAGGACCTCGTCGCGCAGAAGGTCAGCGGAATCCTCCTGGTGCCGAACTCGCCCGGACCGGCGAAGGCGATGGTCGATCGCGCGGCCACCGCAGGCATTCCCGTCGCCTCAGTGCATGGGAACGTCGGGACCGGGCCTGCGAGCAAGCCCTACGACAAGCTGTCGTTCACCATCAATGAGAACGCCGACCAGCTCGGCCATCTCGAGGCGGGTCTCGCGAAGTCGGCCCTTCCCCAGGGCGGCAAGATCGCGATCATCACCGGCGCCGCCGGCTTCCAGGAGAACACCTCGTGGACGGCGGGCTTCAAGGCCGATCTCGCCAGAGGCAAGTACAACATCGTCGCCACCCAGCCGGGCGACTGGACGGCTCAGAAGGGCCAGGCCGCGTGCCAGGGGATTCTGTCCGCGCACCCTGACATCCAGCTGTTCTACGCGCTGAGCGACGACATGGCCAACGGCTGTGCGAAGGCCGTGGCCGCGGCGAAGTCGAAGGCCAAGGTCCTGGGCAACGGCGGCTCGAAGGGCGGCATCACCGGGATCAAGGACCACTCGATCTACGGCACGGTGTGCTTCAAGCCCGAGGACGAGGGCGCCAAGGCGTTCGACACGCTCTACGCGCAGATCACCGGAAAGGCCCCGGCCCCGCACCAGGTCCTGAGCTACAACACACCGGCGATCACGCTCAAGAACGTCAGCCAGTGCGCTCCGCAGTGGTGAGCTCCCGCCGTGGCTGAGGGTGCCCAGAAGCCGCTGCTCGAGCTGCGCTCGGTCTCGAAGGTCTACGTGGGCGGCACCCGCGCGCTCAGAGACGTGTCGGTGGCGGTTCGCCCGGGGCTGGTCCACGGCCTGGTCGGCGGGAACGGTGCCGGCAAGTCGACGCTCATCAAGATCATCGCCGGTGCGGAGGCGCCGACGACCGGAACCCTGCGCTGGCGTGGCGAGCCAGCGCAGTTCCGCCGGCCCGCGGACGCGGTCTCGGCGGGCATCGCAGTGGTCCACCAGCAGAGCCCGGTGGCGCCGGCACTCAACGTGATCGAGAACGTGTACCTCGGACACGGCGCAGGTGGGAGCTGGCTCCCGAGCCGGCGCCTCGAGCACTTCCGGCGGACCTGCGAGCGATTGGACTACGTCATCGACCCGTTCGAACGGGTCAGCGAGCTGTCGATCGGGGACCGTCAGATGGTCTCCATCCTGCGGGCGCTGGCGACGGGAGCGGCGATGATCGTGCTCGACGAGCCGACTGCCTCCATCGGCCGCGCAGAGCGCGAGGCGGTGCTGCGGTCCGCCCGTCGCCTGGCGGTCAACGGGACCGCCGTGCTGTTCGTCTCGCACTTCCTCGACGAGATCGTGGCGATCTGCGATCGCGTCAGCGTGCTCCGCGACGGTCGACTCGTGGACGAGATGGAGGAGGGCGCGGTCGACGAGGACCGCATTCTTCGAGGCATCGTCGGCGAGCGCCTCGAGGCGATCGAGAAAGCCCGTCCGAGCAAGGCGATGGGCAAGCCCGTACTCGAGGTCAGCGCCCTCACTTCAACGACCGTTCGCAACCCGGTCGACGTTCGGCTCCGAGCCGGCGAGATCGTCGGGCTCGCCGGTCTCCTCGGGTCGGGGCGCACGGCGCTGCTTCGTTCGATCTTCGGCGCGGACCGGCGCGTGGCGGGCGCGGTGACGGTCGAGGGCTGCGCCGTTGCCGCTCGGCCAGGCGACGCCGTGCGGGCCGGCATGGCGTTCGTGCCCGAAGACCGCGCCGGCCAAGGGCTCATCCCCGAGTGGGAGATCTGGCGCAACATCTCCCTCACGGACCTTGGCGGTCTCTCGAGGTCCGGGGTCCTCGACGTGGGCGCCGAGCGCCGACGCGCTGAGCAGGCCTGCACCGACCTGGGGATCGTTGCCGAGTCGATCGACACGCCGGTGAGCCGGCTGAGCGGCGGCAACGCCCAGAAGGTGGTGTTCGCGAAGTGGATCTACGGAGCGCTCAGCGTTCTGCTCCTCGACGAGCCCACGGCCGGCATCGATGTCAGCGGCAAGGCCGACCTGATCGGGTTGATCCGTGACCTGGCCTCCCGAGGAGCGGCGATCCTCGTGGCGATCTCTGATTTCGACGAGCTGCTGAGCGTGGCCGATCGGGTTCTCGTGATGCGTCACGGCGACGTCGTGCGCGATGTGGCGGCGGCGTCGATCGACACAAGCAGTCTGACGGCCATCGTAGGAGGCCTCCAATGAGCGGCGCTGCCAATCCGACGCGCGAGAGCAACGCTTCGGCCGCGCCGTCGTCCCACGAGCGACACGCTCCGATCGCGCGGGCGGCCGTCCCGCGTCTCGGCTCGGTGCGCGCCGCATTTCGGCCGCAGCGCGCCGGCGTGGTCTATGCCCTGGTCCTGCTGGTCGTCGGGCTGATGATCGCCACCGCGGTGAGGGGACAGCCCGCGTACCTCTCGGTCACCAACGCCTCGAACATCGTCGGGCAGGCTGCTCCCTACGGGATCTTGGCGATCTTCATGACGGTCGTGCTGATCTCCGGCAACTTCGACCTGTCCGTCGGGTCGGTCGCTGCGCTGGCCGGGGCCGTCGCGCTCCTGACGATCGACGACATCGGCACGGTCGGAGCCGTGGCGCTGGCCCTTGGCGCCGGGCTTGTCGCCGGAACGATCAACGCGGTCCTGGTGCAGATCGTCGGCGTCAACGCGTTCATCGTGACCCTCGGGTCGCTGACCGCCATCCGCGGCGTGGTCCTGATCTTGCTCAACGGCGAAAGCGTCACCGCTCAGTCTCAGGCGCTCGCGTCTTTCGACGCGCAGACCGTGGCGATCCCCGCCGCCCTGTGCGTGCTGGTCGGGTGTGCTGTGCTGGCCGGAGCGGCGGCGAGGCTACGGGCCGCGCTGCGCGCCGCCGACGGCGTGCCGCTCGATGGCTTCTTCGTCGCGTCGGTCGCGGTCGGGGCCGGTGCCATCATCCTGGCGATCATCGCCCCGGGCGCGCTGACGCAACCGCTCCCGGTGTGGCTCATGCTGGCCCTGTCGCTCGTCGTCAGCCTCATGCTGCGGTTCCTGACGGTCGGACGCAACCTGCACGCCGTCGGCAGCAGCCTGGAGGCAGCTCGGCTCTCGGGCATCAGCGTCAACCGCTACAAGATGGTCCCCTTCGTGCTCTCGGGAGTAGCCGCTGCCGGGGTCGGGATCATCTTCGCCGGTCAGTTCAACTCGCTCGACCCCAACGCGCTCTCCGGTACGGAGCTGACGGTGATCGCCGCCGCCATCCTCGGGGGCACGTCGCTCTTCGGAGGAGCCGGCTTCGTGGCCAAGTCGGTGCTCGGGACGATCGTGCTGTTCACGTTGTCCAACGGGTTCAACGTCCTCAACCTCGGATCCAACTACCAGTACGTCGTGCAGGGCGTCGTCCTCGTTGCGGCGTCGGCCATCTACACGGTCGCGTCACGCGGCGGCAACGTGCGGCGCCGAGCCGGCGCGGCCACCGCGACCGCCGCGGTGGACGGGGCCGGCGCATCGCCGGGCCAGCCGTGACCGGCGAGCGCCAAGAGGCGTCGAACCAACCGCCATCGCGGATGGTCGTCGATCGGGACGTTTGGATTCCGATGCGCGACGGAGTGCGCCTGAAGGCTGACGTCTATCGCCCGGACGACCAGCAGCGCCACCCGGTCCTGCTTCAGCGCACGCCGTACAACAGGCGAGACAGCTTCGCCGTGGCGGTCAACGCCGGCATCGAGCAGCTGCGCGCCGTCGAACGCGGCTACGTCGTGGTCATTCAGGACACGCGCGGCCGCTTCGGCTCCGAAGGCGTGTTTCGCCCGTTCGAACATGAAGGCGACGACGGCGCCGACACCATCGGGTGGCTCGCTGAGCAGAGCTACTGCAACGGCCGGATCGGCATGTACGGCGCGTCCTACTACGCGGCGACGCAGCTCCTTGCGGCGACGCGGAGGCCCGAAGCGCTCAAGGCGATCGCTCCGAAGGCAACGGCCGCGGACTACTTCGACTCGTGGTTCTACTACGGCGGCGCATTGCAGCTGGGTTTCTCGATCTACTGGGCGCTCGGGCTGGCGGCCGCGGAGGCGACTCGCCGAGCCGGGGCGGGTGAGGACACGTCCGCCGAGTTGCACGAGCTCGAACAGTGGCTGAACGATCCTGCCCACGCGTTCGGGAGCCGGCCGTTGATCGCCCGTGGGGCTCTCAATGCCATGCTGCCCGCCTACGAGGCATGGTTGACCCGCGACCGCGACGATGCCTTCTGGCGTGCGATCAGCGTGTCGGACCGTTGGTCTGCGATCGAGATCCCAGCGCTGCACATCGCCGGCTGGTACGACATCTTCTTGCGCGGGACGATCGCCAACTACCTCGGGATGGCGCAGCACGCGCCGGACCAAGAGCTCCTCGTCGGACCGTGGGCGCACGCGGTGGAATACGACGCGCTCGGCGAGGTCGAGTTCGGCCCCGGCGCCAGTGCGGCCGCGCTGGACATGACGGGGGTGCACCTCGAGTTCTTCGACCGGCACCTCGGAGACCATCCACCGGAGGTCGAACGGCCGGCCGCGAAGGTCTTCGCGATGGGCTCGAACACCTGGGTCAGCCACAGCCGCTGGCCGCCGGCCGAAGCCCGGACGCAGAGTCTCTGGCTCACCGGGCCCGACGGTGAGGCGCGCGGACGCTTGTCCGACCGCCGGCCTCGAGAAGACCAGCCGTCGTCGGACTTCACGTTCGACCCCGTGGACCCCGTGCCGACCATCGGAGGAGCCACGTTCCTGCCCGGTGCCTACATCGGCCTCCATGCCGGGCCACGCGATCAACGCCCGACGTATCACCGCCAGGACGTCCTGACGTTCACCGGCCCGGCGCTCGACGCGCCGCTCACCATCGCCGGCAGCGTGACGGTCGAGCTCTACGCCGCCACCTCGGCACAGGACACGGACTTCACGGCCAAGCTCGTCGAAGTCCAGCCCGACGGCCGGGCGCTCCTCGTCTGCGATGGCATCATCCGGCGACGCCACCTGACCAGAACAGCGAACGAGCTACGCGCGCCGTCCGCGGATCCGGACGGCGTCGAGCTCTACGAGATCGAGCTCGGGCACACCTACTACGTCTTCGACGCCGGTCACCGTCTGCAACTGGACATCTCCAGCTCGAGCTTCCCGCGGTTCGATGTCAACCCCAATCACGGCGGTGACATCGCACGGGCCCGCGAAGCCGATTACGTGGTTGCGCGGCAGCGGGTGTTTCACGACCCCGAGCATCCGTCCCGCGTGCTCCTGGACGTTCTTGGGTGATTGGATCTCAGGCTGCGAACTCGCGCAGCCGATCGCGTGACGCTGTGAGGTGCAGCCGCATCGCCTGCTCCGCGTCGTCGGGTCGACCGGCGACGATCGCTGCTGTGATCGCGCGGTGCTCTCGAATGGCCTCGTCGCCGATGGTCCGCTGGTAGTTCAGACGGAACAGGTGAAGATGAGCATGCAGTCGCTCGTAAGCGGTGCTCAGCGGCCCGTTCTCCGCAAGCTCGACGATTCGGCCGTGGAACCGCGCGTCGTGGGCTGATAGCTCGCGGTAACCGAAGTACCCGCTGCTTTCTGGCGCGGAGGTCCAGCTTGCGAGCTCCTGCTCGAGGCCGGCGGCCGCGTCTGGCGTGATCCGTTGTGCGGCGCGTGCCGCCGCCCAGGGCTCGAGGAGCAGCCGGAAGTCGTAGAGCTCCTCGAATTCCGCGTTGCTCAGCGGCGGGGAGGCCCGGAAGCCGCGCAAGGGCTCCTTGACGACCAGTCCTTCGGCTTCGAGGCGGGCGAGCGCCTCTCGAATGGGGGTCTGCGAGACCGCGAAGACTCGCGTGAGCGCATCGACGTTGATGCGATGACCGGGCTCGACGACATGGTCCAAGACCGAAGACTTCAAGCGCTCGTAGACGTCGTCGACCATCGCCTGACGCGCTCCGCCTTTCTCGGACTTGATGGGCCCGCCCGCGTTCATCGCGTCGATCATCGACGATCAGAGGCTCCCGGGGAAGGGTCTTGACACAGGAGCCGTCGCTCAGGCACGATCCTATAGTATCGGATAATGCCAATGCATGGGAGGCGTGATGCGGCTCTGCCGACGGCCGGTCGTAAGGACAGGGACATCAGTGCGGCGGCCTCGGATCATCCGCGGAGCCGCGTCGTGACGCGCATCATCGACGCCTCCGCGTCGCTGATCGACATCCCGGTCGAAACGGTCCGTACCGACGCGGTACAGGCGTTCCTCAAACAGGAAACGGTCATCGTGACGCTGAAAACCGACGACGGCGCGACGGGCATCGGGTACGCCTACACGATCGGTACCGGCGGAACGGCCGTCTTGGCGATGCTTCGTGGCTACCTTCTCGACGCGCTGGTCGGCGAGGACGCCACTCAGGTGGAGGCGCTCTGGCGAACCCTGTTCGCGCGGACGCGGGCAACGACGGTGGGCGCCGTTACATCGCTCGCGCTCGCGGCGGTGGATACGGCCCTCTGGGACCTTCGTTGCCAGCGAGCAGGCGAGCCGCTGTGGCGCCTCGCCGGCGGGTTTCGACGCGAGGTGCCGCTGTATGACACCGAACGCGGGTGGCTGCATCTCACGACCGATGAACTCGTCGCTGGAGCCTTGGCCTCCCAGGCAGCCGGTTGGTCGGGCATCAAGCTCAAGGTCGGCAAGCCCTCGCTGCACGACGACCTCGAGCGCCTCACGGCGGTACGGAACGCACTAGGGCCCGCGACACAGATCATGGTCGATGCCAACCAATCGATGACGTGCGCCGAGGCACGCCGGCGCGCCCGCGCCTTCGAGGGCCTCGACTTGAGCTGGTTCGAAGAGCCGCTGCCCGCCGACGATGTGTCCGGCCACGCGCGCTTGTCCGCGAGCACCAGCATCCCGGTCGCGGTCGGCGAGTCGTTGTACTCGCCGGCTCAATTTCGGGAGTACCTGACCAGCGAAGCGGCGTCCATCATCCAGGTTGACGTTGCACGCGTTGGAGGTATCACGCCCTGGCTCAAGGTCGCTCACTTGGCCGAGACCTTCAACGTCAGCGTCGCTCCGCATTTCCTCATGGAGCTTCACGTGAGTCTCGTGGCCGCGGTGCCAAATGGCATCTTCGTGGAGCACATTCCGCAGCTTCGTGCGGTCACAGGCGCGGAGATGGAGATCATCGATGGACACGCCATCGCCCCCGAGACGCCGGGTCTTGGGATCGACTGGCAACTCGATCTCATCGATGATCGACGCGTCGCTTGACCGCAATGACCGCCGGCTCTCGCGTCGACCCCTGGATGTCGGTGAAAGCAGCGCAATCGTGCCCTCGGGCGGGTCCGGCACGGGCGTGAGCCTGGCGGCGGCCGCCAAAGGGGTGTATCGGCAGGAACCACTTCCCCGGCGACCTCCCGGGCGGCTTGGTCTTAGCCTTAGAGACCGTGTCGCGACGAGTCGCTCGGAAAAACCCTGCGGGGCTGCTCGAGGCGTCGTCGCGGCGGCGCGCGCGCTGGCGCGCGAGACCGGTCCTCGTGTCGCTCGTCGTCACCGGCGGGATCGGGCTCGCGGCGCTGGCCCTCACGCGCTTGGACCTCTCGAGCAGTCTGCACGCGCTCGCGAACGTCCGGCCCGGGCTCCTTGCCATGACGTTTGCCCTGTTGTGCGCGGCGTTGATCCTTCGAGCCGAATGCTGGTACGTGATCCTCCGCGGCGCCTTGGGCGGCAGGCGGATCAGTCGCCTCGTCGCGGCCCGGGCGACGATGATCGGGGTGATGGTCTCGGCGACCCTGCCGGGACGACTCGGTGAGCCAGCGCGCGTGTTCGTGATCGCGCGTCGCGCCGGCAACACGCGCAACTGCATCGCGCTCGTCGCCGGCACGGTGCTCGCCCAGACGCTGTTGAACCTGGCGGCCCTCGTCGCACTCGCGTCCGTACTCGTCGCCAGCGTCGCGCTGTTCCGCAATGCGGCGCCGGTGATCGTGCTCGCCGCGGCCCTTCCCATCGCAGTCGTCGGGGTGATCCTCGCCGCGCCCAGACTGCTTGACCGGGCGGGGCCCAAGGCGACGGTGCTGGGTCGCGCGGCCGCCTTCGTGCGTACCGAGATCGAGCGGATGCGAGGAGGCTTACGCGTGTTCCGCCGCCCGCGTGACGCGTTCCACGCGGGCACCGCTCAGTTCGCCGCATGGTCGGTGCAGCTGTTGGCGTGCGACACGCTGCTCAGCGCATTCGGGATCGCGACGCCGTCACGCCTGAGCGCCGCGGCGGCCGTGCTCGTTGCGACCAACGTTGCCGCCGTCGTCCCGATCACACCGGGCAACGTCGGCGTCTTTCAGGCCGCCTGTGTCGCCGTCCTCGCTGCATACGGGGTCGACGCCGGCAGCGCACTCGCGTACGGGCTCGCGCTGCAACTGCTCGAAGTGACGACGGCCATCGCACTCGGACTGCCGGCTCTGCTCGCGGAAGGGCTGAGTCCGGATGACCTGCGACGCGCAACCCAGCACGCGGTCGTCCCTCAATAGGTGGCGACCGGCCGGCGGCGGCGCCGGCCGGTCGCTCGCCGTGGTCAGGCCTTCGGCACGCCGCCCGCGGGTGACGTCTTGCCGTACCAGGCCTTGCGCCACGAGTTCATATCGCGGATCTCGGCGGCCTGGGCGGTGATGATGCCGCTGGCGATGCTCCGCAGCTTGGCGTTCTTGCCCTTGGCCAGCTCGGCGCGGGCCATGCGGATCGCGCCCTGGTGGTGGGGGATCATCAGGTCGATGAACTTGCGATCGAACGGCTTGGCGCCGTCGAGGTCGCTCATGTTCATCGTCATCCCGCTCTGGCTCATGGTGACGCCGAGCGTGTCGAGGTCACGCATCATCTGGGCGCTCATCTGCCCGTTCGCCGGCATCTTGGCGGGGGTCACGCCGAGGCTCTTGGCGATGGTGGTCAGCGTGTGGATCTCCGCGTTCTGGGCCGTGATGATCTTCCCGGCGAGCGTGCGGACCTCGGCGTGGCGGCCCTGCATCTTGGCCATCTTGGCCATCGCGACGGCCATCTCGTGGTGCGGGATCATCTCGCGCACGAAGGCGCGGTCGATGGCGTTCGCCGCCGGCCTGCCCGCTTGCGCGGGCGCGGCGACTGCGCCGCTCGCCGGGATCGCGAGCGCCACGGCGACGGCGAGCCCCGCCGCGCTGGTGAATCGGTGAGACATGGTCATTTCCGTCCTGTGGTTCGGGTTGGTCATCGGGCTGGGAGGGCGCGCGTGGGCGCCGACGAGCCCGGCCGACAACGGCCGGGCTCGCCCCGACGATCAACGCCTGAGGATCTGGAGACGGAGGAAGATGAGCGGACCGGCGCGGACCGGCGCGCTGCGCGGCGCTCCTATCCACGTCCACGTCGGCCGCCACTCGTCGGGCGCGGCCCACGTGCGCCGCAGGGCGAGCAGCCCGATCGCCGTGGCGACCGCGATACCGGCGCCCAGCACGGCGACGCACGTCACGCCCGCTGGCATGTCGTGCATGTCTGCCGGAATGCTGTGATGCGCGGCGACGGCGCCGGCGACCGCGATCATCGCCATGAGCAGCACGACTCGACGGCGTGGGCGAGCCAGCAGCCTGCGCAGTGCGAGTGGGCTCATGCGTCGGGCCGCGTGTCGATGGCGCGGACGGAAGTCGGCCACTACCAGTCGAGGATAGGGGCCCTCAGCCGCCGGCATGGGGATGTTCGTGGGCGGCGCCCTTCGCGGCGTTGCCGTGGACGTAGCGCTCAGGATCGGCCTCGAACGCGTGCCGGCAGTGCTGCGAGCAGAAGTGGAAGGTCCGGCCGCCGAGCTCCATGGTCGCGGCCTTGGCACGGTCGACCTTCATCCCGCACACCGGATCGGTGGCTCCCCGGCGGGCGGTCAGCCAGAACAAGGCGCCGAACACGACGACGCCGAGCGCGTTGAGGAACAGCTTGTAGTCGACCTGGATCGAGCTGAAGATGTCCGCCCGCGTGGGTCGCGGTCCGGTGGGGATGAGGTCGAGCCCGCTGAAGATCCCGTCGACCAGCAGCGCCGAGACGACCATCGTCACGAACATCAGCGCGGTGATCCGCAGCGCGAACGCGATGCCGTAGTACTTGCGGTAGATCGCGATGATCGGCAGGACGATGAGGTCGGCGAACAGGAAGGCCAGGACCCCGGCAAAGCTGATCCCCCCCGACCACAGCACCGCCGCCAGCGGGACGTTGCCGATCGAGCAGACGAAGCTGAGCACCGCGATCACCGGCCCGACGACGACGTTCTCGATCGTCGGCAGCGGCTCGGGAGCGTTCCTGATGAACAGCGACTCGAAGAACCCGTTGCCGAACTGCGCGATGAAACCGGCCAGGACGAAGCCGATCGTGACCTCCTTCCACAGCATCTGCCAGTCGCCGCGGAAGTTGTGCGCGACATCCGACCAGGCGCGAGCGCTCGTCAGGCGCTCACGCCATGGCAACCGCTCCCCGCTCGCGTGGTGCTGATGGCCGGTGTCGGCCGCCTGCGCATGCTTGCGCGCCTCCTCCTCGAGCCGCGGGCTGACGAACAGCCGCAGCAGGACCGTCATGAGCACGATCATCACGATGCCGCCGACGTACTCGGCGAGCGTGAACTGCCAGCCGATCAGCACCCACAGCACGAACCCGAGCTCCCACACGAGGTTCGTGGAGGCGAACTGGAACGCCAGCGCCGCTGCAGCCGACGCGCCCTTCTGGAACAGCGACTTGGCGATCGCGATCGCCGCGTAGGAGCACGAGGACGAGGCGGCGCCCAGGGCGGTCGCCCACGCGATCGGCCGGGGGCCCGAGCCCGAGAGCGCGGCCTCGATGCGCTCGCGCGGGACCCACGCCTGGACGATCGCGGAGATCGCGAAGCCCAGGACCAGCGCCCACCAGACCTGCCAGGCCATCAGGAACGAGTCCTTCAGGCCGTGCCAAATGACGTCGAGAACGCTCTGCATGGCAGCGAGTATACCGGGTGGGGGTATCAGCAGAGACAAGCGTCTCGGGGTCGGTACGGTGTCGAACCACCAGCCACGGTGGACCATGAGACAGCGGCGCGGAAAGGAAGAGCCATGGGACAGCCAGTCATCCACTTCGAGGTCATCGGAAGGGATCCCGAGAAGCTCCGCAGCTACTACGGCGAGCTCTTCGGATGGGAGTTCGACACCAGCGGCCCGGTTGCGAATGCGGTCTCAGAGGCCGGCAACTACGGGTTCGTCGATCGCAACGCGAACGACGACGGCGTCGGGATCCCAGGCGGCGTCGGCGGCGGCCCGGACTTCGACGGGCACGTGGTCTTCTACGTCGGCGTTCCCGACGTGGAAGCCGCGCTCCGGAAGGCCGAGAGCCTCGGAGGGACCCGCACGATGGGCCCCGAGCGGGCCCCGGGGGCGAACCTCGTGGTCGGCCACTTCACCGATCCGGAAGGCCACCTCATCGGCGTCGCCGGCACGGTATGAGCCTCGCCGCCTGACGCGCTAGCGGGTCACCCGGAAGGAGACCGTGACGGGCCCGACGCGGTTCCCGTTGCGGTCGAGCGCGACCAGGGCAAGCCGGTACACGCCCGGGGGCAGTGCCCGCCCGCCGAGGACCGGCCGGAACCCGAACGTCACGGTGCCCGAGGCCGCGTTCACGGTCCGGGTGCCACGCAGCGCGACGAAGCGGGTGCACCGGGGCCGGTGGGTCAGGCTGCGGCTCGGCGCGAGGCACTGCGAGCCGCGCCGCCGGCCCGGACGGCCCTGCTGCACGCCGATGGTCAGCGTCGCGGGCTGGGTGAGCCGCACGGTCACGAGTGCGCGCGTGGCGCGGCTCGCCGGCCGGTGGTGGCGGCGGTCGGCCGGGCGGGCGAGGTGCAGGCGGTGGGTCGACATCCTGGCGCTCGTGAAGCCCGCTGGCGGGGGCGGCGCGGGCGGCGCCGGGGGCGCCGGGGGAGCGGCCTGAGCGAACGAGGCGCCCGCCGCCTGCGCGCCGTCCATCGTGACCGTGCACGTCGGCGCCGCGCCCGCGGGTGCGCAGGCGCCGGTCCAGCCCGCCAGGACGGAGCCGGCCGCCGGCGCTGCGGTCAGCGTGACCTGTCGCCCGGCGCCGTAGTGCTGCACGCAGTCCGTCGCGCACGAGATGCCCGGCAGGTCGCTCGTCACCACGCCGCGCGTCATCTGGTCGACGCTCACGGTCAGCGCGGGCGGCTGGGGGGGCGCGTGCCCCGGAGCGTCGAAGCGCAGGACGCGATTGTTTCCCGCGTCGGCGACGAGCAGCGTCCCGCCGTCGGCGCTCAGCGCGAGCCCGCCCGGCTCGATCACCTGGCCGCTGCCCGCTCCCTCGGTCGCGATCGTGTCCCACGTGAACCCGGCGCCGGCCGGGGTGCCGCGCACGATGCGCGCGCCGTTCGCCGTGCCCGGGCGGCGTTCGCTCACGTACAGCGTGCCGGTGGCCTGGTCGACCGCCAGGCCGCCGGGGTGGTCCCACGATGCCTCGTCCGGCGGCGGGGCGACCTGCGTGCCGGAGGCGGCGTCGAGCACGCTGGCGTCGTCCGCGGCGAAGACGCGGCCGGAGCCGTTCCATGCCACCGCCGCGGGGTGCAAGAGACCGGTGCGGATCGTCGTGGTCGTCCGGTCGGGGAGCAACTGCACGATCGTCCCGTGGCCGGTGTCGGCGACGTAGACACTTCCGGCGGGCCCCGGCGCCATGGCCTGCGGGCCCGAGAGCTGCCCCGGCGGTGTCGTGAACAGCACCGCGTCGCCGCCGTCGAACTCGACGACGCGATCGTTGCCGGTGTCGGCGACCCACGTGTTCCCGGCCGTGTCGTAGGCGACCGCCGCCGGCACGCTGAGCTGCCCGGTCGCCGCGCCCTGTGCCGCGTAGCCCGTGAACGCGCTGATGAGCCCGAGCTGGCCGGCGTACGTCCCGTCGGGATCGAAGCGCTCGATCCGGTGGTCGAACGTGTCGGCGACCGCCACGCCTCCGCTCGGCGTGAACGCCACACCGCGCGGCCGCGTGACATATCCCGGGCCGCGCCCGGCGAGGCCCCACGCGGCGACGATGCCACCGTCCGCGTCGAGCGCCTGGATGCGGTTGTTGGCCGTGTCGGCGACGTCGACGCCGCCGCGCGGGTCATCGGCGAGCGCCCCGACCGAGCGCACGATCGAGAAGAGGCCCACCGTCCGCCCGAAGCCGCCGATGATCCTCACGAAGCCGAGGGTCGCGGCGTCGAAGACGTCGAGGCGGTTGTTGAGGTTGTCGGCCACGTACAGCTGGCTCGGCTGGTGGGCGTCGACCGCCACGTCGTACGGGTTCTGGAACTGCCCGGGGCCGGTGCCGTGGCTGCCGACCTGGCTCACGAACGCCAGGGTCTGGGGGTCGAGCACGACGACACGGTCGTTGTCGTCGTCGGCGACGTAGACGCGCGTCGCCGCCGGGTCCAGCGCAATGCCCTGGGGATGCGACAGGCCCAGTCCCGGGGCGCTCGTGACCGGCGGCCCGGTCGGCATCAGCGTCGACGGGTCGAGCGTGAAGCGGTCCACCCGCTCGCGGCCCTGGTCCGCGACGTAGACGACGGGCGGCGCCGAGGCGTCGGCCTGCGTCACGGCGAGACCGCTGGCGCTGATCCCGCCGTTGACGTTCGGCGTGGCGGTGGCAAGGTCGAACACGGAGCTGTCGCCGAACGCCGCGAGGTAGCGCCCGTCGGCCGCGGAGAAGATCTGCACCCGGTCGTTCTCGGAGTCCAGGACGTACACGTGGCCGCTGTGGTCCGTCGCGACGCCGCCGACGACGCCGAGCCGGCCGGGCTCCCGGCGGGTCGCCCGCGAGCCGAGGGCGAACCGGAAGCCGCCGCCCGGATCGAAGGCCTGCACGGTCCCGCTGTACTGGTCGCCGACGTACACCGTTCCGCCGCCGGGCGAGAACGTCACCGCCTGCGGGAACCGGAAGACGCCTCCGGAGCTCGGGGGCTCGCCGACGACCGACGGGCTGAGCGGGGCAGCGGCGCGCGCCGTGGGAACGCCCGCCAGCGCGGCAAGCGCGAGGGCGGCAAGGCAGGCGCGGCGGATCGGCGTGACCACCCTCCACCAACGCGACCGGGGCTGCGCGGGTTGCGGTGCGCCGGTGACCGGCCGTCTGGTGCCTGACCCGCAGCCGGAAGCGGCGTGCCGCTGTTGCCGGTGCCCCGGCGCCCTCACCCGGGCGGGCGTGTGGAGAACGCGATCGGTCCGCTGACGGTGCGCCAGGTCGCGATGGCGTGGTCGCCGATGGGGTCGATGGCGACCGAGCCTCCGTCGGGGGTGCCGTCGATGAGCTGCTCGGGCGCGCCGTATGCGGTGGCTGCGGGCGGGCGGGTCGAGGCGTAGAGGCCGTAGCGCGGCTCGCCGCTGGCGGGGTCGGCGCCGGCCCGTCCGGCAAGCCATAGCGCCACGACGCGGCCCGACGGTGCGCCGGCCAGCCCGGTGAGGACGGCGTTGCCGTCGGCCGGCGCGAGCATCTGGGGTGCAGTGAGCGTCCCGTCGGGGTTTAGGTCGGCGGCGCGGACGGTGAACTGGTCGAGGTAGTCGGTCCAGGCGAGCGCGACACGGCCGCCGGGGAGGGGCGTGGCGGCGACTCCGGCGTAGCCGACGTAGTTGCCGGTCCCGGCCATCGGGGCGCTGCCCAGGCGCAGCGCGCGACCGAACCGCCCGGGGGTGGTCTCGCGGGCGACCTGGGCGGTGAAGTCCGAGCCGGGGTCGCCCTCCGAGACGGCCTGGTCGGACCATGCGACGACGGCATGCCCGTCGGAGGCAAAGAGCGCGCGGACGTGCGCGAAGGCCTGGGTGTGGCCGAGTCGCTGTGCGCCGGAGCGCCATCCGTGCCTGGTCAGCACGCGCGCGTAGAGCGCGTCGTTGCGCTCCCATGCGACGAGCACGTCGCCGCGTGCGCTCATCGCGACCCCGGCCGCGTAGGTGCGCCCGTTTGCGGCCAGGCGGTACGTGACGGGCGGCCGTCCGGCCCGTCGCACCCACAGCAGCGCAGCCGACGGGCGACAGTCACTGCCGCCGGCGCAGCGTCGCGCCACGACCGCCACGTCCCCGTTGGGGGTGCCGGCGACGCCAAGCGGCACGGTGACGCCGCGCGTGACCGCCAGGCCGTTTGGCATCGGCAGGCGGGGGTTGCACGGCGGGGGCGGCCCGCTCGCCGGCGCGGCGGCCGACCAGCTCCCCGGCAGCGCGACGGGCGCCCCGAGCCGTTTCCCGACGCGGCCGGTGACCACCACGCCGCGCCACCGCGATCCGCGCCTCTGCATGCCGATCACCGCCAGCCGGCGACCCGCGACGACCGCCGGATCCTCCACGCCCGCCAGATCCATGTCGGTCCTGACCGCCGTCGCGGCGCCGACCGTGCCGTCCGGTCCGAAGGCGGCCTCGAACACCGCCGGGACAAACACGCACGGCGCGGCCTTGTCGCGCCAGATCACCGCGCCGCGCCCGTCGGATCCCACCACCACCCGCGGCCAGGCGTCGCGGGCTCCGGGAACCGCAGCGGCCGGGCTCCACGGCTCCGCCGCGCCCGCAGCCGGCGCAGTCACCGCCAGCGCGGCTGCCACCGTAATCACACAGAGACGACGCACACCGGCTCCCCTTGTCGAACCACGGGCTTCCTCGCGAGGCACCTGGAACGAAACGACGACGAGCGGCTGAAGTTACGCCCGACCGAACATAGGCCTGCCGCGCCGCGAGGTGGTTCACATGCGGCCCCGCGATCCAGCAGCTTTGGAGAAGACAGTCACACGGCGCCCGCCTAGTGTCGCCGCCGACCGTAGCTCCAGTCCGAAACGGAAATGCCTGATGACCGCTCGCCTCGCTCGCCTCGCCGACATCGCCTACCGACGCCGCCGATTGACGGTCGCGGCATGGATCGCCCTGTTGATCGTGATCTTCCCGGTGAGCAACGCCCTCAAGGGCAAGTTCCACGCCGACTACGCGACCCCCGGTTCAGACTCGAGGACGGCGAGCACGTTGATCCAGCAGCGGTTCGGCGGGTTCTCGGGGAGCACGGTGGATGTCGTCTGGCACGCCGAGGGTGGCGCCGACAGCCCCACGACGAAGGCACGGGTGGGCGGCTTCCTCGCCCGAGCCTCGATGCTCAACGGCGTCGGCCGGGCCGGCCCGACCCGCGTCTCGCCCGACGGCAGGATCGCCGCTACGAGCCTCGAGCTGACGCGGCAGCCGTGGGACATCCCCAAGCAGACCGGCAAGGACCTGATCTCGCTCGCCAACAAGGCCAGCGGCAACGGACTCGAGGTGAAGCTCGGCGGGGGGCCGATCCAGGACGCCCAGGGCAGCAACCCCCCGGCAGGGGCCGGCTTCCTCGGCGCGAGCATCGTGCTGCTGATCGCATTCGGCTCGATCGTCGCCGTCGGACTGCCGCTTGCCGTTGCGCTGTTCGGCCTCGGGATCTCGTCAGCTCTGATCGGCGTGCTCGCGGCTGTCATCGATGTCCCCGACTGGGCGACCGCGATCTCGAGCCTGATGCTGATCGGGGTCGGTGTCGACTACGCGCTGCTCGTCTTGACGCGCTTTCGCAGCGCCCTCGATGACGGCAAGGACCCACACGATGCCGTGATCGAGGCCGTCAGCACGGCCGGACGCAGCGTGCTCATCGCGGGCTCGACGGTCATCATCGCGATGCTCGGCCTCTTTCTGGTCGGCCTCAGCTACATGCACGGTGTGGCGCTGGCCGCGAGCATCGCCGTGCTCACGGTGATGCTCGCCGCGATCACGTTGCTTCCCGCGTTGCTGGGCTTCGCGGGCCACAGGGTCGACCGGCTGCGGATCCCCTTGCTCGGCCGCCGGCGCGCTCCCGCCACGGCCGGCGAATCACCGGCGCTTCGCTGGAGCCACGTCGTCCAGGGTCACCCGTGGCGGTTCGCGATAGCCGGCACGGTGGTGCTCCTTGCTCTCGCGTCGCCGGCGCTCGGCATGCGCCTCGGCTTTGACGATGCCGGGAACGATCCACCCGGCAAGATGACTCGCGCGGCCTACGACCTGAACACCCGGGGCTTTGGTCGGGGGTTCAACGGTCCGCTGCTGGTCGTCGCCAAGCTGCCCGACCGGGTGGCCGCCGCGAAGCTCGACGCGCTGGTCAACGCGGCACGCAGGGATCCCGGCGTTGCGTTCGTCGCTGCGCCGAGGGTCGACCAGGCCGGCGACGCCGCGATCATCACCGTCGTCCCGAGGACCGGCCCGCAGTCGGCGGCCACGGACGAGCTCGTCACCCGGCTGCGCAACCAGACGATCCCCCAGGCCCTGCAGGGCTCCGGGATCGAGGCGTTCCTCGGCGGAACGACGGCCACGTTCCACGACCAGAGCAACTACATCGCGGCCCGGTTGCCGGTGTTCTTCCTGGGGATCATCGGCCTTTCGTTCCTGCTCCTGCTCTTTGCCTTCCACTCGCCGCTGATCGCCCTGAAGGCCGGGATCATGAACCTCCTGTCGATCGGGGCGGCCTACGGCGTCATGACCCTGGTCGCCAAGGGCGGGTCGATCGGCAGCGTCATCGGGATCGACCACGAGGTGCCCATCGCGCCGTTCATGCCGGTGATGATGTTCGCGATCCTCTTCGGCCTCTCGATGGATTACGAGGTGTTCCTGCTGTCGCGGATCCGCGAGGAGTTCGCAAGGCACGGTGACACCCGTCGCGCCGTCGCCGAGGGGCTCGCCAAGACAGCCCGCGTCATCACAGCCGCCGCCGCGATCATGGTCGTCGTGTTCCTCGCGTTCCTCACCGATAACCAGGTGTTCCTGAAACTCATCGGGATCGGACTGGCCACCGCGATCTTCGTCGACGCGACGATCGTCCGCATGGTCCTTGTCCCCGCAGTGATGCAGCTGCTCGGCAGCCGCAACTGGTGGATTCCCGACTGGCTCGAGCGAACCCTGCCGAGCCTGGATCTGGAGCCTGCCGCCGCGCCCACCGAGAGCGCGGCGTGACAAACCGACACGCAAGGAGGAACCGACCCGACGATCATTCAGACGCTTCCCGTCGTCGGCTACCGCATCGAGGACTCGGCCGGCGACGATGACGACCGCGCGGCCTGATCCGCCTCGAGCGCAGATCAACTGGCGAGCGCCAGCTCGACGGCTTGCCGAACGTGCAGGCGGGTGGTGTCGAACACCGGTACCGGCGAGTCGGGTGGCCCGACGAGCAGGTCGATCTCGGTGCAGCCCAGCAGAACCCCCTCGGCGCCGCGCCCGGCGAGGTCTCGCATGATCCGCTGGTACTCGCCGCGGGAGCTCTCGCTGATGATTCCGAGGCACAGCTCCTCGTAGATGATGTCGTGGACAAGTCTGCGGTCCGTCGCAGTCGGCGTGATGACGGTCAGCCCGTGCAGGTCGCGAAGTCGTCCCACATAGAACTCCTGCTCCATCGTGTAAGCCGTGGCCAGCAGCCCGACGCAGCTCAGCTCCGCCTCCCGAACGGCAGCGGCGGTGGCATCGGCGATGTGCAGGAACGGGATGTCGATCGCCGCGACGATCTGATCTGCCACCTTGTGCATCGTGTTCGTGCACAGCACGAGCAGCTCGGCGCCGGCGCGCTGCAACGTCTGCGCCTCGGCAGCGAGCAGCTCTCCTGCCTGATCCCAGCGACCCGTTCGTTGCAGCTCCTCCACCGCAGCGAAGTCGACGGAGCGAAGGACGCAGTCGGCCGAGTGAAGACCTCCGAGGCGCTCACGTACGACTTCGTTCGCCAGGCGGTAGTACTCGAGTGAGGACTCCCAGCTCATTCCCCCCAACAGGCCTATCCGCCTCACGCCGTCGCTCCTACGCCCGCTATTTGCCTAGCCCCCTGATGCCTCTCAACGCTACCGGCGACCGGGCGCGCGGGCTCGCCGGAAGGAAGGACTGATGCCAGATTCGAGTGGCCTGACGAGCGTGTGCTGGGCTGCGGTCGGCGGAGACGAGCGGGCGCTCGAGGGTCTTGACGTCGTGGAACGCGACGCTTGGCTCGGTGGGCCGCTTCCTGTCGATGGGTTGGCGGTCGGCGCCACCGCGACGGCGCTGCTGGCCGCGGCGGAGTTGGCGGAGGCGCGAGGCGCCAGGCGGCCGGCGGTCGGATTGTCAGGCCAGCACGTCGCGCTCAGCTTCCGTTCCGAGCGCCGTGCCCTGATCCGGGGCGCACCGGCTGGGGTGGGGTTCGCGCCGCTGTCGCGGCTCGTGCGCTGTGCGCACGGCGGCTGGGCACGCACGCACGCCAATTACCGCCACCATGCGGCGGCGCTCGGGCGGGCGCTGGGGATCGACGTCGCACAGCCGGACGCCGTGACGGCGCTGGAGGCAGCCGCAGCGTCGCTCGTGCCACGCGCGCTCGAGGATGCCGTGTTCGCTGCGGGCGGGTGCGCGGTGGCGCTGCGCTCCAGGTGGGCGCAGGACCCCGCGGGGCAAGCGGCCGCCGACGCGCCGGTCGTGGCCTGGAAGGACAGCATCGCGACGCGTTAGGCCAGGAGCGTCAAGAGCTGCTTGCGGTCCGGGCCCGCGAACTGCGCCGGCTCCGCGTCGCGCGCGAGTTCGAGGATCCGCTCGGCGAGCTCGGGCTCGTCGAGCGCGGTGGGGGAGTCGAGGCAGCATCGCTCGGCGAGCATGGCGCGGAGCACGTCGGGGTCGCACATCGCCGCGGGCGTCAGCGCCGCGCGCACGGCGGCCTGGCGGTCGGCGGGAGCGGGGCGCTCGAGGCCCTGCCGCAGCGCGTCGATCTCGCGCAGGCGCTCGCGGTCCTGTCGGGCGGTGGCGCGGTACCACGGCGTGATCTCCACCTCGGTAGCGGCATCCCACGCCTCGGCGAAGCGGCCGGGCTCCTCCTCCTCGCGCAGCGTGTCGCGCAGCAGCTGGGCGTGGCGCAGGCCGAGCGCAATGCCGCGGCCGAGCGAGGGGTTCGTGCAGGCGCAGGCGTCCCCGAGCAGCGCGACGCCGGTGACGGCCGGGCGGCTACCGGAGACGAGCCGCCGGTAGCGGTCCACGATGCCGCCCATGCCCAGAATCTCCGTGATCGGCTCGCCCTCGAGCCAGTGCGCCTGCAGCGGACAGGCCCTCACCACCGCCGTCCACGCCTCCGTCTTCCGCAGGCGCTTGAGCGGCCGGTCGCCGGCGGCGCCCAACACGGTCACCGACCACGTGTCGTCGTCGCCCGGCAGCGTGAGCAGCGAGATCGTCCCGATCGCCGTCAGCAGCGGCGCGAGCATCCGCGGCTGCTCGCCGCGGAAGAAGCGTGTGTAGTAGAGGAAGCCGAAGTCCTCGGACTCCTCGTGCATGCCGCGCGCGCCCGCGTCGGCGAGCCACGCCGGCAGCCGTGAACGGCGGCCCATCGCGTCGACGACGAGGTCGGCGGGGAGCTCCTCGCCGCGGGTGGTGCGGACACCGGCGATGCGCGGGACGCCGTTGGTCAGCAGTCGCTCGACCTCGATGCCGCGCCGCACGTCGACCTCCTCCTGCGCGACGCGCGCGAACGCGTGCTCCATCACGGGGCGGCGCGCGGTGATCGTCGCGAAGCGCTCGTCGCCCGGCCGTGGTCTGCGATCGGCGATCCACGGGGGCATCAGCCGCAGCGGGTCGAACCGCGCGGCGCCCGCGGCGAGCAACGCGTCGCGCACGTCGGGCAGCTCCTCGTCGAGGACAATCCGGCCCAGCGGCTGCAGGAAGTGCGCCTGGCGGAACTGGGTCACTCCGGCGCGCTCCCAGCGCTCCCACGCGCCCTCGTTGGAATCTGGCACCGGCGCGGGATCGCGCTCCAGCACCGCCACGTCGTGGCCGTCGCGGCGCAACATCAGCGCGGCCCCAAGCCCGCACACGCCGGCGCCGAGGACGACGACCCGCGCCATCACCCCGGCGGGAAAGGCCCGAAGAAGCCGATGGTCCGCTTCAGCCGCCCGTCGCCGGCCCGCGCCCGCACGGGCAGCGCGACGATGCCGGATGCCGCCTCAGTCGCCATTGCCGACGACCATACGCTCGCGGCGAGCGGCGACAACCGACATGAGGTACAGATCGCGAGCCGGTCATGTTCGCTGTGTGGTCAGCGTGCGTGGGAGCCCGAAGTGAGGGAACACGCTGCTGTCGGCGAAGAAGGTGATCTCGGCGACGTTGCTGCCGGCGAGCGTGAGCACGAGTAGCCCGTAGGGACGCGCGATCTCCGTGTGGGGGCAGGGGAAGTAGCAGCCGAAGGCGGGCTGCCCGTTGGCGCGGGTCGGGACGAGCCGCAGCGGCCCCCCGCGGCTCACCGCGCGGTCGAGCAGGAAACGCCCGATCGCCTCCGTCCCCTGATACTCGTGGGGCTGTGGCGGCATCGTCACCCAGGCGTCGTCGGTCAGCAACGCGAGGACCCCTTCGACGTCGCCGGCTTCGACAGCGTCGGCGAACCGCCCGACCACCTCGCGCTCCGACCGGGAGTTCGGCAGCGGCGCTCGCTCGCGCCCGGCGGCCGGCAGGCGGGTATCGAGGGCGGTGCGGGCGCGTCGCAGGAGGCTGTTCACCGCGGCTTCGGTCGTGTCGAGCATGTCGGCCACCTCCGCTGCGCGAAAGCTGAGCACGTCGCGCAGGACGAGCACCGCTCGCTGCTGCGGCGGGAGGTGCTGGAGTCCGGCGACAAACGCGAGCGCGGTCGCTTCCTTGGCCTCGTAGCGGGCTTCGGGCCCTGGCGCTGCGTCTGCGAGCCCCTCGAGCAGGACGTCCGGGTATGGCTGGAGCCAGATCGGCTCGCTGACCCTGCTCGGCTCGGGTAGCTCGGTCATCGGCTCGAGGCTTTGTGGCCGCCGGGCGCTCGCTCGGAGCGTGTCGACGGAGCGGTTCGTCGCGATCCGGTAGAGCCAGGTCCGGATCGACGCGCGTTCGCCGAATTGCCCGAGCCCGCGCCACGCAGCGAGAAGGGTCTCCTGGACCAAATCCTCGGCGTCCTGCGTCGAGCCGACGATCCGATAGCAGTGCAGTTGCAGCTCATGCCGGTAGGGGTCGGTCAGCTCGCGAAACGCGTCCTCGTCGCCCGCGCGGGCACGCACCAGCGCGCGGTCGGTGTCGGTCACGCTCGGATCCTCGCATCGGGCGGGTCGTTTGTCGCCATCACGAGTACAGACGCTCGCGGCGCCTGAAACTCGTCGCTCAGTTGCGCTCTCGGGCGACGCCTACATCGGTATGAGCTCGAGCTGGTCGAACTCGAATGACCACAAGGCGGATTCATGACAATCGAAGACAGAGCAGTTCTGGTGACCGGGGCCAATCGTGGCATCGGGCAAGCGCTGGTGGAGGAAGCGCTGAGGAGAGGCGCGAAGCGGGTGTATGCCGGTACGCGCCAACCCTTGGTCCACTCCGACGCGCGCGTCACGCCCCTGACCCTGGACGTGACCGACGCGGAGCAGACTCAGGCGGCCGTCGAGAGGGTCGAGTCTCTCGACATCCTCATCAACAACGCCGGCTTGGCGCTGTACGACGACCTCAGCGATCGTGTCGCACTCGAGCAGCACCTCGCCGTCAACCTCTTCGGCACCTACGGCGTGACCCAGGCCTTCCTGCCGTTGCTGACTCGTTCTCGGGGAGCGATCGTCAACGCTCTGTCGGTGGCGGCCTTTGCCCCGTTGCCGATCATTCCGGCCTACTCGATCTCAAAGGCGGCCGCGTTCTCCCTGACACAATCGCTGCGCGCGCTTCTGGCCGGACGCGGCGTCAGCGTCCATGGCGTCCTGACCGGCCCGGTGGATACCGATATGTCTCGAGGCCTCGACGTGCCGAAGGCCTCTCCGGAGTCCGTCGCGCGAGCCATCTTCGACGGAGTGGAGAACGGGGAGGAGGAGATCTTCCCGGATCCCATGTCGCAGTCCATGGCCGAGGCCTGGCGCGGCGGTGCGGCCAAGGCGCTCGAGCGCCAGAACGCGGCGCTCCTCGAAGCAGCGCCCGTCACGGCATGAGCAGAGTGACGGACACGGTGAGCCGCACGACCCGGGCGCGGCGGTCGTCCGGATGGGGCGTTCGCTCGAGGTATCCGGCGCGCTCGAGCCTTCTCCGGACAGGCAAGAGGGCCCGCGCGATGATCCGCGCGCCAGGAGGACCTCGACGCTTCGAGCTCCTCAGCGGCCGGCGGGGATGACCGTCTCCACCAAGCCGGTGACCACGTCGTAGACATGGCCGGACACGCTGACGCGCGGGGAGATTGCGGGTACGGAGCGGAGGCGCTCGACGTCGCGGGTGACGGTCGCCGCGGGGTCGAGGACGGCGTGCGGGAGCAGGGTGGATTCTTCGGCGCCGATCCGCTCGGCGTAGCGGTGGCGGAAGGTGTCGTCGGCGAGCGCCCCGGTTCCGCACTGGGTGTGGTGGATCACGGCGGCTTCGAACAGCGGGCCGTCTGGCAGCGCGCTCTCAGCGAGCTGGCAGATGAAGGCGACGTCGTTGATCACCTCCGGGGTGACCCGCCCTCCGACGTTGCGGACGACGATCGCGTCGCTGAGGCCGAGGCCGAGGAAGTGCGCGGGGTCGACGCGCGGGTCGAGGCACGTGATCACGAACAGGCGCAGATTGGGGAAGACGACGGCGCGTTCATGGCCGCCGGCGGCGGCGAAGGCGCGGTTGCGTTCGAGCGCGGACTCGATGTTGGTCGCGTTGGGCTGGCCCCGATCGGCCAGCTCGAACCGAGTCGCCCGGCCGACCCCCGAGCCGGCGCCGGTCACCAGGGGCGTGGGTTCCTGGTTGCTCATGGTGTGCTGTCTCCTGTGGCTTGACGGTGCTCAGCTGCGGGCGGCGGCTGTGGCGGGCGAGCCAAGTGCTCGCACCTCGGCGGTGTCATCGGTGCTGGCGGTCGGGTGGGCGGGAAGCAGCGCGAGCGCCATCACCGCGCCCGCGGCGGCAACGCCGGCGGCGAGGTAGTTGGCCGCGTGGAAACCGTGGAAGAAGGCCGCGCTGGTGGCGTCGTGGACGGCCGACGCCAGCACCGGATGGCCGGCGGATCCCAGCTTGCTCGTGGCGGTGAGGGCGGCGCCGACAGATTCGTGCGCGGTCCGCGCGAGGCTGGCCGGCAACCCGATCGGCAGCGCGGTCGCGAGCTGGCTGGCGTACAGCGAGGCGTACACGCTGCCGATCACGGCGACGCCGAGTGTGGCCCCGAGCAGCCGCGTGGCGTCGTTGACCGCCGAGCCGACACCGGCCTTGGCCTTCGGCACCACGCCCATGATCGCCTCGGTCGCGGGCGCGCTCGTGAGGCCCATGCCCGTCCCGAGCACGACCATCTGGGCGGCGATCGTCCCGTAGCCAGTGCTGGCCGATGCGGTCGCGACCCAAAGGTAGAACGCCGCCATCGAGAACAGCCCGGACGCGACGACCAGCTTCGTGCCGAGGCGCACGGCGAGCCTGGCGCCGAGGATCGAAGAGATCGCGACGCAGGAGGCGACCGGCAGGAGGCGCACGCCGGTTGACAGCGGGCCGTAGCCCTTCAGGAACTGGAAGTACTGGGTGACCAGGAAGATGAACCCGGATAGCGCGAAGAACGAGATCGCGACCGACACGCTGGCGGCGGTGAACCGAGGGTTCCGGAACAGGCTGAGGTCGAGCATCGGCTGGTCGGTACGGCGCTCCCAGGCCACGAACGCCGCCGCAAGCACTGCCGTCAAGGCGAAGCTGGCGAGCGTCCGCGCGCTTCCCCAACCGTGGTTCGGGGCCTCGATGACCGTGTAGACGATCAGCCCGACCATCGCGGTCGACAGCGCGAACCCGGCGCGGTCGGTGCGGGGCGCGTGCGGGTCGCGCGAGGCCGGGACGTAGCGAGCGACCAAGACGCCGGCGATGGCGGCGATCGGAGTCATCGCGAAGAAGATGCTCGTCCAGTCGAACGCCTGGAGCAGCCAGCCGCCGACGATGGGTCCGAGCGCGATCGCCGCGCCGGTGATCGCGCCCCACAGTCCGATCGCGCGCGCGCGCTCGTCACGCTCGGTGAACACGTTTGAGATCAGCGACAGCGTCGAGGGGAACACCATCGCCGCACCCACGCCCATTACCGAGCGCGCCGCGATCAGCGCGCCGGCGCTGTCCGTCAGCCCGCCGGCCAGGCTCGCCAGACCGAAGACCGACAGGCCGGCGAGCAGCATGCCCTTGCGCCCGAAGCGGTCCGAGAGGCTCCCAGCGGCCAGCACCGATCCAGCGAACAGCAGGTTGAACGCGTCAACGACCCACTGCAGTTGCGAGTTCGACGCATGCAGCTCGCGAACGAGCGTCGGCAGCGCGACGTTGACGATCGTCGCGTCGAGATTGATCACAAACGCCGCCAACAGCAGCGAGATCAGGATCAGCGGCTTGTGGTTCATGGCCCCTCCACGAGAGTGCGGTCGGACAACTGCAAGTCCTAAACCACAAGGACAAGAAAGTCAAGTATCCCGACTAGCTTCTCTACCTTATGCTAGAATATGTTTGACGATGAGGTCCTACGACGAGTACTGCGCGATCGCGAAATCGCTCGACGTGGTCGGCGACCGGTGGACGCTGTTGATCGTCCGCGAGCTCGCGCTGCGCGGGGGGTGCCGGTACACCGACCTGCGCAACGGGCTGCCCGGGATCGCCAGCAACCTGCTCGCCGAGCGGCTGCGCGAACTCGAGCACGCGGGCGTGATCGCTCGCGAAGACGCGCCGCCACCGATCGCCACCACGCTCTTCCGCCTTACCGCGCGCGGCGAGCAGCTCCGGCCGGTGCTCGAGGACCTGATCCGGTGGGGGCTTCCGCTGATGACCGAGCAGAAGCCCGGCGATGCGGTCCGCAGCCACTGGCTCGTGTGGGCGCTCGAGCTGATGCTCACCGACCGCCGGCCGGACGCGTCCCCCGTGACCGTTGAGCTTCAGGCTGGCGATGAGCCGATCGTGATCGAAACGCGCGACGGGACGATCCACACCCGGCTCGGACGAGCCGATAGCGCGGACGCGACGCTCACCGGCCCCCCCAGGCCGATCCTTGGACTCCTGCTCGGCCTGATCCAACCCGGCGACGCCAAAGCAAACGGAATCGACTACCAAGGCGACCCGGCCATCCTCGACCGGATCGGCGCGGAAACGACACCCCCGCCGAGCTGAACCCAAACGAGCCGGGACGCCGGCGGGGGCCTGACAAACCCGGTCGACGGCGCCGTGCCAACGGTCACGTCGACGGTGAGCCGCGCTCGGACGTCACGCTATGCGCCTTCGCCGACGCGGGCGTGTGCATGATCGGCCGTGGGCTACAGTGGGTGCATGGGCCGTTCACTCACTCGTAACGCTGTCCTCAAGGAACTCGACGTGGTGGGTGACAAGCTCGCGGCGAGAGCGTTGACCAGAGAGAAGCGCCTGACGTTGCTGCGCCGGCAGGCGGAACTGGGCGACTTGCGCGACGCCCTGGCCGAGCGGGCCCGCCGCAACCTGGCCCTGTAGGTCGCCGTTCAAGCGCTCTGACGTCGCCCCCGCGTGTCCTCGACGATGCGCTCGCGAGCCAACCACGAGGGAATGGACACGCATGGCCCCCAGAGGGAAGAAGACCACCATGGCGAAGCTCAAACGCGAGGCCAAGCTTCGCGAACGACGACTGGACAAGCAGGCCCGCAAGGACGCCAGAAAGCAGACAGCGGTCGATCGGCCGGCTGAGGCCACCGACACGCCGATGGGCGCCCGCGGGTGAGCAACCCTTGCGCTCGTCGATCGCTGGCTCTCCTACCGCCGAAGATTGCTCGCGCTGGTGCGCGGTCGTGGCCATCCCTCGGAAAAGTCGATCGCTCTACGCATATTTGACCACCTAAACTTTTCATGTAGGGTAGCGCTTGTGCCAGAGCCCTCAGCAGCGATCGATGTCGAGCAGCTCGTGCGCGAGTTCCGCAAGGGGCCGCGGGCCGTAGACGGCATCGACCTCACGGTCTCGCCGGGCGAGATCTATGGCTTCCTCGGTCCCA
>JAOPZW010000068.1 GCA_025963905.1 Solirubrobacterales bacterium | reverse complement strand
CGTTCGCGATGGCCGCGTTCTTCGTCGTCGCCACCGTCGCAGCGGTGCTCGCGTGGGGCCTGCACCCGCTCGTGAACATCTCCGGGACGCGGCTGTCGGCGCCGCACGCGCTCGCGCTCGACGTCCTCGCCGTGCTCGTGTACCTCATGCCGGTGCTCGCGATCGCGAGCTTCGGGCTGTTCCTCTCGGTGCTCACGCGCCAGAGCGTCGCGGCCGTCGGCGGGACGCTGATCTACGCGATGGCGCTGCAGGGGATCGCCGTGATCCAGGCGATCGCCGGCGCCCACCCCTACCTGCTGACGAACCAGCTGACCGCCTGGCACGGCCTGTTCGAGACGCCGTTCGACGGCACGACGATCGTGCGCGCGGCGTGGGTCTCGGCGGCATTCGCGCTGCCGCCGCTGATCGCCGCGTACGCGATCTTCGGCCGCCGCGACGTCACCAGCTAGTGGACGCGTCCACTAGCGCCCGTTGGTCTTCTCGATGTTCATGACGAGCACGACCCGGTCGGCCTTGTCCGGCGGCGGCGGCGTGTCGGGGTCGCCGTAGCGGCGGCCGAGCCGCGTGTAGAACTCGCCCTCGGGATCGTCGATCACGTCGACGAGCTTGCCGCGCACTTCGAGGTAGCTCATCGGGTCCTCGTCGTCGATCACCAGCAGGCTCATCGACGGGTTGTGCTGGAGGTTGCGGAACTTCCCGCGCTTGTTGGTGTGCGTGAAGCGCACGTGCTCGCCGTCGTACTCGAACCACATCGGGTTCACCTGCACGGTGTCGTCGGGGCGGATCGTGCCGAGCGAGCCGAACAGCGGGCGCTCGAGCAGCGGCAGCAACGCGGACGGGATGGAAGTGCTCATGTGCGTGCCGAGGCTAGCTGGCCGCGGATCCGCGTAGGTTGTCGGTTGGCGCACCGCGCCGCACCGGCAGCTGGGCCAGGATCCTCGGCGCGCTCATCGCGTCAGGACTTCGAGCAGGCCCGGGAAGCGGGCCTCGACGTCGTCGCGGCGCAGCGAGATGAGGCGCTGCGTGCCGTCGGCGCGCGCTCGAGTGAGCCCGGCGTCGCGCAGCAGCTTGAGGTGGTACGAGCAGGTCGACACCGGTTGCCCCATCAGGCGGGAGATCTCGCTGCACATGCGCGGCTCGTCGTCGGCGAGCAGGCGCACGATCTCGAGCCGCGCCGGATCGCCGAGCGTGCGCATGATCGTCGCGAGGTCGAGTGCCTCGATCGGGGGGTGCGGGATCTTCTCGCGGGTTGCGGCCACGGGATCTGATGGTAGCCTGCTTCGAAACTTCGAGGATCTTGGAACTATCGAATGAAGAGCCGAACCCTCTCACCCACCGCCGCCTACGGTCTCGTCGCCGCCGTGATCGGCCTCTCGCTGTTCGCCTCGGGCACGCCGTCGCCGCTCTACGCGAGCTACCGCGAGCTGTGGGGCTTCTCGCCCGTCGTGCTCACGCTCGTGTACGCCACGTACGCCTTCGGCGTGCTGGCCTCCCTGATCCTCGCCGGCCGCGTCTCCGATGAAGTCGGGCGCAGGCCTGTCCTGCTCGTCGCCTTAGCGACGCTGATGGGCGCCTCGGTGCTGTTCATGCTGGCCGGCTCGGTCGTCTGGCTGTTCGTCGCGCGCGGGGTGCAGGGCGTCGCCACCGGGCTCGCGCTCGGGGCCGCCAGCGCCGCGCTGCTCGATCTCCATCCGCGCCGCGACGCCGCCGGCGTCGGGCTCACCAACGGCGTCGCGGCCGCGGGCGGGATCGGCCTCGGCGTGCTCGTCTCGTCCACTCTGGTCCAGCTAGGGCCGGCGCCCCGCGTGCTGCCCTATGTCGTCCTCTTCGTCCTGTTCGCGATCGCCTTCGCCGGCGCCTACCGGATGCCCGAGCCGGTCGCCGAGCGCGGGCGCTTCCGGCTGACGTGGGAGCGCCCCAGCGTCCCACCCGCCGTCCGCCGCCCCTTCTTCCTCGCGGGGCTCGCCGTCCTCTCCTCCTGGTCGATCGGCGGCCTCTACTTCTCGCTCGGCCCCGAGCTGTCGGCGCAGCTCTTCCACACGACCGACGTCATGGTGTCCGGCATCGGGATCGTGGCCCTCGCCGGTTCCGCGGCACTCTCCCAGCTCCTGCTCGGCCGCACCGCCCCCTGGATCGGCGCGAGCGCCGGCTCGATCGGCCTCGCGGCAGGCATGCTCCTGGTCGTCGCCGCCGCGACCACCAACTCGAGCGCGACCTACCTGATCGGCTCGATCCTCGGCGGCATCGGCTTCGGCGTCGCCTACCTCGGCGGCCTGCGGGGCCTCGTCGCGGCGATCCCGCACGAGCACCGCGCCGCGGTCATGTCGGCCTTCTACATCGTCGCGTACGCGTCGATGTCGGTCCCCGCCGTGCTCGCCGGGCTGGTCGTGAGCCACATCGGCCTCCGGTCGACCTTCGAGACCTTCGGGAGCGTCGTCGCCGCGATCGCGCTCGTGGTCGCCTTCGAGGCCTGGCGCACGCGTCCGGCGCGCGGGCGGGCCCTGCACGAGGCGCCGGCCCCGGCGAGGTCGTGAACCCTGGAGAGATGGGCGAGAAGGGGCGCCCGAACCGAACACCCGCTGAGACTGGTCCGGCGAGCGCGCTCACCTACAGCGTCGCGTCTGGCGCCCACTCGCTGAACAGCCAGCCGATCTCCCGGCACGCCGTGGTGGTGCGGCTTTTTGGTGTTCGTCGGAGCCGGTCAATCACCGTCTCGGCGAGATCGGACACTGCGTCTGGATGGGGCGCCCAGCGCAGCTCTCTGTAGTAGGTGGGCTCGTTCGGGACCGGCATCCCCTCGGGAACCAGGCCGTAAAGACGGTAGGCGTGGAAACGCAGCGCGGCGATGACTTCGGGGTGATTGTTGCCATCGGTGGTCTTGGCCAGGAAGGCTGGTGTGGCGCATATGTTCCAGAGCGCGGTGTAGGCATCGGGGTCGCGCGAGGCGGTCCAGACGTGGTTGAACTGCATCTCGCGAACCTCGCTTCGCTGGATGCCGGCGGCCCAGAGAAAGGCGTCGGTCGGAGACGTGTTGTCGTCGAGGAGGACGCGCCGCCCGTCGACCTCACCGATCGAGCCGCGCTCGCTGACGTTCCGCATCCGGATCGTCGAAAACAGCGCCGACCCGCCCGTCTGCGCGACCGTCTCGGGATCCAGAAAGATGGCGTGTTCGGCAACCGCTGCAACGACCGACGGGTACCCAGCCCTGCGAACGAGGAGGTCCGTCAGCCGTTCGACACCATCGAGCACGACGCAACTGTACGGTCCGAACACGATCAAGCCGGGAGCACGACGTGTCCGGGTTGGGAGGCGCTTCCTTACTCCCCGTGAACGCCTGGGGCGTAGGGTCGTCGTCGCGATGCCAGGTGCCGAGACGTTCCACGCGTCGGCCGACGCCTACGACCGGCATGTCGGTCGCTACGCGGGCCAGATGACGCTCCTGCGCGCGTTCTGGGACGCCGCCCGCGAGGTCGAGCCCGTACGCGCCGCGGCGGCCGACGAGGGCACCGTCATGCCCTGGTGTGCCGAAGGCGAGCTCGCCGAGCTGTGGCGCGCCGCGGGACTGCGCGACGTGCGCTTCGGCCCGCTGGTCGTGAGCGCGACGTACACGGGCTTCGAGGACCTGTGGTCGCCGTTCCCGACCGGCGTCGGCCCGTCGGGGGCGTTCTGCGCCTTGCTCGATGCCGACCGCCGTCAAGAGCTGCGCGATGCCTACCGCCGTCGCCTCGGGGTCGGGACCGGCGGGTTCGAGCTCACCGCGCGCGCCTGGGCCGTGGCCGGCGCGGTGAACGGCTGAAGCGGGCGGCCATGCGCGAGCTTCCGATCCCGCCCCACTTCGACCCGAGCCGCGTCGGCGAGGTCTGGCGCGTCCCGTACGAGGACCGCGCCCGCGAGGCGCCGGCGTGGGCGGACGACCACGGCCTGCGCCCCGCCGCCGAGGACGCCTTTCGCCTCTGCCTCCTCGCCGTCGACGTCCAGAACACGTTCTGCGTCCCGGGCTTCGAGCTCTTCGTCGCGGGGCGTTCGGGCTCCGGCGCGGTCGACGATAACCGGCGCCTGTGCGAGTTCGTCTACCGCAACCTCGGCACGATCACGCAGATCTTCCCGAGCCTCGACACCCACCATGCGATGCAGATCTTCCACGCGATCTGGCTCGTCGACGAGGACGGCGACCACCCGGCGCCGTACACGCTCGTGTCCGCCGCCGACGTCGCCGGCGGACGGTGGAGGGTCAACCCCGCCGTGGCCGAGGCACTCGGGATCGACCTCGGCTACGCGGAGCGCCACCTGGCCCACTACACCCGGCGGCTGGCCGACGGCGGGAAGTACGACCTGACGATCTGGCCCTACCACGCCATGCTCGGCGGCATCGGCCACGCGCTCGCCTCGGCGGTCGAGGAGGCCGTCTTCTTCCACGGCATCGCCCGCCACAGCCGGCCCCAGTTCCAGGTCAAGGGCGACCATCCGCTCACCGAGCACTACTCGATGCTCGGCCCGGAGGTGACCGAGGGACCGGACGGCGAGCGCCTCGCCGGCAGGAACACCGAGCTCATCGCCCGGCTGCTGAGCTTCGACGCCGTGGTCGTGGCCGGGCAGGCCAAGAGCCATTGCGTGGCATGGACCATCGACGATCTCCTCGAGGACGACGACGTGCGGGAGCGCCTCGCCGAGCGCACCTACCTCCTCGAAGACTGCACGTCACCGGTCGTCGTGCCCGGCGTCGTCGACTACACCGACGAGGCGGACGCCGCCTTCGAGCGCTACGCCGCCGCGGGCATGCACGTCGTGCGCTCCACGGACCCGATCGAGCGCTGGCCCGACCTCGCGTCGAGGCTGGGCCGGTGATCTCCGAGCACGACCTGCGGCTGGCCGACGGGCGCACGCTGCGGACCTATGACAGCGGGGGCGGGAAGGGCCAGGCGTTCACGGTGGTCTGGCACCACGGATCGCCGCAGACCGGCGCTCCGCTCGAGCCCCTCCTGGCGGCCGCTGCGCAGCGGGGGATCCGGCTCGTGTCCTACGGCCGCCCGAGCTACGGCGGATCGAGTCCCCTGCCGGGTCGAGACGTGGCGTCGGCAGCGGCCGACGTCCGGCAGATCGCCGACGCGCTCGGGATCGGGCGCTTCGCGGCGATGGGCGCCTCCGGCGGCGGCCCGCACGCCCTCGCGTGCGCCGCGTTGCTGCCGGATCGGGTCACGGGCGCGGTGTGCCTCGCCGGTCTGGCTCCGTTCACGAAGGCCTTCCCGTGGTTCGACGGCATGATCGCCGGCGGAGGGCCGCGGGCGGCCGTCGCGGGACGCGAGGCGCGTGCCAGCTATGCAGCGTCGGACGAGTTCGACGAGCGGAGCTTCACCCCGCTCGACTGGTCGGCGCTGTCGGGGACATGGGCATCGCTGGGCGCCGACGCCGGCCGGGCCGGCGCCGCCGGGCCCGACGGCCTGATCGACGACGACGTCGCCTTCGTCGCCCCGTGGGGCTTCGATCTGGCAGAGATCACGGCGGCGGTCCTGGTCGTCCAGGGCGGCCAGGACCGGGTCGTGCCACCCGCGCACGCCGACTGGCTGGTACGCGGCTGTCGCAGGTCGGAGCTCTGGCTGCGCCCCGGCGACGGACACGTCTCGATCCTCGATGCCGGCCCGCTGGCGATGGACTGGCTCGCGGCGCAGACCGGGCAGCCGTAGACCGGCCGCGCGACTTCATCCGGACCTCGGACCTAGACTGGCCGCTCGAATGTCGGCTGTCCGCTCACGCCGCGTGTCTGCCGCTGCCGTGCCCCGGCGGATGGCCGCCCTCACGGTCGCGCGGGTGCGAGGCACGCCCATCGCGCTCGCCCTCCTGCTCGCCGTCGCGGCCATTCACGGCACGGCGTGGGCGATCGTCATGGCTCCCTGGAACGGACCCGACGAAGTTGCGCATTTCGCCTACGCCGAGCACCTCGCCGAGACCGGCCACGGGCCGCAACGCAACGGCGGGACGGGCTCTCAGTCCACCGCCGAGAACAGCGCGCTGTTCCCGCTCAACCTCTACCCGATCCGGCTGCAGCCGGGAGCCAAGCCGAACTACAGCGAGCTGCCGCGCACGAAGATCGGACGCGCGGGCGAGCTGCCTGACTCGGCTCGCAAGGACGGCTCGGGCCCCAACTCAGCCGCCAACTACCCGCCGCTGTACTACACCTACGAGGCGGTCGCCTACCGGATCTCGCCGTGGCGATCGGAGCTCGGGCGGCTCTTCACGATGCGGCTGTTCACCGTCGCCCTGTTCGTGCTCACCGTCGGGCTGACGTGGTGCATCGCGGGCGAGTTGCTGGCCGCCGGCTGGGCCCGCGCGCTGGCGACGGCGCTCGTCGCGCTCCAGCCCAAGCTCGCGTCCGGCGCGGGGATGGTGAACCCCGACCTCATGCTCGTGGCCCTGGCGACGGGGGAACTGCTCGCAGCGGTCCGCATCGTCAGACGCGGCCCGACGGCGCGCGCCGTCATAGCCCTGGCCGCGTGCTCGGCCGGAGGCGTCCTCACGCACCCACGGGGCTACTTCCTTGTCCCGTTCGCCGTCATCGCGCTCGGCGTCGCCGCGTGGAGCTTCCGGGAGCGCCGCGTATGGACGCTCGCCGCAGGTGCGGTCGCTGGCGCAGCGATGGTGCTGGCCGTCGCCGGCGCGATGGCCTGGGTGGGGGCGCACACGGGAACCGGGGGTGCAGGGGCGGGCACGGGCAGTCCGAGCATTGCCGGTTTCAACATGCGCCAGTTCCTCTCCTACGTGTGGCAGTTCTATCTGCCCAAGCTGACCTTCATGAACACGAAGGTCGGGCCGCCGTATGGCTATCGCCAGGTGTACATCGAGAGCTTCTTCGGCAACTTCGCGTCGTTCAGCGTCAACTACCGGCTCGTCTACTACGACGCCCTGCAGGTCGGAGCCGCCCTGGGCATCGTGGGGCTCTACACCACCGTCGTCGCGCGCTGGCGCACCGTGATCGCGAACTGGCCGGTCGTCGTCCTGTCCGTCACGTTCTTCGTGGGTCTGATGGGGCTTCTGCACCTCGTGAGCTACCTCTCGCTGCGGACGGGCCCGGACCCGGTCATCACCGGGCGCTATCTCCTCCCGGCGGTCGCGCTCTACGGGGTCGCGGCAGCCTGGGTGTGTGCATCGCTGCCGCGGCGCATCGGGTTGCCGCTGGCCGGCGTGCTGCTGGGAGCGGCGATCCTCCTCGCGGTCGGGGGCGTCGGGCTCAGCGCGGAGCGGTTCTATGCGTAGGGCGTCGGCGCTGCTCGTCCTGATCGTCTTCGCCATAGGCGCCGTGAAGTGGTACGTCCCGTGGCTCACCATGCCGCGGACGGTCGTGACGAGCACGCCATCGCTCGACGGCATGTCCTATCGCGCGGAGGTCAAGGTTCCCGCCCGCAAGACCGCCTGCATCCGACCGCTGCCGCTCGACCCGGGCGTCCGCCAGATACGGATGCTGCTCGACGTGACCGGCGCGCAGGCGCCCGTGGTCGAGCTCACCCTGAGGGGGGCCGGGTACGAGAGCCATGGGCGCTTCGCGAACTACCCGCTCAGCGCGGCGACGATCGTGCTGGCGCAGCTCAGCCGCCCGCCCGACCGCGCGGAGGACGGCGAGCTCTGCCTGCACAACACCAGCCACCGCGCGATCGGGCTGGTCGGCACGAGTGAGCCCGAGTCGCTCACCGTTCCCGTGACCTACGTCGCCGGGAAGCCCGCGGGCGAGATCGACCCCGCCATCACCTTCCTGACCGGCGAGCAGCGCTCGGTCCTCCAGCGGGCGGGCACGGTCCTCGATCGCGCCGCGGCCTTCACGGGCGTCGTCCCCGGCTGGCTCATGTGGCCGCTCGCGCTGCTCTTCTTCGCAGGGCTGCCGCTCGCGGTGGCCGCTGCGCTGCTCTTGGCCGGCCGCCGCTCCTGATCAGGAGCGCCGCGCCTTCCCCGCGAAGGCGAGGACGTCCCGGCCACCGGCGCCCAGCGAGCACACGAGGATGCCCGTGGCGGCGAGGCCGCGCGCGACGTCGCCGGCGGCCGCGAGCTCTGCGCCGGCGACGCAGGCGACGACGATCGCGATGACGCGCAGCGAATGCACTCGGCCCGAACGCCCGCTGTGAATGATCGGGAGCATCGCGAGCGTCACGACGAGCAGCTCGGTCGCCCACGCGATCCTCGCCGTCGCGGAAGCGCCGAGGGTGAGCGTCAGCGCGGCGTTCGCCGCGACGTTGAAGAGCAGGCCGGCGGCGTTGAACCACAGGTAGCGCTTCGCCGCGCCGACCGCGACGTACAGGTACCCGAGCACGAACGCGGGCATGACGATGGCCGCCATGGGCGCGAGCAAGGTCAGGTAGTGGTCGGCGGGTGCGAGATGGGGTCCGCCGACGAGGCGGCACAGCGGCGGGGCAAGGGCGACCAGGACGGCGGTCACCACGCCGCCGAAGGCGGTCACCGCCAGGACCAGCGCGTGCATCGAGGCATCGGCCAGCAACGCGACGGCCCGCGCCCGCACGGCCAGCAGCGGCAGCAGCGTGCCCGCGACGATGCCGGCGACGACGATGAGCTGCTCGATGAACTGGAACGCGAACAGGTACTGCGCCACCACGGCGCTGGCTTCCGCCGCGTTGACGAAGACGACGAAGATGCGCGTGTAGGTCGCCACCAGGACGAGCGCGCCGGCGAGCGGGGCGACCTCGAGCAGGACGGAGCGCACCTTGGGCGCCTGCGGGCCGGGCGACGGAAGGTGGCTCGACGGCGTCCGCGCCAGCTCGCGCCGGATGAACAGCGCGAGCAGCACCGTGGGCGCCGTGAAGCCCGCCAGGGCGAGGAGGGGAGCGCCGCCGCCGAGGGCGCCGACGAGGACGAGAGCCGCGCACCCGACCGCGGCGCAGACGGCCTCCCACGCCGTCTGGCGGTGCAGCCGGTGATCCGCCTGCAGCCAGGCCGCGGCGTTGAGCACGAGCGCACGCGGCACCACCTGCGCGCCCAGCACGGCGGCGAGGGGCACCGCGGAGGTCCCGCGAAGCGCCCCGGTCAGGATGACGATGACCCCGAGCGCGACGAGCGCGAGAACCACCCGGACGGCGGTCATCGCGGCCGGCGTGGGCGCCTGATCCGGATGCTGCGCGAGCCGCCGGACGACGACCGGGGACAGGCCCGGGTCCAGGGCGAAGCCGACGAGCGCGACGAGCGAGAGGACCGTCGCCCAGTCGGCATAGGTGTCGACCGCCAGCGTGCGCGCCACGACCGCCGTGCTGACGACCACCACGCCGAGGGTGAGCGCCCTGCCCCCGGCCTGGGCCACGGCCGTGATCGTGGCGCTGCGAGCCGTCAGGCCGGCGATGCCGGGAGCGCGTTCCTCGGCATCCACGCTCACAGACGCGGCCAGTCGCGGAGCCCCACCCGGTTCAGCGCCATCCGGCCGAGCCCATACGCACCACCGCGCAGAAGATGCCCCGGCCGCCGGGCACGGTAGGGCGGGCGGCCCCGGGGCGCCTCCTCCTGCACGTACGTGGCGAGCGGAGCCGCCACGACGTCCCACCGATAGCGCGCGGCGATGCGCTCCAGGGCGGGGCGATACGCGTCGCGCCCCCGGTCGAGCACCCGGGTCAGCGCCGCGGCGGCGCCCTCGGTGTCACCCGGTGCCACGATCACGCCGGCGTCGTCGCTCTCGATCACGTCGGCCAGCTCGTCACCGGCCGTGCAGACGACGGGGAGCCGCGCCCAGAAGCAGTCGAGCAGGCGCGTGCGAAACGCAAACCGCGTCTCCAGGTGGTCGTGGTGCATCGACAGCGCGCAGTCGGCTTCGAGTAGCCAGTCGGCACGCTGCTCGTACGGGACCCAGGCGTCGTTGAAGAAGACGACGCGATCCAACAGCCCGAGCCGGCCGGCAAGGGCCCGGGCGGCCTCGGTGGCGCGCTGTGCCGGCACCTGGCTCGCCGCGCCCATGAACACGAGGCGGACGCCCGGCCGGCGCTCGGCGACCTGCCCGACCGCCCGGATCGCGGTCCCCGCATCGAACCACGGCCACAGGCCGCCGTTCCAGAGGATCACCTCGTCATCGGGTCCGATGGCTCCGAACGCGGCGCGCGGGCCGCCGCCACCCGTCGGCTCGGCGGGCTCGGCCGGCAGGCCGAAGGGCACGACGTCGATGATCGCCCGGAGCGAGGGATCGTCGTCGTAGCGGTCGAGGCCGATCAGGCGCTCGGCGAGCATGACCCCCAGCCACAGGTCGCGTTGCTTCTCGCTGGCGCAGATGAACCGGTCGCCGAGACGGAGCGCCTCGACGAAGCGGTCGATCGCGAACTCGGTCATCGTGCTCCGCAGCGCCCGCCGCGCGCCCGGGAAACCGCCGATGGTCTCGAGGGGCTGGGGAACGTAGAGGTCGAAGATCAGGGTCGCCCGTGACTGGCGCAGCGCGCGCATGATCGGCGGCCACTGGGGCAACGTGACCACCGCGCCGACGCCGTCGAGGGCTTCGCGGAGGGCACGCGGGTCCTGTGGGTGGTAGCCGACACAGGGCATCCCGCTCACCTCGGACGGCGGCTCGCCGACCGCCGCCACGGTGACCGGCGCGACCTTGCTCAGCACGCGCGCCAGCTCGAGCGCGCGGATGCTCGTCCCCGCGACCTGCCCGTCGAGTCGATCCTGCGACACGACGAGCACCCGCCGCTCGGCCGGCGCCGAGCGCGTCATGCGGGCTTGCGTCCGACGAGGACGAACTGGCCTGCGAGAAACGGCGACAGCCCCACGCGCCCGGCGATGCGGACCAGCGCGAGCGCGCGGCCGTGGAACCAGTAGCGCGGGTGGACGGCCACGACGTCGAGCCCGGCGCCCTCGAGGAGCCGCCACGCGTCGCGCACGGTGAACCAGCGCAGATGCGTCCGGTCGAAGAGGCCGGCGTCGTCGCGCGGCCAGGTGCCGCGCGCGAGCGTGAGGAACGTCTTCAGGTACTGGACGTTGGGGAGGCTCACGACCACGGTGCCGCCGGTCTCCAGGATGTCGACCGCGTTGGCGAGCGCCGCCCATGGATCCACGAGGTGCTCGAGGACGTCGGCGGCGATGACGCAGTCGAAGCGGCCAAGGTCCGCCGGCGACGCGAGCGCGCCCGCCACGTCGCTGCAGACGACGTGATCGAGCACCTCCTCGGCGTCTCGGGCGTACTCGGGGAGCAGCTCGACGCCCACGACTTCGGCGCCCTGGCGCTCCTTCAGGGCGGCTCCGAGCGCCCCCGAGGCACAGCCGAGGTCGAGGATGCGCCGAGCGTCCCGCGGCACGACGGCCTGCACCTCGGGACGCGTCGTCTCGTAGGCGGCGCGCCGCCGGTCGCGCAGAGCCTGCGTATCCATCGCGCGGAGAATGACACGGGCTCGGCGCCGGCGCTCGGCCCAGCGCCTGGCACCGCTACGTTCCCGCGCATGCGCATCGCACTCGTCCGCGGCGGAAACCTCAATCCCTGGGAGCTCGCCAACTTCGACCTGCCGGGGCACGACGTGGTGGCGTTCGGCAGTCGCAGCGGGTCGTTCGAGGCGCACGGCCTCCCGCTGGGGACTCGCAGGCTTCCGTCCCCCGACGACGCGCTGCGGCACCTGCCGGCGCTTGGGCGGGCGGCGGTCCGCCGCTTCGCCGGGGATGTCGACCACCTGGTCGGGCTCGACCGCGCGCTGCGCGGCTTCGACATCGCGCATGTCGCCGAGCTCGCCACGCCGTACTCGCACCAGGCGCTGCGGGCGCGGAGCGAAGGCGCGGTGTCGCGGGTCGTCGCGACGGTGTGGGAGAACATCGCGCTGCCGGCACGCGAGAACGCCATCGTCGAGCGCCGCGCGGACGCGGTCGCGGCCGGCCTGGACCGCTGCCTCGCGATCAGCGAACGGGCCAGGCTGCACCTGCTCTTCGCGGGCGTGCCGGACGAGCGCATCGAGGTCATCCCGATGGGGGTGGACCTCGAGCGCTTCACCCCGGACGAGACTCCGCGCGCCGCCGGGCCGCTGCGGATCCTCTGTGTCTCGCGTCTGGTCGCGGAGAAGGGGGTCGAGGACCTCGTCGTCGCGATGCGCCTGCTCGCCGACCGCGGCGTCGACGCGCGCCTCACGCTGGTGGGGGAGGGACCGCTGCGCGGCCGCCTGCCGGCCATGGCCGAGCGGCTCGGCGTGGCCGGCCACGTGCGGCTCGCGGGGACGATCCCATACGAGCAGCTCCCCTCCATGCACCGCGCGCACGATGTCTTCGTCCTGGCCAGCGGACCCCGGACGACATGGCAGGAGCAGTTCGGCTTTGCGGTCGTCGAGGCCATGGCCTGCGGCCTTCCCGTCCTCGCGGGCGACTCGGGATCACTCGACGAGGTCGTGGGGGACCGGGCGCAGCTCGTGACGCCTCACCATCCACCGAGCCTCGCGGACGCGCTCGAGGAGCTGGCACGCGAAGCGGAGCGCCGGCGCGAGCTCGGCGCGGCCAACCGTCGCCGCGCCGAAGCGCGCTACGACCGGCGCGAGGTCTCGCGCCGCATCGCCTCGTTCTACGAGCGGGCTCTCGCCGAACCGCCCCGGGCGAGCTCGGCGAGCAGCGCCTCGAGTCGATCGCCGATGCTGCGCCAGTCGTAGCGCTCCTCGGCGAGGCGCCGCCCCGCCGCGCCGATGCGAGCGGCCTGCTCCGGCTCCGCGAGCAGCCGGATCGCCGTCTGGGCGAACGCATCGGGGCTGTCGGCGATCACGGCGTGCGTGCCGTCGTCGATCGCGATGCCCTCGGCGCCCATCGAGGTCGACACGACGGGTCGCCCGCTGGCCAGTCCGTCGAGGACCTTCAGGCGCGTGCCGCCGCCGGACAGGATCGGCACGACCACGACCGAGGCGCGGGCGAACCACGGCGCCATGTCCGAGACCCAGCCCGCGATCTCGACGCGCGGATCGGCGAGCCGGCGTGCCTCGTCGGGGACGTCCCGGCCCACCACCAGCAGCCGTGCGTCCGGCACCGTATCGCGAACGCGGGGCCAGATCTCTCGCAGCAGCCAGATGAGCGCCTCAGCATTGGGCGGGTACGACATCGTTCCCGTGAACAACAGCGCCGGCGCGTTCGGCGCCGGCGCCGGGCGCAGCGCGGTGGTGTCGACGCCGTTGGGGATCACCTCCGCGCGCACATCGCTCACGCTCGCCAGCGAGACGCGATCGGTCTGACTCATCGCCAGCAGGAGGTCGTAGGCGCCCAGCGCGGCGCGGTCATAGCGCCGGAACCGTCGCGCCTCCAGGCTCAGGAGCGCGCGCGCGCCACCGGAGGCTGCGCGGGCGCGCGCTTCGTAGTAGCCCCAGGAGAGGTTCTCGAGGGCCAGGACGCGTGGGACCTCGGCAGGGAGGTCGTCCGCCCAGCGCGCCGCCCAGTCGTGCTCGACGAGCACCACGTCGGGACGCTCGGCCAGTGCTCTCTGCGCCAGGGGGCGCAGCGCGGTCCAGAAGACCTCGACCTGCCATGCGACGAGCGGCCGGCGGATCGCCTCGAGGGCGAGGGAGGGCCTTCGCGCCACGGCGTGCACGACCTCGCTCGCGCGCCCTGCGGGGCGCTCGACGGCCAGCAGCTTCGCTCCGGTGGCCCTGAGCGCCCGGGGCCCATCGCGCTGGGAGGGGTGGACCGGAGCGACGACCGTGACCTCGTGACCGCGTTCGCGCAATCGGCGGATCAGGTGGAACTGCCGGGTCGATCCGCCGCTCCCGCCGGGCCAGTAGGGCAGCTCGGGCGTGAGCCACAGCAGCCTCATCGCAGCGGGACCTCGGTCATGGGTGGCGCGAGAGGCTAGTCGAAGGACCGGGCCGTTACGGTCCGGTCGATGCGACACGTCGGACTCAACCTGCTCTACCTCGTCCCCGGGGAGGTGGGCGGCAGCGAGATCTACGCCCGGCGCCTGATCGCGGCGCTCGCGGCCGAGCGGCCCGACGTGCGCTTCACCGCGTTCGCCGGCCGTGAGGCGGCGCCGTCGCTGCGCGACGAGGGCTGGCCGCCGAACGCGGTGGTGCACGAGCTTCCGGTCAACGCCGCCGTGAAGCCGGTCCGTGCGGCTGCCGAGCTCACGCTGCTCCCGGCGGCGGCCGCGCGGGCCGGCGTGGATCTCCTGCACTCCCTGGGCACGACGTCGCCCCCGCTGACACGCGGTGCGAGCGTCGTCACCGTGCTCGACCTCATCTACGAGCACTATCCCGACACCTTTCCCACGGCGGCACGGCTGGGGCTCAAGGCGCTGGTGGGCCCCGGGGCTCGCGCAGCGACGAGGGTCATCGCGATCTCGAAGGCGGTGAAAGCCGACGTCGTGGAGCGCCTTCGGGTCCCCGCCGGCCACGTCGACGTCGTCTACCTCGGATTCGGCATGCGCCGCGAGGCTCGGCCCACGGCGGAGGCGGCACTCCGCGCGCGTCTCGGCCTGGGTGGCGGTCGCGTCGTCTTGTGCGTATCGGCCGCGCTGGTGCACAAGAACCTCGACCGGCTGATCGACGCCTTCTCGCAACTCGGCTCGGGCTTCGAGGACTGCCGGCTGGTCCTCGCCGGCCACGCCGGGCGGGAACAGGCCCGGCTCGCCGAGCTGGCGGCGTCGCGGGGCGTCGGCGAGCGGGTCGTGTTGACCGGGTGGATCGACGCCGCGGACCTGGAGGGCCTCTACGCGCTTGCCGCGTGCTGCGCGTATCCCTCGCTGCACGAGGGCTTCGGACTGCCGGTGCTGGAGGCGATGGTGCGAGGTGTGCCGCTCGCCTGCTCGGATGCCACCGCGCTGCCCGAGGTCGCCGGCGACGCCGCCGAGCTGTTCGACCCGCTCGACACCTCCGCGATCGCCGGCGCCTTGCAGCGCCTGCTGGTCGACGCGGACCACGCGGCGCGCCTCTCCGAGCGCGGCCGGCAGCGCGCCGCGACCTTCACGTGGGAGCGCTGCGCCAGGGACACCCTCGCCACGTACCAGCGCGCGCTTTCGACCGGTTCCCGCGGGTCCGTCGGATAGGGTGGGCGCGCGGCCATGGGCGAAACCTCTGTGCTCGTGGGGCGTTCTAGGGGGAAATGAGCAAGCTCCTCGCCATCGTGCCCGCCTACAACGAGGTGGGCTGCATCGCCGCCACGGTCGGCGACATCCGGGCGAACGCTCCCGGGTTCGACGTGGTGGTGATCGACGACGGCTCGACCGACGACACGGCGCGGGCCGCCGAGGCCGCAGGCGCGCGCGTCGTGCGCCATCCGTTCAACCTCGGCATCGGCGGGGCCGTGCAGTCGGGCTACCAGTTCGCGCTGGAGCACGGCTACGACGTCGCGGTCCAGGTCGACGGCGACGGCCAGCACGACGCCGGGCACATCCCCGAGCTGCTGCACCGCCTGCGCTCGCGGCCGGAGGTCAACATGGTCACCGGCTCGCGGTTCCTGGCCGACGACGGCCACGGCTACCGCTCGTCGGCCTCGCGCCGCGTAGGGATCCGCCTCTTCGCGCGCGTCCTCTCCTTCTTCACCCGCCGGCCGGTCACCGACCCGACGTCGGGCTTTCGCATGACCGACCGCCGCGGGATCGAGCTCTTCGCCCGCGACTACCCGCACGACTATCCCGAGGTCGAGGCGGTCCTGATGGTCCACGCCCACCGCCTGGACAGCTGCGAGGTCCCGGTGCGCATGCGCGAGCGCCAGGCCGGGCGCTCCTCGATCGGCTCGACCCAGTCGGCCTACTACATGATCAAGGTGCTGCTGGCGATCTTCGTCGGGCTGCTGCGAACGCGACCCCACATCCAGCCCGGGGATGACGCGCCCGTCGCCGCGGAGCAGGGCATCTGATGGAAACCCGGATCCAGCTCGTCGCCGTGGTGGCGACCGGGGGGATGTTCTTCCTGGTCTTCGAGCTCGTGCGCCGCCGGCGTCTGATGGAGCGCTACGCGCTGCTCTGGCTGTTCTCCACGGCGGTGCTGCTCGGGCTGGCGGTGTGGAAGAACCTCCTGCAGGAGGTCGCTTCAACGGTCGGCATCTACTACGCGCCGTCGGCCCTGTTCGTCGTCGCCTTCGGCTTCGTGCTCGCCATGCTGCTGCACTTCTCGCTCGTCATCTCGCGGCTGGCGGATCAGAGCAAGGTCCTGGCCCAGCGCGTCGGCGCGCTGCAGCAGCGGGTGAACGAGCTGGAGGCCGAGCGCACCGGCGCCATGGACGACGCGGACGCCGAGTCCGAGCACGACCTCACCGTCGCGCGGTAGCCGGTGGCGATGCCACCCGGTCCCGCCGTCGCGGTGGTCGTCGTCTGCCACGACAGCGCCGCGGACCTCCCGGCCACGCTGGGCGCGCTGCACGGGCAGCTGGCGCCCGGCGATGAGGTGGTCGTCGTCGACAACGCCTCCTCCGACGGCACGGCGGACGTCGCCCGCGGCCTGGTCGGCACGCCGGCCGTGATCGAGACCGGGGCCAACCTCGGCTTCGCCGGGGGCTGCCACGCCGGCGCGCGCGCCACCAGCGCTCCCCTGCTGCTGCTCCTCAACCCCGACGCCGTCCCCGCTCCGGGCTGCCTGGACGCGTTGCGCGCGTGCGCCGTGCAGGAGCCGGGCTGGGGCGCGTGGCAGGCGCTGGTGACGATGGCCGGCGGGACGCAGGTCAACACGGCCGGGAACGTCGTGCACTTCCTGGGCTTCGGCTGGGCCGGCGACTGCGGGCGCCCGGTCGCCGCGGTCGACGGGCGCCCCCGCGAGGTCGGCTTCGGCTCCGGTGCCGCGCTGGTGGTGCGCCGCGCGGCGTGGGACGCGGCCGGCGGCTTCGACGAGCGCTACTTCATGTACGGCGAGGACCTCGACCTGTGCCTGCGCCTGCGTCTGGCCGGCTGGGGGATCGGCATCGCCCCCGCCGCGCGCGTCGCCCACGACTACGAGTTCACCAAGGGCGACTACAAGTGGTTCTACCTCGAGCGCAACCGCTGGTGGACGCTGCTGGGCGCCTACCCGGCCAGGCTGCTGGCGCTGCTGGCCCCGGCGCTGGTGGCCTTCGAGCTGGCGCTCCTCCTGGCCGCCTGGCGCGGCGGCTGGCTGCGGGCCAAGCTGCGCGCGCAGGGCGCCGTGCTGCGCGCCTTGCCCGCGATGCTGCGCCGCCGCGGCGAGGTCCAGGCCACTCGGACGATCGCGCCGCGGGTGTTCGCCGAGCACCTGGCGGCGTCGCTGGACTCGCCCTACCTGCAGGGCGCCGCCGCGGTGCCCGGCCTCGAGGCGGCGCAGCGGCTCTACTGGCGCGCCGTCCGGGCGGCGCTGGGTTAGGCGTCGCGCCCGCTCGAACGGCTGCGCCGCCCCAGGGTCGAGAAGGTCGCCGCGCGCGCCGCGAAGACCAACGGCAGCAAGACGCTCGGGCCGGTGGCCACCACGGTGATGAGCCTGCTGATGCCGATCGCGATGAGGACG
>JAOPZW010000018.1 GCA_025963905.1 Solirubrobacterales bacterium | reverse complement strand
CCGGCGATCTTCGCCCGGACGGGCCTGGTCGACAGCGCGGCGACGTCGAAGCCGGCGATGAACGCCTGGCGCCGGCAGGGCTGGCAGTAGGAGACGTGGCGGGCCATCCGGCGCTCGTCGCGCGTGCCCACCCGCCCGCCGGTCGCGCCGGTCATGATCGCCTGGATCTGGGCGCAGCGCTCGCCGCTGACGAGCTCCTCGTACTCCTCGGTCAGGCGGCGGCGCGCGCGGAAGAGCGTGGACTCGACCGACGGGCGGCTCATGCCGAGGCGCTCGCCGATCTCACGGTAGGAGAGGCCTTCGAGCTCGCGCATCACGAGGATCTCGTGATGGGCCTCGGACAGTCCGCCGAAGGCGCCGCACAGGTGGTCCAGCGAGAGCTTCTGGTCGACGGCGACGTCCGGCGTGGGGCCGGTGTGCACGAGGCGGCCGTGGTCGCCGCCGAGGCCCTCGTCGGCGTCGTAGGAGACCTCCTCGGCGCGCCGCGTCCGCCGGAACGCATCGATGCAGGCGTTCTTGGCGATCTCGTAGACCCACGGCTTGAAGGCGATCGGGCGGTCGGTCTCGCGCATGCGCCGCAGCGCCGAGATGAAGACCTCCTGCGTGATGTCCTCCGCGCGGCCGTGGTCGTTGACCATCCCGTAGACGTAGGCGGCGATGCGGCGGTGGTAGCGCGCGTAGAGACCCTCGAACGCCCGGTCGTCTCCCGAGCGCACGGCACGGACCAAATCGTGATCGGTGGTCTCGCCACCCGTGCGGGATTGCGCGGGCGGCAGGGCGAGCGTTGCGATGGTCCCCAGTCTCCTTATCCCCCGTCGGTCTTCCGTGACGGTGACCGCACAGACTTCAAACGATAGCGTTTTTCTGCCGACGGGCGTAGCAGTCCGCCATCGCTATACCCTCGGAGCGCATGGCGTTAGTCACGGATCTCATCGACCATCTCGACGATCTCCTGAGCCCGGCCGCCTTCGACGACTACGCGCCCAGCGGCCTGCAGGTCCCCGGACCGGACGAGGTGAGCACGGTTGCGACCGGTGTCTCGGCGAGCGCCGAGTTCTTCGCGGGCGCGCGCGACGCCGGCGCGGGGCTCGCCCTCGTGCACCACGGGCTGTTCTGGGCCGGCCCGCCGCGCAACCTCGACCCAGCGGCGAAGCGGCGCCTGCAGCTGCTGTTCGATGCCGACATGGCGCTCGCGGCCTACCACCTCCCGCTCGACGGCCACCAGGAGCACGGCAACAACGCACTGCTCGCGCGCGCGCTGGGGTGCGAGTCCTGGGAGCCCTTCGCGCTGCACCGCGGCGCACCGATCGGCGTCGCGGCCCGCTTCGCGGGCGACGGCATCGATCCGGCCACCCTGATCGCCCGCGTGCGCAGCGCGACCGGGCGCGAGCCCCTCGCCTTCACCGACGGCCCCGAGCGGGTGCGCAGCATCGGCGTCGTGTCCGGGTCCGCCGCCGATCATCTCGAGGACGCGATCGCCGCCGGCCTCGACGCGTTCCTCACGGGCGAGCCGGCTGAGCGGGTCATGGCCCGGTCGCGGGAGGCGGCGATCCATTTCCTGGCGGCGGGCCACTACGCCACCGAGACGTTCGGCGTGCGCCGCCTCGGCGAGCTGCTGGCCCGGCGCTTCGGCGTGCGCCACGTCTTCGTCGACGTCCCCAACCCGATCTGAAGGCCAGAAACCGGAGAGCCGCCGTCCAGGTTGAGAATCCGCACGTTGGGCGCACAGCGGTTGCCGCCGTCCGGACGGGTCGGTATACAACAAGGACGTCACAAACTGCACCAGGAGGTCTCATCCGATGGCAAATCACCTGACGCCCACGGAGCTCGCGCGCGAAGCTGGTCTCGAGCGCAAGGAAGTCATCTCCAAGTGCATGGAACTGGGCGTCCCGATCTTCCAGGGCAGGATCGACAAGACCCTCTTCCTCGCAAGCCTCGTGCACGCGGCGCCGCCTTCGACGCCCACCGGCGTCACCGTCTAGCCCGCACCCACGTCACCGCAAGGCCCCCGCCCGAGCCACGGTTCGCGCAGCCTCCCATTGCGCCCTAGAATCGCCCTCCCCGCACGCTGGCCTTAGGAGGAGGAGAGGCAATGGAGGCAGGAACCGCCGCGACCTCGACGGGTTCCAAGACGATCGCAGACCTGCTCCCGCAGGCCGCGGTGAAGTACGCCGGCCGCGTGGCGATCCGCCACAGGGCCGGCGACGAATGGCGCGACGTGACCTTCGCGGAGGTCGGCGAGATCGTCAGCGAGATCGCCCGCGGCCTCATCGACCTCGGGATCGCCAGGGGCGACCGCGTCGCGCTCCTCGCAGGGACGCGTCCGGAGTGGACCTACGCGGACTTCGCCATCTCGGCTGCCGGCGGCGTCGTGGTTCCCGTCTACCCCACCAACTCGCCGGAGGAGTGCGAGTGGGTCGCGGGCAACTCCGAGTCCGTTGCGATCGTCGCGGAGGACGCCGAGCAGGTGGCGAAGATCGAGGCCGTCCGCGACCGCCTGCCCCGGCTGCGCCACATCGTCGTGATGGACCCGGCGGGTGTCGCGGCGGATGTGATCCCGCTCGCCGCGATCCGCGAGCGCGGCCGCGGACGTGACCAGGCCGAGCTCGACGAGCGAACCGCATCGGTCGCCCCCGACGACCCCTTCACCTTCATCTACACCTCGGGCACGACCGGCCCGCCCAAGGGCTGCGTCCTCACCCATGGCAACTACCGGTCCGTGCTGGACATGGTCGAGGCGCGGGACCTGCTGCAGGCCGAAGACGACCTCGTCTACCTGTTCCTCCCGCTGGCGCACGCCTTCGCGTTGCTCATCCAGCTGGTCGCCGTGGATACGGGGACGACGATCGCCTACTGGGGTGGCGACACCAAGCAGATCATCCCCGAGCTGTCCCAGGTCCAGCCGACCTACCTGCCGTCCGTCCCGCGGATCTTCGAGAAGCTCTACACGCTCGTCACCGCCCACGGGAACCCCGACCTCATCAAGCAGGCCACGCAGGTGGGGCTGCAATACCGCCGGCTGGAGGCGGCCGGCCAGCCGATCCCGCCGGAGCTGCACGCGGGCTATGACCAGGCCGACGAGCAGCTGTTCAAGAACGTCCGCGCGGCGTTCGGCGGGCGCCTGCGTGAGGCCGTCACGGGTGCCGCCCCGATCGCCAAGGAGATCCTCGAGTTCTTCTGGGCGTGCGGGGTGCCCGTCATGGAGGGCTATGGGATGACGGAGACCGCCACGGTGGCGACGACGTCGAGCCCGGACGAGCACCGGTTCGGCACGGTCGGCAAGGCGCTGCCCGGAGTGCAGGTGAAGATCGCCGGCGACGGCGAGGTGCTCATCAAGGGCGCCAACATCTTCGGCGGCTACTACAAGAACGACGACGCGAGCTTCGGCGCGGTCGTCGACGGCTGGCTGCACACCGGCGACCTCGGCTCGCTCGACGAGGACGGCTACCTGTCCATCACCGGGCGCAAGAAGGACATCATCATCACCGCGGGCGGCAAGAACCTGACGCCCGCGAACCTCGAGAACGACATGAAGCAGTCGCGCTGGGTGTCGCAGGCGGTCATGCACGGCGATCGCCGCCCCTACCCGGTCATGCTCATCACGCTCGACGAGGAGGAGATCGTCCCCTGGGCCAAGGAGCAGGGCATCGAGGACCCGAGCATCCCCGCGCTCGCTCAGCACCCGGATGTCCACGCGCTCGTCCAGGCCGCGCTCGACAAGGCCAACGCCAGGTACGCCCAGGTCGAGCAGGTCAAGAGGTTCGTGATCCTCGACCACGACCTGACCCAGGAGACGGGCGAGCTGACGCCGACGCTGAAGGTCAAGCGCAACGTCGTCAACGAGAAGTACGCGTCGCTGTTCGACGAGCTCTACGCGCGGCCGTAGCGGCCGCGCTACGCCGCCGCGCACGCCGATCTCTACCCTGGGTTCGGCGTGCGCTCCGATCCCACCGACAACGGCGGCCTCTTCGTCGGCCGCCGTCCGGGCACGGCGCCGGTCCGGTACCGGTCCGCGCCTGAGCGCGGCGGCCGGAGGCGCCGCCTCGGCGACGCGCTGCTCGCCCACGCGATCCTCGCGATCATGACCGTGGTCAACCTCCTCTTCTGGGGGCCCATCCCCGCGCTGGCGCTGTGGGTCGCCTCCCAGGTCCAGTACCGCACCGGCAGCGTCAGCCTGGGCATCTTCCTCGGCTTCGGCTTCCTGCTGTTCGTGCTGTTCGCCGGGCTTGCCGTGCTCAAGCGCCTCGACGCGGCGTGGATCGTGGTTCGCCGGGCCGCCGGGGTCGATCAGCGCAGCGGCATCATCGGCCGCGTGTTCGGGACGACCGCGATCATCGGCGCCATCCTCTTCGTCACCTGGCTCCTGCTCATCGGCGGCCTGGGCCCGACGCTCGCGCCCAGCAGCGGCTGATGGGCTTCCTCTCCTACTACCGCCAGTTCGAGGGGATGCCCGAGCACGAGGTCAACGCGCGCCTGCGCGAGGAGGCCGGCGAGCGCAGGCGCAGGGCGCTCGCCCGCGTCGAGCCGCTCGACCTCTCCCGCACGACGTGGCCCGAGTACCCGCCGCCCACGATCGTCAACGCGATCACCTTCGCCGCGCGCCGGGGCCTGCACCGGTATCTCGACCGCCACGCGGCCGAGCTGCGCACCGAGCTCGCCCATCGCCACGGCGTCGAGGAGAGCCGTCTCGTGGTGGGCGACGGCGCCGCGCGAATGCTCAGCGATGCGGCCCAGGCGCTGCTCGAGCCGGGCGACGAGCTCATCACGCCCTGGCCGTCGTATCCCCTGTACCCGGTGATGGCGCGCCGCGCGCGCGGCCAGGCGGTCCCGGTCGCCGGCTTCGGCGCGGAGCCGATCCTTGCCGCCGTCAACGCGCGCACCCGGCTCGTCGCGCTGTGCAACCCCAACGACCCGACCGGCGAGCTGCTGGGCGCCGGCGAGCTGCGCTCGCTGCTCGAGGCGCTGCCCGAGCGCGTCGTGGTCCTCCTGGACGAGGCGTTGCGCGACTTCGTCGACGCCGAGGAGCGCGATGCGGCGCTCGCCGTCCTGCAGGACCACCCGCGGCTCCTGGTCTTCCGCACGTTCTCCAAGGCCTGGGGACTGGCCGGGCTGCGGTGCGGCTACGTCGTGGGCGGCGAGGGCGCCGAGCCGCTGCTCGAGCGCCTCGAGCCCGACCTCGGCGTCAACGAGCTGGCCCAGGCCGGCGCTCTGGAGGCGCTGCGCCATGCAGATGCACTCGTCGAGCGCCGCGCTCGCGCGGTCGCCGGCGAGCGTGCCCGCCTGCTCGGCGCCCTGAGGGACCGCGGCGTCCACACCACCGAGAGCCAGGCGAACGTCGTCTGGCTGCGCCCGGAAGGCATCGACGGCGCCGAGCTCGCCCACCGCCTCGAGCGGGCCGGCGTGATCGTGCAGGGCGGCAGCGCGTGGGCCGACGGCGCGCACGTGCGCGTCACGGTGCGTGACGCGGCCGCGACCGAGCGCTTCCTTCGGGCACTGGACGGGGCGCTCGGACGCTAGCGGCGTTGGCCGCGCCGGTCGCCGGGGTACGACGCTGCCATGACCATCATCGCCGTCGGCGTGATCTGCATCGTCCTGCTGATCCTGGCGTTTCTCGCGCCACGTCTCTCCGCCAAGCCACAGCGCGGCGTCAACCGCGCGTTCGGCGCCGGTGGACGGACGGCGGGCAAGGCGCCCGGGCCGTTGGGGCGCTGGCTGCGCAAGCCGTTCAGCTTCTCCCAGAAGGCGGCCAACAAGAGCGCCGCCACCGGGCGCAAGGGCCGCGGCAAGATGCCGCTGTAGGCCGAGGCCGTCAGTCCCCGGCCGACTGGCGCAGCAGCGTCCCGGTCGTCTGCTCGAGGATCTTGCGCCACGCGCGGACCTTCTCCTTCTCGGTGTCGGCGCCGAAGTGGCGCACGACCTTGCGCACGCGGTTCGCCGAGATCTCGATGCCGTGGCGCTCGCAGATCGAGCGCAGGTCCTCGTAGTCCTCGGCGAGGCGCATCGTCACCGACTCGAACCCGTGCCGCGCGATCGCCACGCGGCTGGCGAAGTTCATGATCGACGTCTGGAACATGAGCTCGTCGTCGGGCTCGGGCTCGATGAGGACGATGTCGACGCCCGGGTAGCGGTCGCCCCACTGGCGCGCCATCTCGTGCAGGCGCTGGTAGGCGAGGAGCTTGAACGCCTGATAGCCGATCTGCGGGAAGCCCATGTCGCTGACGTGGCGCGCGCGCCGTCCAGAGAGCGTCGTGACCGTCTTGGAGAAGTCGTTGACGTAGGGCACGAGCGGGTTGACGACGACGACGAACTTCGCCCCCGCCTCGACGGCGAGGTCGATGTTCGTCGTCGACACGATCCCGCCGTCGACGAGCTCGCG
>JAOPZW010000002.1 GCA_025963905.1 Solirubrobacterales bacterium | reverse complement strand
CCAGCTTGTCCTTGAGGCGCTGCAGGCGAAACGTGTTGCGCGTGCCGTCGGGCAGGATCCGCGGGACCGCGAAGCACCCCACGCCCTCGTCGGTCTGGGCCAGGACGAGGAAGAGGTCGCACATCGGGGCCGAGCAGAACCACTTGTGCCCGCGCAGCTCGTACTCGCCGCCCGCGCCGCCGCCATTGATCGGCGTGGCGACGGTGGTGTTGGCGCGCACGTCGGAGCCGCCCTGCTTCTCGGTCATCGCCATCCCGCACTTGGCCGAGCCCTTGTCCGCGGCGGGCCGCAGCTCGCGGTCGTAGCCGCGCGACGTCAGCAGCGGCTCCCATTCGGCGGCGAGCTCGGGCTGGACGCGCAGGGCCGGGACCGCCGCGAACGTCATGGTGATGGGACAGGCGAAGCCGGACTCGGCCTGCGTCGCGGTGAGGTACATGGCGGTGCGCGCGACGTGGGCCCCCTCACGCCCCGCCGTCCACGGCAGGCTGTGCAGCTCGTGCTCGGAGGCCAGCGCCATGAGGCGGTGCCACGCCTCGTGGAACTCCACCTCGTCTATGCGATGGCCGAAGCGGTCGTGCGTGCGCAGCCGCGGGGGGTAGGCGTTGGCGTCTAGGCCCCAGGCCATCGGCTCACCGCCCCACACCGCGCCGACCTCGCTGGCGCGCTCCCGCGCCCAGCCCGCGCCCTCGCGCTCGAGCGCCTCCACGAGCACGGTGTGATCCTCGAACAGGTTGCGTCCCGCCAGCGGCGGCGGCTGGTTGGTCACGTCGTGGGTGGCGGATCCGGCGCTGCACGGAGCGGTCGTGGCCATGACCTGATCCTAGACGCCGCCCGGTCGCGTCGAGCCCTTCGCGGGCGCGTCGATACCATCGCCCGCCTCATAGCCACGAAACGGAGTGACATGGCACACGATGTGACCTTCATCCCCGGTGACGGCACCGGGCCCGAGCTCGCCGAGGCGACACGCCGCGTGCTCGAGGCCACCGGAGTCGCGTTCAACTGGGACCGCCGCGAGGCCGGCGTCGACGAGTACGAGAGGTCGGGCAACCCGTTCCCCGACGAGACGCTGGACTCGATCAGGCGCAACGGCATCGGCATCAAGGGCCCGACGACGACGCCCGTCGGCTCGGGCTTCCGGTCGGTCAACGTGCTCCTGCGCAAGGAGCTCGACCTCTACGCCTGTATCCGGCCGTGCAAGGCCTACGAGGGCGTGCGCACCCGCTTCCCCGAGACCGACATCGTCATCGTGCGCGAGAACACCGAGGACCTCTACGCAGGCATCGAGTTCGAGAAGGACAGCGACGAGGCGCTGCGCCTGACCGACTTCATCGAGGGCCTCGAGGGCGGCGCCAGGATCCGCGAGCACTCCGGCATCTCGATCAAGCCGATCTCGGTGTTCGGCTCCGAGCGGATCGTGCGCGCGGCGTTCGACTACGCCAAGGAGAACGGCCGCGGCAAGGTCACCGCGGCGCACAAGGCCAACATCATGAAGTACTCCGACGGCCTGTTCCTGGAGGTCGCGCGGAAGGTCGCCGAGGACTATCCGGAGATCGAGTTCGAGGACCGGATCATCGACAACCTCTGCAACCAGCTCGTGTCGCGCCCCGAGGAGTACGACGTCATCGTGCTCCCCAACCTCTACGGCGACATCGTCTCCGACCTGGGCGCCGGGATGATCGGCGGCCTCGGCCTGGCGCCGGGCGCCAACATCGGCACCGAAGCCGCGATGTTCGAGGCCACGCACGGCTCGGCGCCCAAGTACAAGGGGCTCAACCGGGTCAACCCGACCGCCCTGATGCTGTCCGGCGTGCTCATGCTGCGCCATCTGCACGAGCGCGACGCCGCCGACAGCCTGGAGGCCGCGATCGCCTCCGTGATCAAGCAGGGCGAGAAGGTCACGTACGACCTCAAGCCCACCCGTGACGACCCCACCGCCGTCGGCACCTCCGAGTTCGCCGGCGCCGTGATCGAGGAGATGAACGCCTGATGCCGACCCCCGTCAAGGTCACCGTCACCGGCGCCGCCGGCCAGATCGGCTACGCGCTGCTGTTCCGCATCGCCAGCGGCCAGCTGCTGGGGCCGGACACGCCGGTCCACCTGAACCTCCTGGAGATCCCGCAGGCCGTCAAGGCCGCCGAGGGCACCGCGATGGAGCTCGACGACTCCGCCTTCCCGCTGCTCGCAGGGATCGACATCCACGACGATCCGAAGAGCGCCTTCGACGGCGTGAACATCGCCCTCCTCGTGGGCGCGCGCCCGCGCACGAAGGGCATGGAGCGCGCGGACCTGCTGGAGGCCAACGGCGGCATCTTCAAGCCCCAGGGCGAGGCCATCAACGCCGGTGCCGCGGACGACGTGAAGGTCCTCGTCGTCGGCAACCCCGCCAACACCAACGCCCTGATCGCGATGCGCAACGCCCCCGACGTCCCGCGCGAGCGGTTCACCGCGATGACCCGCCTGGACCACAACCGCGCGGTCGCCCAGCTGGCCAGGAAGACGGGCACCGCGGTGAGCGACATCACGAACATGGCGGTCTGGGGGAACCACTCGCCCACCATGTACCCGGACCTGTTCAACGCCAGGGTGCGCGGTGAGCGTGCCTGGGACGTCGTCGGCGACGAGGCATGGGTCGCCGGCGAGTTCATCCCGACGGTGGGCAAGCGCGGCGCGGCGATCATCGAAGCCCGCGGCGCGTCCAGCGCGGCGAGCGCCGCCGCTGCGGCCATCGATCACGTGTACGACTGGGTCAACGGCACCGCCGAGGGCGACTGGGTCTCGATGGCCGTGCACTCCGACGGCAGCTACGGCGTGCCCGCGGGGCTCATCTCGTCGTTCCCCGTCACCACCGCCGGCGGCGAGTGGAAGATCGTGCAGGACCTCGACGTGCCCGACTTCTCGCGCGAGCGCATCGACGCCACCGCGAAGGAGCTCGCCGACGAGCGCGACGCGGTCGACGGGCTGGGTCTTATCTAGTCAGGCCGCGGGGACGCGCTCGGGGTGCTGCCGCTCAGGCGGCCTCGAGCGCGTGCCAGCCCCGGCCTTCCTTGCGCACCATGCCGTCCTTCTGCAGGGCGGGAAGGACCCGGTAGAGGTAGTTCTGCTTGATGCCCATCGCCTCGGCGATCTCGGGGATCGTCACGCCGGGACGGCTGCGCACGACCTCGAGGGCCTCCTTGGAGCGGGTGCCGGTGCCCCGCGGGCGCCCGCGGCGGCCGCCGGTCGAGGAGCCGGACGAGCCGTTCGTGCTGCGCGCTGCGGGACGGCGAGCGCGCGTGGGCCGGCGTCCCGCGGCGGGCGCGCCGACGCCGTCGAGGGCTGCCGCGGCAGCCTCCAGGCGGTGATACTCCTCCACCAGCGGCTTGAGCTCGCGCAGGCGCTCGGTGATCTCCTTGCGCTTCTCATCCAGGAAGTCAGCCATCCGAAAACACCCCTCATTTGTCAGCACTTGACCCTTTGATCCACCAAACATATAGGGAGTTAATGGGACATGCGTCGAAAGATCACCGTCGCGGGTTCGGGCGCATTGTCGGGCGTCTGCGCGCTGCTGGTGGCCGAGCGCGGGCTGGCCGACGTCGTCCTGATCGGGGCGGGGGACGAGGCGGCGGGTGACATCGCGGCCGCGGCGGCGGTGTGCGGCGCCGCGGTCGACGTGGTCGCCTCCGGTGACTGGGAGCAAGCGGCCGGCTCGGCGGTCGTAGTCGTCGACGGCGGCGCCCACGGCCTCGCGGACCTGGCCCGGGAGATCGCGCGCCACGTCCCCGATGCCGTGGTGGTCGTCGCCGGCCCGGGCGAGGCCGACGCCTGCAACGTCCTCCTGGCGACCACCGCCTTTCCGCGGCGGCGCGTGCTGGGAGCCGGCGGCCTGGTCACCGCGGCACGGCTGCGCTCGCTGGTCGCGGCCGAGCTGGGCCTCGAGCCCGGCGACGTGGGGGGCCTCGCCCTCGGCGGCCCCGGCGGCGACGCGATCGTCATGGGCGCCAGCGTGACCGCCGGCGGCCTGCCCGTCGCCGCGCTGATCGGGGCCGAACGCCTGGCGGAGCTCGGCGCGACGCTGCGTCACGAGCCCGCGGCCGGCCCGCTCGCCCACGCCGCGGCTGTCCGCGAGCTGGTCGAGGCCGTGCTGCTGGACCGCCGGCGGATCCTGCCCTGCAGTGCCTGCTGCCAGGGGGAGTACGGGCTGGCCGGCGAGTTCGCGACGGTCCCGGTCCGCGTCGGCGCCGGCGGCATCTCGGAGGTCATCGCTCTCGACCTCGAGGACGCCGAGGCCGCGGCGATGTTCCACTCGGCGAGGTAGTCCTACCGGCCGCTCTCGACCAGCGCCTTGAGGCGCTGGAGCGATGCGTCGGCCTCGCGCCGGGGCAGCCCCCCGACCAGCGCGCGGCTCGCCACGGCGCCCAGCGGCCCCAGCGGGGCCTTGAACTCATTGCGGTAGTCGAAGCGCGTGCCGCCGTCGACGGCCGTGAGGCGGTACTCGGTCTCGGCCTTGGAGCGCGCGGGCCCTCGACCCTTCCACTCGGCGTGGTGGGGGGCGTCGCACGCGGCCAGCTCCCAGGTGACCTTGAAGTTCGCGCCGCGCAGGCACAGCGTCTGCACCATCTCGTCGCCGACCGCGGGCGGCCCGTCGGGGGAATCGTGCAGGCGCCGGTGGATGGTCACCCAGTCCTTCAGGCGCCGGGGGTCCATGATCACCGCCCAGACGTCCTTCGGCGGCGCAGCGATGCGGATGCTCGTCTCGACCTCGCTCATCGCGCCGGACGCTATCGGGCGGCCAGCTCTTCGGTCGCCTCCAGGTCGCGCAGTGCGCGGTCCACGGCTGCGCCGAAGGTGTGCAGGCGCACGCCGAACAGTCCCGCGGCACGGTCGTCGCGCGGGAGGAGGTCGCCGGACAGGCCCTCCATCAGCGGTCCGATGAGCTCGTGGTCCTCGCCGGCGATCGCCGCGGCGACCCGGCTCGCCACCGGGGTCATCGTGATCGGGAGATCCAGGCGCGGGCGTCCGATCAGCAGGGCGTCGCGGATGCGCTCGATGAGCTCGGCGTAGGTCAGGACGTCGGGGCCGGCGATGTCGACCGAGACGGGCCCGTCGACCACGTCGGACGTGCCCGCGGCCACGAGGAAGGCCAGCACGTCGCGCGCGTCGATCGGCTGCGTGCGGTTGGCGCGCCAGGCCGGCAGCGCCATGACGGGGACGCGCTCGACGAGGCGCACCAGGAAGCGGAAGGAGCGCGAGCGAGCCCCGATGACGATCGACGCGCGCATCGCGACGGCCTCGGGTGCGGCACCCAGGAGGAGGTCCTCGACCTCGAGGCGGCTGGCCAGGTGGGGCGACGCGCGCCCCTCGCGCGGGACCAGCCCGCCGAGGTAGACCACGCGCCGGACCCCCGCGCGCCGGGCGGCCTCGGCGAAGAGCGCCGCGGCCTGACGGTCGCGCTCGGCGAACGTCCCGGCGCCGTCGGGCACGGTCTCCATGGAGTGGATGAGGAAGTAGGCGACCTCGATGCCGTCCAGCGCCGCGTCCAGCCCCGCGCCCGTCACGGCGTCACCCTCGACGACCTGGTCGATCTCCGGCGCGGTCACGCGCGACGGCGTGCGGGCCAGGGCACGCAGCGTGTGGCCGTCGCGCGCCAGGCGCGGAACGAGCTCGGCGCCGACGGCGCCGGTGGCTCCGGTGACCAGGATCTGCACGCGCGGAAGGATGACGATGGCGGCCGGGGGCCGGGCGGGACCTCATCCCGGCTGCCGTCCACCCATACGATCCCGCGATGCCCGGCGCCCGCCCGTTCGATGTCGCCGTGGTCGGCGGGGGCATCCTGGGGCTGGCCACCGCGCGCGAGCTCCTCCAGCGCCATCCCGGGCTGCGCCTCGCCGTGGTGGAACGCGAGCCGCGGCTCGGAGCCCATCAGACGAGCCACAACAGCGGCGTGGTCCACGCTGGCATCTACTACGCGCCCGGCTCCCTGAAGGCGCGCCTGTGCGTGGACGGCGCCGCCCGGCTGAGCGACTTCTGCGAGCGCCACGGGATCGCCTTCGATCGCTGCGGGAAGGTGATCGTCGCGCTCGCCGCCTCCGAGCTGGGCCGCCTGGACGAGCTCGAGCGCCGCGGTCGCGCCAACGGCGTGCCGGGCCTGCGCCGCCTGACGGCCGGGGAGATCGCAGACGTCGAGCCCCACTGCGCGGGCGTCGCCGGGCTGCACTCGCCCCACACCGCGATCGTCGATTTCCCGGCCGTGGCGGTCGCTCTCGGCGACGACGTGCGCCGGGCCGGCGGCGAGCTCGCGCTGGGGCGCGAGGTGCGCGGCGTCCGGCGCACCGCCGGCCTGGTGCACCTCGACCACGGTGACGGCGCGATCGTCGCCCGTCACGCCGTCTTCTGCGCCGGAGCCTGGGCCGACCGGCTCGCGCGTGCCGCAGGCGCAGAGGCCGACCCCCGCATCGTCCCGTTCCGCGGGCAGTACCTGCGGCTTCGCCCCCAGGCGCGCGACCTCGTGCGGGGGCTCATCTACCCGGTGCCCGACCCCGAGCTGCCGTTCCTCGGCGTCCACCTCACGCGCCACGTGTCCGGCGACGTGCTGCTCGGGCCCTCGGCGCTGATCGTCGGCGCTCGCGATGCCTACCGCCTGCGCACCGTGCGCGGCGCCGATCTGCGCGACACGCTCGCCTGGCCCGGCACCTGGCGCCTGGCCGCCCGCTGGTGGCGCACCGGCCTGTCGGAGCTGCGCCTGGCCGTCAGCCGCAGCGCGTTCGTGGGGGCCTGCAGGCGCTACGTCCCCGCCTTGCGCGACGAGGACGTGCAGGACGGCTGGGCCGGCGTCCGGGCGCAGGCCGTCGGCCGCGACGGGCGCCTCGTCGACGACTTCGTGTTCTCGGACACCGCGGGCGCCCTGCACGTGCGCAACGCCCCGTCTCCCGGCGCGACCTCGGCGCTCGCCATCGGCGCCGTGATCGCCGACCGGGCGGCCGAGGCGTTCTCGCTCTGAGCGCCCTGTTCAGCGGCACACCGGAAAAGGCCGCAAAGAGCGGGAGCGCCGCTGCGGCGGGGGAGGAATCCCCCGTAGCCACGGCTAATGGAGGTGCCTCCCGCGAAATCTGCGGCATTTGCGAGATGCCCCCGCCGGCCGCCGGGCGAAAAACCTGCGCGGAGCGAACAACCGCGTTGTTGACCTTCATTCGCTGTGCTTTGCTGCGCGCCGTTCGGTCAGCAGCGAACGTCGTGTGGACCACGGCGAGGAGGTCGGTTTCAGGGTGCCTAAGGGACGGTCGGGTGCGAAGAAGGTGTCGTGCGAGGAGTGCTACTTCCATTGCAATCTCCTCTGCGCGTTGAGCGTGGACGAGCCGTGCGCGACGTTCCGCCCCGACCATCCCGAGGGTCTGCGCCCGCCGCGGCAGATGCGCTTCCACTTCCGCCAGGAGCGCCTCACGCGCTCGGCCTGGGCCTTCCCGACCGCGCAGGAGCAGGCGGCGCTACACCGCTAGCGCCGGCGGGGCATCGGCGGCCTCCGCGCGCTCGGCGCGGGCCGCGATCCAGTTCGAGCCGGGCGTGTCCGACAGCCCGTGGACGACGATCGACGTCAGGACGACGAGCGCCGCCAGGTTGAAGATCCGCGCCCCCTGCGGGATGCCGGCGTTGAGCACGAGCAGCGAGAAGGTCATGGTCGCCACGCCCTTGGGCCCGAACCAGGCCATGAAGCCCTTGGTCGCCGCGTCCAGGCGGGTGCCCGCGAGCGCCAGCCAGACCGCGACGCTGCGCGCGAGCAGCAGCGTGACCACCGCGATCGCCACCGCGGCCCAGCCGTCGCCGAACAGGCCGTGGAGCGTGAGCAGCGAGCCGAAGACGACGAAGATGCCGAGCTTGACGACCTCGATGATCTCCTCGGACCGCGCCTCGAAGTAGCGGCGCAGGTCGGGACGGCGGATGCCCAGCGTCATGGCGCACACGAACACCGCGATGATGCCGTTGCCGTGCGGCGCGGCGACCGTGACGCCGTAGGCCAGGAAGGCGACGCCCAGCGCGAACAGCGCCCGCTGGTGGGCGGGCATCGACGCCCTCCAGTCGCCGCGCGGCATCGCCACGGACGCGACGAAGCCGATGGCCAGGCCGAAGAGCACGCCGAGCGTCACGTCCTGCAGGACGAATTTCCACCAGACGAAGTGGCTGTCGCCGGCATGCAGCGCGGCGACGAGCGCCAGCACCGGCGGCAGCGCCAGCCCGTCGTTGAGGCCCGACTCCAGGTTCAGCGAGTGGCGGATGATCCGCGGGACCCGCGGATTGGTGACGACGCTGGAGGACAGCACCGGGTCGGTGGGGGACAGCAGCGCGCCGACGAGGAAGGACTCCGTCCACGACAGGTCGGTGAACGCGTGGGCGGCGAGGGCGACGATGCCCGCGGTGATCGGCATCGCGAGCACGAGCTTGCGCAGCGGCAGCCGCCACGCCCGCTGCAGCATCTCGGCTTCGACCTCCAGGCCGTCGCGGAACAGGATGAGGATCAGCGCGGTGAGGGCAAGGTCCCCGACGAACGCCGAGTGCGGATCGATCTCGATGACGCCCGCACCCCCGGTGCCCAGCGCGAACCCGGCAACGACGAAGACGGCGGTCAGCGACAGGAAGCTGCGGTGTGCGAGGCCGGACAGCAGCGCCCCCGTCACGAGCAGCCCACCGAGGACGATGGTGGCGGTCTCGAAGCTCATCGAAGTGGTTAGAGTCCCAGACGTTGCGATGGAGGGAGTGACGGACGGGTGCGGATCACGGTGCTGGGCAAGTCACCGTCGTGGCAGGACGCCGACGGGGCGTGCAGTGGCTATCTCGTCGAGGAGGATGGTCGCTGCCTGCTGCTGGACTGCGGCAACGGCGTCTTCTCGAAGCTGCGCCGCTTCCGCGACTACGTCGCGGTCGACGCCGTGGTCATCTCCCATCTCCACGCCGATCACTTCCTCGACCTCGTCCCCTTCTCCTACGCGCTGACCTACGCCCCGCGCCAGCAGCCGGTGCCGGTCGATCGCTGGCCGGGGACGGACTCTCCCGCGCGCCCGATCCTCTACGCGCCTCAGGGCGCGACCGAGACCTTCCGCCGCGTCGTCGGCGCGTGGGGCAACGAGGACCTCATCGAAAACGCGTTCGACCTGCGCGAGTACGAGCCGGCCGAGGCGCTCGACGTCGGGACGCTGCGCGTGCGCTTCCACGAGGTCCCGCACTTCACGACGACCTATGCGGTCGACATCGCCTCCACCAACGGTGGCGGCCGCTTCACCTACGGGGCCGACAGCGCCCCCAACGACGAGCTCGTGCGCTTCGCCGACGGCACCGACCTGCTGATGATCGAGGCGACGCTGCCCCGGCCCGAGCGCGAAGGCCCGCGCGGCCACCTCACCCCGGCCGAGGCCGGCGACCACGGCCAGCGCGCGCGGGTGCGCCGCCTCGTGCTCACCCACATCTCCGACGAGCTGGACGAGCTATGGGCGCGCCACGAGGCCGAGCGCGCGTTCAAGGGGCCGGTGTCGGTCGCCCACGAGGGCGCGGTCTACGAGCTGTAGCCGCCTGCCACGACGGGGCGCAGCGTCCCCGACGACGCCGCTCGCACGACGAGGGCGGCGAGGATCCCGCCGCCGCCGAGCACCGCCATCGCCACGCCGGGCGACGCCGCCTCGACGAGCGCACCGCCCAGCGCACTGCCGGCCGCCGCGCCGGCCTGCATCCCCGTCGACGTCCAGGTGAAGGCCTCGGTCAGCGTGCCCGTGGGGGCCAGCCCGTCGAGCATCGCGTTGACGCACACGAACGTCGGCGCGATCGCCGCACCGGCCAGGAGCAGCAGCAGCCCGAGCACGAGCGGAGAGCCGGCCGCCCCGATCACCGCGTGGGTCGCGCCCCAGGCGGCGAGCAGCAACGCCAACCGCCGGGGCGGATCGGGTCCCACGCCGATCCGGGCGACGGTGAAGCCCGCCAGCATCGATCCGACGCCCCAGACGCCGAGCAGCAGCCCCGTGAGGCCGCGGTGGCCCATGGCGTCCAGTGCCGCCGGGACGGCGACCTCGACCGCGCCGACCGCCAGGCCGCACAGCAGGAAGACCGCCACGAGGACGCGCACGCCCCCGGCGCGCAGCGCGCCCGTCAGGTCGCGCGCGCGGTCGGCGTGCGGGCGCCAGCCGCGCGAGACCGGATGGGCGGCGAAGGCCAGGCCGCCGCCGACCATGAAGACGGCGCAGGCCACCATCGCGGCCGCCGGCGACCAGCTGCCGATGCCGGCGACGATAAGTAGCGGGCCGCAGATGTAGACGACCTCGAGCACGACGCCCTCCATCGCGTACGCGGTGTGGCGAAGCACGGGGTCGTCCAGCAGCGCGGGCCACAGCGCCCGCATGCACGCGCCGATCGGCGGCTGGGCGGCGCCGGCCACCGCCGCGCAGGCGAGGATCGCGCCGAGCGGCGCGCTCGCCGGCAGCAGCGCCCCGGCCACGATCGCCGCGGCGGCGATCGGCGCGCCCGCGCGCACCACGAGGCTCTGGCCGCGCCGGTCGACCACCCGCGCCAGCAGCGGGTTGGAGAGGCTGAGGGCGATCGCGTTGACGCCCGCCACGAGCCCACCCTTGGCGTAGGAGCCGGTCAGCTGCTGCGTGTGCAGCACGAACAGCAGCCCGAGCGCGCCCATGGGCAGTCGCGCCACGCACGCGGCCGCGAACAGCGTCGGGGCACCCGGGGTGCGCAGCACCTCTCGCATGCAGCCAGCATGCCGGACGGCGCCCGCTCGCGGCGGGACCCCTGGTGCGGCCCGCCGCCGGCGCCGGTGTCACCCATTGCACGAGCAGGCGGTTTCCTGGAAAGTCCGCGCGAGAGCGCTAGGTACAGTCCGGACATGGCACGCGAACGCGACCTGTTCGCCAACTTCGAGCGCATGCGGCGCGAGATGGATGAGCTGTTCAGCGACGCCTTCGATCGCCGCGGCCTGGCGGCGACCCGGCGCGGCGGGTTCCTTCCCGCGGTCGACGTCTTCTACGAGGGCGACCCTCCCCGCGCGGTCGTCCACGCGGAGCTCGCCGGGATCGATCCGCAGGAGATCGGGCTCGAGATCCGGGGGCGCGAGCTCGTGATCGCCGGCCACCGTCGCCCGACCGATGCCGAGGGGCGCGTCTACCAGCAGCTCGAGATCGACTTCGGGCCCTTCTGGCGGGCGATCCCGCTCGGCGCCGACGTCGTCGCCGACGATGCGAAGGCGACGTACCGCGACGGGATCCTGCGCGTCGAGCTGCCGCTGGCGCGCTCGGAGCCGCGCTCGCTGAGCGTGCCGATCGAAGTCCCACACGACGACGACGTCGCGGAGGGGCGGTGATCGAGATCGCCGGCTCGGGCGATGAGCGCGAAGTCGCCGTCGGCGCCCAGCGCCTGCTCCCCGCCACGCTGCCGGTCCTGCCGCTGCGCGAGGCCGTGCCGCTGCCCGACACCCTTCTGCCGCTCGCGGTCGGCCAGGAGCGCAGCATCCAGCTCGTCAACGACGTGCTGGCGGGCGACCGGACGCTCGTCATGGTCGCCTCCAAGAACCCCGAGATCGAGTCTCCCGGTCCCGACGACCTCCATGACGTCGGCGTCGTGGGATCGATCGCGCGCATGCTCAAGGTGCCCGACGGCACGCTTCGCATCCTCGTCCAGGGCGGCCAGCGGGTGCGGATCAAGCGATGGGTGCGCGAGACGCCCTACCTCGTGGCCGAGGTCGAGGAGCTCCCCGACGAGCTCCTGGAGTCAGCCGAGCTCACGGCGCTCATGCGCAACGTCCAGGAGACCTTCACGAACATCGTCGAGTCGGCGCCCTACCTGCCGGAGGAGCTGCAGCTCGCCGTCGCCAACATCGACGACCCCAGCGCGCTGAGCCACCTCATCGCCGGCTCGTTGCGCCTGAAGCCCGAGGAGCGGCAGGAGCTGCTGGAGGAGGTCGACGTCGTCCGCCGGCTGCGGCGGCTCGTCGAGATCCTCGCGCGCGAGCTCGAGGTCATCTCGATCGGCACGCGGATCCAGACGCAGGTCCAGTCCGAGCTCGACAAGACCCAGCGCGAGTACGTGTTGCGCCAGCAGCTCGAGGCGATCCGCCGGGAGCTGGGGGAGTTCGACGAGTCGGCCGCGGAGGCCGGCGAGCTGCGCGAGCAGCTCGAGCAGATCATGCTGCCCGAGGACGTCCGCAGGCAGGTCGACCGCGAGCTCAAGCGCCTGGAGTCCCTGCCGCCGCAGGCGGCCGAGCACAGCGTGATCCGCACCTGGCTGGAGTGGATCGCGTCGCTGCCGTGGGACAACTCCACCGAGGACAACCTCGACCTCGCCCACGCCCGCTCGGTGCTCGACGAGGACCACTACGACATCGAGCAGGTCAAGGACCGCATCCTCGAGTTCCTCGCCGTGCGCAAGCTCAAGCCCGACGCCCGCGGCTCGATCCTCTGCTTCGTCGGCCCGCCGGGCGTGGGCAAGACGTCCCTGGGGCGCTCGATCGCCCGCGCGCTGGGCCGCGCCTTCGAGCGCATCAGCGCGGGCGGCATGCGCGACGAGGCGGAGATCCGCGGGCACCGGCGGACCTACATCGGGGCGATGCCCGGGACCATCATCCGCGCGCTGCGCGATGCCGGGTCGAACAACCCGCTGTTCATGATCGACGAGATCGACAAGATGGGCGCGGACTATCGCGGCGACGTGGCCAGCGCGATGCTCGAGGTGCTCGATCCCGAGCAGAACTCCTCCTTCCGCGATCACTACCTCGACGTCCCGTTCGACCTCTCGAACGTCATGTTCATCACGACCGCGAACACGCTGGACACCGTTCCCGGCCCGCTGCGTGACCGGATGGAGGTCATCGCGCTGGCGGGCTACACCGAGGAGGAGAAGCTCGAGATCGCCAAGCGGTACCTCGTGCCGCGCCAGATCGAGCGCAACGGGCTCAAGAAGAGCTGGATCTCGTTCAACGCCCCCGCGCTGCGCGCGATCATCTCCGACTACACGCGAGAGGCGGGCGTGCGCTGGCTGGAGCGTGAGATCGGGGGCGTCTGCCGCAAGGTCGCGCGTGAGATCGCCGAAAGCGACGGGCGCCCTCGGACGAAGGTGCTGATCTCCGAGCAGCGCGTCCGCGAGCTGCTGGGCAAGCCGCGGTTCGTCCCCGAGGCCAGGCGCCGCACGCGCGAGCCCGGCGTGGCGACGGGGCTGGCGTGGACGCCCGTCGGCGGCGACGTACTCTTCATCGAGGCGACGTCGATGCCCGGCAAGGGCGGCCTGCTGATCACGGGTCAGCTCGGGGACGTCATGAAGGAGTCCGCGCAGGCCGCGCTGTCCTACGTCCGCGCCCACGTCGACCGGCTGGCGCCCGGCCTGGGCGCGGGCTGGTTCGCCGAGAACGACATCCACATCCACGTCCCCGCGGGCGCGACGCCCAAGGACGGCCCCAGCGCGGGCGTGACGATCACGACCGCGCTGGTGTCGCTCATCACCCGCCACCCGGTGCGCGACGACGTGGCCATGACCGGCGAGGTCACCCTCACGGGTCAGGTGCTTCCCATCGGCGGCCTCAAGGAGAAGGCGCTGGCCGCGCAGCGCAACAAGATCCGGACCGTCATCGCGCCGTCGCTCAACGAGGGCGACGTCGACGAGATCCCCGAGCACCTGCGCCGCGACCTGGAGTTCGTGTTCGTCGACGACGTCGCCGAGGTGCTCGAGACCGCGCTCGGGCCGGCCCCGTCCAAGAACGGCCGCCCGCAGGCGCCGCGCGCGCGGCGCCCCGCTCGCGCCTGACCGGGGCCGGTTCGCCTGACCCCGCCCCGCTTCCGGCCCCGTCGGGCCGGGTATATGCTGACCACGGATCGCAAGCGAGCTGAGGTGGAAGGCATGGGAGCAAGCAAGAAGGCGGCCAAGGCCCAAAAGGCCGCCGGGGATGCCTGGACGAACCCCTACGTCCAGCGCATCGTTCAGGACGGGGAGCTGCGCGACAACGTGCGCGTCGCGTACGACAGCGCGCGCAAGGCGTTCGCCCGGCTCTCGAACGGCAAGGCCACGACGAAGGTCCTCCTGGACGACAAGCGCTTCCAGAAGGAGCTGTCCACCGCCGCCGACGCGCTGCGCGACGCCGGCTCGGCGCTGCGCGCCGGACCGAAGAAGGGCCGCCGCTCGGGCGGTGGCATCGGCAAGATGCTCTTCGTCGGCGTCGTCGGGGCCGGCCTGGCCCTCGCGCTGAGCGAGGACCTGCGCAACAAGGTGCTCGACGCGCTCTTCGGCGCCGAGGAGGAGTTCGACTACACGTCGACGACCTCGCCGCCCGCGCCGGCCGCTTCCGCGGCGGCCAACAACTAGCGACGGCGGTCCGCCAGAGCTTGGACGAGGGCGCCTCCGGGCGCCCTCTGTCGTATTCGTGCATCTGGCGCCCAGGGTGGGTTCGCGGGACGGTCGGCGCGTGTTCCGCCGCCGGGCCGGCCGCTCCGCTGGCTGTCCGGCCAGCAAGAACTCATCTAGGCTTGGGCCATGGAGGCGGAGGCGGCTCGAGAGGCGATCGAGGGCGACAAGGCCCAGCGGATCGTCGACGCGATGCGCGCAAGCGTGGCCCGGCGCGGGGTGGCAGGCTCGACGTTCGACCACGTCGCCCGCGAGGCGGGCGTCTCGCGCGGCCTGCTGCACTACTACTTCGGCACGAAGGAGCGGCTGCTCGCCGAGGTCGTGCGCCGGGACACCGAGCTGCGGCTGCAGATCCTCGACCAGCGCCTCGCCGGCGCCCGCTCGGCCGACGACTTCATCGCGCTCCTCGTCTACGCCCTCGAGGAGCTCGTCCGCGAGGACCCGGAGTCCATCGCCGTCCTCTTCGAGCTCTTCACGCTCTCGCGCCGCAACGACGAGATCGCCGCCGAGCTGGCCGAGCTGCTGCGGCGCACCCGCGACCACGTCGCCGGGCTGCTCGCCGCCAAGCAGGCCGAGGGCGTCCTGCGCCTGCGCGCCGCACCCGAGGCGATCGCCGACGTCCTGTTCTCGCTGTCCGACGGCGTCGCGATGCGCATGCTCACCGACCCCGCTCACGACTTCTCGGCCACCGTGAGCGCGGGCGCGCTGGCCGTCCGCGTGCTGCTCGACGACCGCGGCTGACGGGTCCGGGCGGACGCCGAGCCCGCCCGGGTAAGGTCGGCGCATGGATCTCCGCACCGTTCAGGAGCCGCTGAAGGACGGCTACCGCGCCGACCCGGCGAGCGCGCGCATCACGCTGCGGGCGCGCGGCGACCAGGCGGGCGCGCCGATCAGCTGCTCGGTCGACCTGGGTCGGGCCGTCTACGAGGCCCAGGCCCACACCGGAGTCGGCGGCGCGGGCACCGCGGCGTGCTCCGGCGATCTGCTGCTCGGCGCGCTCGCCGCCTGCGCCCAGCTCACCGCGCAGATGGTCGCGACCGCCATGGGGATCGAGGTGCGCAGCCTGCAGACCGAGGTCGAGGGCGACCTCGACCTGCGCGGCACGCTCGGGCTGGACCGCGAGGTCGGCGCCGGCTTCGCCGCGATCCGGCTCCGCTGGCGCATCGACGCGCCTGACGCGTCCGACGAGCAGCTCAAGGCCCTGCGCGAGAAGGCCGAGCGCTACTGCACGGTCGCGCAGACGCTCCTACATCCGCCCGCGCTCGAGGCCGGGCTCGAGCGGACCGCCGGAACCATCTAGCCCAGGACCTTCCCGAGCGCGAGCAGCACGCGCCAGTCGCCCTTGGGCCTCAGCCTGCGGCTCAGCATGAGCCGGCGCGGGTCGGCGCGCCCGGAGGTGACGTCGGCCCAGTCGGTGAAGCGGCAGCGCAGCGTGAGGTCGGCGTGGGCGGCGAGGCCCTGGGTCGCACTGGCGCCCTCGCGGGCGAGCGACAGGTACCAGGGCTCGGCGTCGGCGAAGACCCACTGGATCGTCGTCCCCGGCCTGACCGCGCGGGGATCGGCCTGGCGGCGCAGGGTGTCGAACAGGATCGCGATCGCGTCGGGGTCCGCGACGACGGGCTCGTCGCCGGGGCCGAGCAGCCCGGCACGCAGCATCTTCTGGCCGCGGATGGCGCGCTCGCGCGGCGGGAGGTCCATCGGCATCGGGAAGCGCGGCAGGTCGTCGACGGGCAGGCCGATCGCGCGCAGCTTCTGCTCGATCGACAGTGCCCCGGCCTCGCCGAGGTCCTCCAGCGTGAAGCCGAAGCACTCGGTGTAGCTGCGGTCCCAGTTGGGCGGCTTGGCCACCGCGGCGGTCCACGGGAGGACCTCGCGGATCAGCCCGACGATGGCCTCGCCGATCGGCTCGGGGTCCTCGCGGTAGAGGTCGGCGAGGAGCTTGACGCCGAAGCCGATGTGGCGCTGCTCGTCCAGCGCGACGTTGCGCATGCCCTCGCGGAAGCCGGGCAGGACGTCGAACTCCTCGAGGTACTCCTCGATCATGTGCTGGCCGGGCTGGGCCAGGCTCGCCTCGACGACGACGTGGTAGAGCGTCACGGCCGCCGCGAGCTTGGGCTTGGAGCGGTCGGCGCGCAGCTCGTCGGCCATGCGGTCCAGGCGCGAGAACACCATCCGGTGTCCCCAGGTGATCTGGTCGTGCGTCGCGCGCAGCGTGCCCGCCGTCGTGCCGTCGCCCAGCCCGATGACCTCGTGCATGAAGCGCCGGAAGAAGACGCTGTGGCGCGCCTCGTCGACCTGCTGGGTCGTGAGGAAGTACTTTTGCTCCTCCAGCGGCGCCGCGTCGATGTACGGCGAGAGGTTGTCCGCGACGGAGTCCTCGCCGTGGAAGAAGAGGGCGTAGAGCCACAGCGCGCTGCGGCGCTGCTCGGCGGTCAGCTTCTCCCGCCAGTCGATCGCGTCCTGGGCGAAGTCGATCTCCGTCGCCCGCCAGTTGCCGCGCTCCCAGCGCGCGTAGAGGTCCTCGTAGCTGATCGCGTCGGTGACCGACTGCGGGGCGGTCGCGGCCATATCCCTCTCCTCGTCGAACCCGGGGCCTCCGACAATACTGACCGACGGGTCAGTTGGCGAGTCGCAGGTCAACGGGACGTCCCGCGGCGCCTGATCTCGCTACCGTCAAGGCGCGTGAGCGGCAACGACAGGAAGGACTCCCGCGTCGGCCCCAAGACGCTGATCGTCGCCAGCCTCGCGTCGATCACGTCGGCGCTGGTGGTGTCGCACATCTGGGGCCCGGGCACCCTCATCGGAGCGGGGGTGACGCCTGTGATCGTCACGCTGGTCTCCGAGTTGCTGCAGCGCCCGGCGAAGGTGATCACCACCGTGCGCCCGGTGCGATCTCGTGCCTCGCGCCGGTTCGATCCCGTCGCCGAAGGCCGGCGGGGCCTGGACGAGGGCGACCTCGACGCCGCGTGGGCCGTCGCCGCGGGCGAGGAGCCCGCCCGTTCCGTGCACCAGGCGCGCAGCCGCCGCCTGCCGCGTGCCGCGGTGCGCGCCGCCATCGTCACGGGGCTGGTGGCCTTCGCGATCGCCGGGCTGATGCTGACCGGCACCGAGCTGGTCTTCGGCGGCTCGGCGGCCTCGAGCGACCGGACGACCTTGTTCGGCGGAGCCACCGGGCCGGCCAAGGCGAAGACGACGCCCGACACGAAGACGTCGACCGACAAGACGACGACGAGCGACACGACCACGACCACGACCACGACCGGCACCACGACGAGCGGCACGACGACGACCGCGCCGACCACGACCCAGACCACTCCGACCACCACCACGACGGCGCCGCCGCCGGTCACGACGACCGCCCCGCCGCCTCAGGCGCCCACGCCGACCGCGACGACCCCGACCGGCACGGGCGCCACGCCAACGCCCCCGCCGACACCCTGACGCGTCGCGCCGGCGGTCAGGCGACCGCGAGCTTGGGCGACTGCCAGGGGGCTGCGAGGCGCTCCGACAGCAGCGCCGGCAGGTCGTCGATCGCCACGCGCTCCTGGGCCAGCGAGTCGCGGTCGCGCACGGTGACGGTGCGATCCTCGAGCGACTGGTGGTCGATCGTCACGCAGTACGGGGTGCCGATCTCGTCCTGTCGGCGGTAGCGCCTGCCGATCGAGCCGCCCTCGTCGTACTCGGTCTGCATCCGGCCCCGGAGGGCGGCATACACCTCGCGCGCGAGCTCGGGCTGGCCGTCCTTGCGCACGAGCGGCAGGACCGCGACCTTCACCGGCGCCAAGCGCGGATGGAGCTTGAGGACGGTGCGCTGCTCGCCGTCGATCTCCTCCTCGTCGTAGGCGTCGACGAGGAAGGCGAGCGTCGCACGATCGGCGCCCGCGGCCGGCTCGATGACGTGGGGGACGTAGCGCTCGCCCGTCGCCTGGTCGAAGTACTCGAGCTTCTCGCCCGAGTACTCGGTGTGCTGCGTGAGGTCGAATGCGCCGCGGTTGGCGATCCCCTCCAGCTCGGACCATCCGATCGGGAACAGGTACTCCACGTCGCTGGTGGCGCTCGAGTAGTGGCTGAGCTCGTCGTCGGCGTGCACGCGCATCCGCAGGTGGTCGGGGCGGATGCCGAGATCGATGTACCACCGCTCCCGCTCGGCCAGCCAGTGGGCGAACCACTTCGCGGCCTCGGCCGGAGGCACGAAGTACTCCATCTCCATCTGCTCGAACTCGCGCGTGCGGAAGATGAAGTTGCCCGGCGTGATCTCGTTGCGGAAGGACTTGCCGATCTGCGCGATCCCGAAGGGCGGCTTCTTGCGCGAGAACTGCAGGACGTTCTTGAAGTTGATGAAGATGCCCTGCGCGGTCTCCGGGCGCAGGTACGCGGTCGAGCCGGACTCCTTCACCGGTCCGACGGTCGTCTCGAACATCAGGTTGAAGTCGCGCGCGGGGGTGAGGTCGCACTCGGGCGTCTCGCCGGGGTGCTTGGACGGCTTGCGCCCGCACGACAGGTCGTCGAGATGGTCGGCGCGGAAGCGCTGCCCGCAGGTGCGGCAGTCGACGAGCGGGTCGGTGAACCCGGCCAGGTGGCCGCTGGCCTCCCACACGCGCGGGTGCTGGAGGATCGCCGAGTCCAGGGCGACGATGTCGTCGCGCTCCTGGAGCATCGAGCGCCACCACTCGTTCTTGACGTTCGTCTTCAGCAGGACGCCGTAGTGGCCATAGTCGTAGGTCGACCCCAGCCCGCCGTAGATCTCCGACGACGGGAAGATGAAGCCGCGGCGCTTCGAGAGCGCGACGATCTTGTCCATGGTCACGGTGTCCGTCACGGCGAATGACCTTAGTGGACTCGTGGCCGGTGCCACTCGAGGCCGCATCCCGGTCCCACGCAGCCCCGCCGGAGGGTTGGCACTCCTATACTCAGAGTGCCATGCCGATCTACGAGTACCGCTGCGAGAAGGGCCACCAGTTCGAGGTCATGCAGCGCATGACCGACGACCCGATCGTCTCGTGCGAGCGATGCGACCGTCCCGTGCAGCGCGTGTTCCATCCGGTCGCCGTCCACTTCAAGGGCAAGGGTTTCTACAACACCGACTACGGCACGAAGCGCCGTGCGCGGGAGATGGAGAAGTCGGCCTCGGACGGCGCGGACAAGCACGACGCCAAGTCCAAGGGGTCCAAGGAGTCAAAGGAGTCCTCGACGTCCTCGGACTCCTCCGCCCCGCCGTCGAAGAAGCCGGACTCCGGCTCCTCGGCGACCACCTAGCCGCCGTTCAGGAACTGCTGGACGGCCGCCCGCTTGCGGGCGTCGGTGACGATCAGCGAGCCGGTCGGCGTGGGGGTTCCCGGCAGCACGCGCGTGGGCGCGGTGCCCGAGGCGGCCACCCCGCCGGTGAACGCCAGCAGCGACGGTCCGCCCATGTCGGTGCGGATCGCCCGGGGGGTCTGCCACGAGATCCACGGCAGCCGGATGAAGCCCGCCGGCGAGACCACGCGGTTCTTCATCCCGGCCAGGATCTTCTGCTGGCGGCGGACGCGCGCCCGGTCATCCTCGGCGTGGTTGCAGGCGTTCTTGCGCGTGCGCGCGAGCGCGAGCGCGCGCTTGCCGTCGATGTGGTGGGTGCCGGCGGTCAGGTGCAGGGTGATGCCGCCGTTGCGGTAGCCGCCGTTGATCACCGAGACCACGCAGCTGCCGGTGTAGTCGATGCCGCCCATCGAGTCGATGAGCGTGGGGAAGTTCTGGAAGTTGATCTCGATGACGTGGTTGATCGGGATCCCGAGGTACTGCTTGATCGTCTTGATCGCCAGCCCGGCGCCGCCGTAGGCGTACGCGGCGTTGATCTTCGTGCGCCCGTGACCCGGGATGTCGACGATGGTGTCGCGCGGGATCGAGAGCTTGGCCGACGTCCCGCCGCCCGAGCGCATGAGCATGATCGTGTCCGAGCGGCTGCCGGAGGCGTTGGCCCCTGGCTCCTTGGAGCCCTTGGGGCGCGCGTCGGAGCCGAGGATCAGCGTCGTCGTGGAGGACAACAGGCCGGAGCTGCCCGGATCGAGCTGCGCCTGGGCCTCGCTGTCGACATGGGCGGCGCCCAGCCCGCTCACCAGGAATGCCCCGAGCGAGACCAGCAGCCACAGCGCCACGGCCGCCGCCAGCCACCGCACGACGCGCCCGACGGTGACCCGCTTGCGCGTCCGCCGGCCGGGCCCGCGGCCGTCGCGGCGGCGCAGGTCGCCCAGCGACCAGCCGCCGTCGCCCCGGCCGGGAAGGAGGCGCCGGCGGGCGCGGTACACCCGGTAGTCGGGCGCCTCGGTGCTGTTCGGGGTGTCCCGCATGGCTCGGTGTAAGGTGGCCGACATGGCCGCCGGCTGTGTGATCGGCGTCGACCTGGGGGGGACGAAGCTGCTCGCCGGGACGGTCGACGAGGACCTGCAAGTGCACCACCGTGCCTACCGTCTGGGGCGCGGTGGCGATACGCGCACGGTGCTGGCGAACATCGTAGACGTTGTCCAGGAGGTGCGCGAAGCACACGAGGGCGAGATCGAGGCGGTGGGCCTCGGCATCCCGTGCCTCGTGGACCGCGAGCGCGGCGTGGCGCTGGCCTGCAACCACCTGCCGCTCGTGGACGTGCCCATCCGCGACCTCATGGCCGAGCAGCTCGGACTGCCGGTGTTCCTCGACAACGACGGCAGCGCCGCGATGCTCGCGGAGTGGAAGTGGGGCGCCGCGCAGGGCGCGACCGACGCCGTGCTCCTCACGCTCGGCACGGGCATCGGTGGCGGGCTGCTGGTCGGCGGGAAGGTGGCCCGCGGATCGGTCGGGGCGGCGGGCGAGCTCGGGCACATCGTCATCGCCCAGGACGGGCTCCCGTGCCCCGGCGCCTGTCCCAACCACGGCTGCCTCGAGGCCTACGTCTCCGGAAACGCGCTGGGGCGCGAGGGGCTGCGGGTGGCGCGGGCGGTCCCCGAGTCGGAGCTCGGGCGGGCGCTGGCGAGCGGCCGCGAGATCACCGGCGCCCTGGTCACCGAGCTCGCCCACGACGGCGATGCGGCCGCGCGCGACGTCGTGGCGAACATGGGCAGCCACCTGGGCGTGGGCCTGACGAGCCTCGTCAACATCTTCAACCCCGAGGTCGTCGTCGTCGGCGGTGCGGCGATCGCGGCCGGCGAGCTCCTGCTGGCGCCGGCCCGCGACGTGCTCGCCCGCCGCGGTCTGCCGGCGCTCGTGGAGCGGGTGCGCGTGGTGCCCGCGCGCTTCGGCGCCGAGTCGGGGATGCTCGGCGCCGCGGTGCTCGCCATGGAGGGGCTGGCCGGCGGCGATGGGTGAAGTGGCCTCGGCCACTGGGTCCCAACCGCCGGGGCGCCTCGTGGTGTGCCCGACGCCGATCGGCAACCTGGGTGACGTGACGCTGCGCGTGCTCGACGCGCTGCGCTCCGCCGACGTGCTGGCGTGCGAGGACACGCGGCGCACGCGCGTGCTGCTGGACCGCTACGGCGTGAGCGCGTCGCTCGTCAGCTACCACGAGCACAACGAGCGCGAGCGTGCCGCGCAGCTCGTCACGCGCATGCGCGGCGGTGACGTCGTCGCGCTCGTGAGCGACGCCGGGATGCCGCTCGTCAGCGACCCGGGCTTCGTGCTGGTGCAATCGTGCGTGGCCGCGGGACTGGCCGTCGAGGTCCTGCCCGGGCCCAGCGCCGCGCTCGCCGCGCTCGTGGCGAGCGCGCTGCCTGCGGAGACGTGGCGCTTCGCCGGGTTCCTCCCGCGCAAGCGCGGCGAGCTCGAGGCGCTCCTGCGCGCGCCCGAGACGCTTGTCGCCTTCGAGTCGCCCAAGCGCCTGGCCGCGTCGCTGGCGGTGCTCGCGGACCTGGACGCCGACCGGCCCGTCGCGGTGTGCCGCGAGCTGACGAAGCTCCACGAGGAGATCGTCCGTGGCAGCGCGGGCGAGCTCGCGGCCCGCTACGCGCAGGCCGACCCCAAGGGCGAGATCGTCATCGTCGTGGGCGGTGCGGCCGACGTTGCCGGCGAGCTGGGCGACGCGGTCGCAGCGCTGGAGCGCCTCGTGGCGGCCGGCGCCAAGCCGCGGCCGGCTGCGGCGGTCGTCGCCGAGCTCACCGGGACGAGCGCCAATGCGCTGTATCGCGCCTTGACCGAGTCCGAGCGGTAGCGACTTCGTGACGTCTCTGGCGCGGGGCGCGGCGGCCGGCCCGCGGCGCGGGAGCATCGCCGGATGCGCCGCCCGCTCGCCCTCGCCGCCGTGCTGCTGTGGCTCGCGACCCCGCCGGCCGCCGCCGCTGCCACGCCCCGCTGGCACTGGCCGCTGCGCGGGGAGCTGACCGGGCGCTTCCGCGTCACCCCGGCAAGCCCGTACGCGGCGGGCCAGCACCGGGGGATCGACATCGCCGCCGCGCCCGGGACCCCGGTGGGCTCCGCGTGCTCGGGGACGGTCACCTTCGCCGGGGCCGTCCCGCGCGGCGGCCTGGGTGTCACCGTGCGGTGCGGGCGTCTTGCCGCCACGCATCTCGGCCTTGGGGAGGTCGCCGTGCGCGCCGGGTCGCGCCTGGCGCCCGGCACGCGCCTGGGCACCCTGGGGCGCGAGGGCCGTCTGCGCCTCGGGGCGCGCGTGGCGGATCGCCGGTTCGGCTACGTCGACCCGCTGGGGCTGCTCGCCCCCGATCCGGTCCCGCCGCCGCCGCCGCTGGGCGGGGCGCCGCGCGCCCGGCCCACTCTGCCGGCGCCGCTGCAGACGCCATCGCGCCGCCCCGCGCCGCCGGTCGCGCCGCCGGCGGTCCCGTCGCTGGCCTGGATCGGAGTCGGCCTGCTGGCGGCCGGGGTGCCCCTCGGCGGCCTCACCCGGCGAACGAGGCGCCGGCGCCGCGCGGCCGCGGCAGGCCTGCGGGGCGGGCCGCTGTCAAGCCGCATGTAGCCTCCATGGCCGCATGTCGCGCCAGTCCTTCTACGTCACCACGCCGATCTACTACGTCAACGCGGCGCCGCATCTCGGCCACGCCTACACGACGATCGCGGCCGACGTCATGGCGCGCCACCATCGCCAGCGCGGCGACGACGTCTTCTTCCTCACGGGCACCGACGAGCACGGCGAGCCGGTCGCCGACGCTGCCAAGGCGCAGGGGCTCGAGCCGAAGGAGCTGGCGGATCGCAACGCCGAGCGCTTCAAGGCGCTGATGCCGCGCCTGAACGTCTCCAACGACTTCTTCATCCGCACCACCGATCCCCAGCACGTCGCCCGCGTGCAGGAGGTGCTCCAGCGCGTCTACGACAACGGCTACGTGCACAAGGGCCTGTACGAGGGCTGGTACTGCCCGCGCTGCGCGGACTTCAAGGTGGAGAACGAGATCGAGGAGGGCAATCGCTGCCCCATCCACCACATCGAGCTCACGCGCGAGCAGGAGGAGAACTACTTCTTCCGCCTCAGCGCGTTCCAGGAGCCGCTGGAGCGCCTCTACGCCGAGCAGCCCGACTTCGTCGCCCCGCGCCAGCGCTACAACGAGGCGCTGTCGTTCATCAAGAGCGGCCTGCAGGACGTCTCGCTCTCGCGCGCCAAGCTCACCTGGGGCGTGCCGGTGCCGTGGGACCCCGACCACGTGTTCTACGTCTGGTTCGACGCGCTGCTGAACTACTACACGGCGCTCGGCTACGCCCGGCAGGGCGAGGACCTCACCGAGCGCTTCTGGCCGGCCGACTACCACCTCATCGGCAAGGACATCCTGAAGTTCCACACCGTGTTCTGGCCTGCGATCCTGATGGCGGCCGGGCTGCC